>CAZSDY010000137.1:0-10373 GCA_964605765.1 uncultured Ectothiorhodospiraceae bacterium | reverse complement strand
TGATTGCGAACCTGTCAGCCCTGCGCTGACCAACGCTCGGGCGTGAGTGGCACGGACACGATGCCCGCAACTCCGCGCCTCGACGCCCCCACGCAACCGTTGTCCGCTACCCGGACCCGGCCCCGGGGTCAGCGCACCTCATCCGCGCAATCTTGCCCCCCGCGGATCGTGTGGGCTCGGTTCGATGACCCGCGCCGGGCACTCCACGCCGACGATGTGGGTGGTCAACTCGGTACCGGGCACGGCCAGCGCGGGCTCGATCAAGGCCATCGCCAGGCTCTTGCCCACGGTATGCCCGTAGCCGCCCGAGGTGATGAATCCGACGCGCGCGCCGGCATGCCACAACGGCTCGTAGCCCGAGGCATCGGCGTCTTCCGAGTCGACCTCGAGGGTGACCAGGCGCTGCGGCGCGCTGCCTTCGTCACGTTCGCGAAGCGCGGCCTCGCGGCCCACGAAGTCCCCCTTGTCGAACGCGATCCAGCGATCCATGCCGGTCATTCCCGGGGTATAGCCCTGGGTGAATTCCCGCGACCAGATACCGAAGCTCTTCTCCAGGCGCAGTGAATTGAGCGCGTAGTATCCGTACTCGCGGATGCCGTGGTCGGCGCCGGCGGCAAGCAGCATCTGGCGCAAGGTGATGTGCTCGGCGGCATGGCAGTTGATCTCGAAACCGAGTTCTCCGGCCACCGACAACCGCCCGACACGGGCCCGAATCAGACCGACATCGATGGTCGCGCAGCCCATGAAGGGCAGCGCGTCGTGGCCTACATCCTGGTGCGTGAGCGACGCCAGGACTTCGCGCGCGGCGGGGCCGGCGAGCGAGAATCCGACCGTCGCGTCCGAGATGTCGGTGATCGCCACCTCGCCGTCGCGCGCCGCGTCGCGTTGCGACTCGAACCAGCGCAGGTGCCACTCGCGCAGGTAGTAGGAACCCATGATCCACCAGCGCCCATCGCCCCAGTCGAATACCGTGAGATCGCCCTGCAATCGCCCGGCGGGGGAGAGCATCGGCGCCAACCGCGCGCCCCCCGCCCGCGCCACCCGCCCGCCCATCACCCGCTCGAGCCACGCCCGCGCCCCCGGGCCGGTGACCTCGAAGCGCGAGAAGCCGCTGATGTCGAGCAAGCCCACCCGCTCGCGCACCGCGCGACATTCCTCGGCGACCAGTTCGAACGCGTTGGAACGCTTCAGCGTCGGCGTCTCGGCGAACCCCGGCGGTGCGAACACCAAGGGCACCTCGAGACCCCAGCTACAACCCCATTGCGCGCCGGCGGCGTCCATCGCGTCATACGCCGGGGCCTTCTTCAGTGGCCGCCCGGCCGGCAACTGCTGGTTGGGGTAGGTCATCACGAAGCGGCGCGAGTAGAACTGCCCGGTGGTCTGGCGGATGTATTCGCGATTGGACGCGTAGGCGCCGTAACGGGCGACATCCATCGGCCACGCGTCGCACTCGGGCTCGCCGTGGATGATCCATTCGGCGAGCGCCTTGCCCACTCCGCCACCCTGCAGGAAGCCGGCCATCACCGCGCACGCGCACCAGTAGTTCGGCACCCCGCGCACCGGGCCGACCAGCGGGTTGCCGTCGGGCGAGAAGGTGAACGCGCCGTTGACCCAGGTCTTGACCCCGGCATGCTGCAGCACCGGGTAGCGTTCGAAGGCCATCGACAGTTCGTCACCGATACGGTCGGTATTCTCCTGCAGCAATTCGATGCCGTAGTCCCACGGCGCGCCGTCGATGCTCCAGTGCTGGTGGTTCACCTCGTAGATGCCGACCAGCATCCCGTGCTGGTCCTGGCGCGCGTAGGTGAAACCCTCGAGATCGACCATCATCGGCACCTCGAAATCGAGCGCTGCGATCTCGGGAACCGACTCGGTCACCAGGTAGTGGTGCTCGAGCGGCGACACCGGCAGTTCGAGTCCGACCATGCGTCCGACCTGCTTGGCCCACAGTCCGCCGGCGTTGACCACATGCTCGGCAATCACCGTGCCCCGCTCGGTGACCACGTCCCAGCTCAGGTCCGGGCGCTGGTTGAGTTCCAGCACGCGGTTGTGCTCGATCACCTCGGCGCCGCGCATCTTCGCCGCGCGCGCATACGCATGCACCGTGCCGGTGGTATCGACATAGCCCTCGCGATCCGCCCACAGACCACCGAGCACGCCAGTGACATCCATGATCGGACATTTCTCGGCGATCTCCGCCGGGGTCATCAGGTGACAGTCCTCGATGCCGACGGTCTGGAAGATTCGATACGCCGACTGCAGCCAATCCCAGCGCGCCGGCGCCGAAGCCACGGTAATGCCACCGGTCATGTGCAAGCCGATCGACTGCCCGCTCTCACGTTCGATCTCGGACAGCAGGTCGATGGTGTAGGCCTGCAATGCGGCCATGTTGGGGTCGGCATTGAGCGCGTGCACGCCGCCGGCGGCATGCCACGACGAACCCGCGGTGAGCACCGAGCGCTCGATCAGCGCGACATCGCTCCAGCCGAACTTGGCGAGGTGGTAGAGCACTGAAACGCCGACCACGCCCCCACCGATGACCACGACCCGGTATTGCGATTTCATCTCCAGCCTCCCCTGACTACGCGTCCATTGCGCGGGAGATTCTGGGCGCAAGCGAGATTCGTCACAAGGCGGGATGTCGCGGCGTCAATTCGCTATCGCCCCCGCTCAACACCGCGCCGCGCCGTGCACGTCGGCGGGCGGTTCTTCACCTGCCATGGCAGACGAGCAACAGCGCAGGGGCGTGCAAAGACGCCCCTGTGCCTGCCTATCCTGCGCTATCCTGCGGGAAGTTTGCAGCGGGCTTGGCGCCGGGTGTGTCCGCCAACCCCTTTGTCAGTGAAGTCAGGCCGGCCATTGAACCCAGGCCCATCGTTTCCACGGCGTTTGACGGGACAATAACGATGGTGGAGTTCTGCCGCATTCCTTCCAACAGGATGTTCATCGCCCGAAGATGAAGCGCGGTGGGGTTATCGACGTAGGCCTTGGAGGATTCTTCAAAAACCCTTGACACCTGGCGTTCCGAGTCGGCCAGGATCACCCTCGCCTGGCGCTCCCTGTCCGCTTGAGCCTGCATGGACATCGCATTTTGCAGGCCTTCCGGTATCGTCACGTCGCGGATTTCCACCGAGAGTGCCTTGATGCCCCATGCTTCAGTCCTTTGGTCGATCATTTCGCAGAGAGCCCTGTCTATTTCTTCCCTGCCCCTCAGCATGTCGGAAAGGTCGGTTCTGCCTATCACGTCCCGCAGAGCGGTCTGACTCGACCAGGCGATGGCATGCCGATAATTCTCGACTTCCACGGCCGCCTTCTTGGGATCAACCACGCGCCAGAAGAGGACGGCATCCACGTCCACGGGAACACTGTCCTTGGTAAGCGTCTCTTCGGCATTGAAGGGCGTTGTAATCGTTCTCAGGTCTATCCAGTAAGGAACGGTGTCGATGATGGGAAGAAGGAAGAAGACGCCCGGGCCCTTCAAATCCAGATATTCTCCAAGCCTGAGAATCACCGCCTTTTGCCACTGACGCGCCACGCGGAAGGAAAGAACAAACAAGACTGCGAGGAAGATGGCAGCGACTGCGATGGCCGTGCTCTCAAACCCGACGCCCGCCAAGACGCCCGCAGTCGCTATTACCACAAAAACGACTATCGTTACTGGATGAATGCCCACGACTTGTCTCCTTGATTGACTTGCTTGGTTTTCAAAATCCCAGGTCCTCTACCACCGCAATCAAATCCGCAAAACTGGCAGCTTCGAGTTTTGCCGCCAATGCCTCCTTGTCCAGTCGTTCGCTTTGGAATTCGGTCTGCCTCACCTCGAAAGCCAGTTCGCGAATTTCATGCGGGGCCATGAAACCAAAGTTGCAGACATGCGCGACACAGGCGCGCTCGGCCGGCGACAGGTCGATGCCGTGATGGCGCATCATCTCCAGATAGCGCTCCGCCGTGCGGTTGATCTTTCCGCTGATCTCCATCGTATTGGCCTGGGCCGCGGTGAGAAGCGCGAGCGGTGGACCGAAGAAAATCCTGGTTTTCGGGTTCATCACGCAGGTGCGTCCGGGTCGCGAGCAGTATCCGATGAGAACACGCCACGGTCTCGCACGTTCTTCAGCCAGCGCTTCAGCCGCTGGACGAATCGATCAGCCGCGGAAGGGGTCGCGTCGGGGTGCTCATGGCGCTCGTGATCAGCACTGGTCAAGCCCTTGGGCAGCACGGGCGCTTGCTCCGGTTCGAGCTGCGCGAACCCGCTGTTCCTCGCGCCCTGCTGAACGTCATGCGGGTTGTGGCACTCCGTGCACACGAACCAGCGCTTCTTGCCGTTGGTCGCCCATTCCCCGATGCGTTTGCCGTGGATACCGTCTCGCCAGTCCCGCAGAATCGAGCCATGACACTTGCCGCATAGCTTCTGCGGTTCGTTGAAGCTGATCGGATTGCCGAAGTTGTCCAGCAGCTTGTTGCGCACGGTCGGATGATGGCAATCCAGGCACCAGATGGCGCCGCGGCCATGCTGAAGATTGAGCGCGTCCGGCACGATATCCTCGTGCATCGTGAGCGGCCGCGGGTTCTTGTCCTTCGGCGGCGGCGGAAAGGTGCCCTCATGGCAGTCCACCCCACACATCGCCATCAGGTCCAGTTTGTCCTCGCGCGGCCTGACCACGGCCTGACCATGGGAATAACCCTCTGGCACATTACCCATGTCGATCGTGTCATCGTAGGGATCGCCCCACCACAGCACCGCGCCGGTCTTGGGCGAGCACTTCTCACTCGGCAGACCGTCATGGATATTGTGCGGAGTCACCTCGGAGGCGCCTTTTCGGCTTTCGAAACATGTCTCGTCCTCGGCGAGGACAGACGACGCTGCCAGGCAGAGAAGTGCCAGAGCCAGCTTATGGAACGCACCTGTGTTCATGAGTGCTTGCGTGCCCCTCTTGCGAGCTCGCGGCGGCCTTGGCGCTGCGTGCGCCTTCGTCGCCTTGGGTGGCTGCCCGCTTCCAAGCGTGCGCCCGGGTCATCCGTTGGCGCCCACGGATGCATCCTTGCCGGCTCGGGGTCCAGTCGGTGAAAAGACTCAACATCGCGACGGATTTCCCATGACGCGCTTGCGTACTTCACTTCCCCGAGCAGAATCCCGACTGCACCCTTCACCAGAATGGTGAGCATGAAGAAGCCGATGGCCCAGGTCCCCAAAGTGACGAAAACTTCGATCGCCGTCGGCGAGTAATTGGTGAACTCGCCGATGGGTGAGGGAATGAATCCCGGCACCAGCAATCCCATGCCTTTTTGCACCCAGATCCCGGCGAAAGCAAGCGCGCAAGCGATCGGAAGAAGCCGGTAATTCTTGCGCACGCGGGGTACGAGTAGCATCACGAAAGCGACGACACTCGCCACCAGCGAAGCCCAGAACCAGGGGACGAGAGTATTGAGGCCGTGCATGCCAAACATCAGGTACTTGAGGCCCAGGCTATGTTCGCCCGGCAGGTACAGTTCGGTCACGATTTCGGACATCAGCAGGAAGAGTGCAATTCCGAGACAGAAGGTCGCGACGGTCGAAAGCATGTTGATCGCTGCATCGGCGATCCACAGCTTGGTGTTCCTGCGGATGACGAGGAACATCAGAATGATCAGCGCCGGGCCGGCGGCAAAAGCCGTCGTGATGAACTGAATGGGCATCAGCGCATGGTTCCAGTGCGGGCGCGCAGGCATCGTGTTGACAAAGAATGCGGTCACCGTGTGTATGCTCAACGCCCACACGATGGAGACGTAGATGAACGGCAGATACCACCTCATGTTTATGCGGTCGCCGGTGTATTTCTTGTATAGAAAATAGAATCCACCCACCAGGTTGAGAACGAGATAGCCGTTCAACGCCAGGACGTCGAAGGCGATCATCGAATTGGGGAGATTGTAGATACCGACAATCGGGAGCAGGTGCCAGAGCCGATCGGGCCGGCCCATGTGGGCAAGTACAAGCAGGTTGCACATCATGACGGCGGCGATCGCCACCATCTCTCCGAGCACCGTGACTTCGTGCAGCGCTTCGTGATGATATACATGGGCCGGGAACACCACGGTGACCGCTGCGGCGGCCACGCCGACCAGGAAGACGACGTTGCCCAGGTACAGGCCATCGCTCACCTGGTTGGTGAGACCGGTGACGGCGAGGCCCTCGTACACCTCCACGCCAAAGCCGTAGGCCCAGATCGCTATCAGGACCCCGAGAAAGGCCAACCAGGCATAGAACCCCGGGCCACCCCTGACGACATAGGACACATAATCCATGCCGAATCTGATCAGTTTTTTCATGGACAGGCCCAGTCAATCCATGAAATAGAAGAACTTGGGGTAGGTGTGGAGGTCAGCCCGCAGCGTGAACACGCGTTTTCGATCGAGAATACGGGACACTTCGCTGTCTGGGTCGAGCAGGTTGCCGAACTTGCGTGCGCCGACCGGACAGGCTTCGACGCAGGCCGGGTAGCGTCCGTGGCGCGTGCGCTGAATGCAGAACGTGCATTTCTCGACCACACCCTTCATGCGCGGCCGGTTGCCGAGGTAATGCGTCTTGGGGTTCATCTCCTCCTTGGGAAGCTTTGGCTTGCCCCAGTTGAAACGGCGCGCCCAGTACGGACAGGCATCTATGCACTGGCGGCAGCCGATGCACCAGTTGTAGTCGACCACCACGACGCCGTCGGGCTCGCGCCAGGTCGTTCGCACCGGACAGACCTTGACGCAGGGCGGCCGCTCGCACTGCATGCAGGCGATCGGCATGTAAAAGGCGTCCTTTTCGGGGACCTGCTCGGGCTGGTAGTAGTGCTCGCCTTCCAGGGTGACCCCGACCGCGCTGTAGGCATTGCCCCCCACCTGGATGCCGCCAGGATCGGGATAGCCCTGGTCCATCTTTTCAGCGCTGTACGTGCCCTTTTCCATCTTGAGCACGCGAATCCATTCGACTTCCCGAGCGCCGCCGCGGGACTGGTTGTTCTCCTGTACACAGGCCTTGACACAGCGACGGCAACCGATGCATTTCTGGATATTCAGTGCATAGCCGAATAGCACCCCTTCCTGGGTTGGCGCGATGTCGACCGTAACCGGTCGATCGTATTCCGCTGAGTAACGCCGCTCCAGCCGCGCTTTCGTCTTCACCTTCTCCTCTTCTGTCATCAGGCGGTAGTTGCCCTGGAACCACTCCGCCCACTCCGTCTTCGCCTGGGCATCGTCGGAGTTGGTCAGCAACGCTGCCGTGCCCATGAGCGAGGCGACGCTGAGGGCGCTGGTGTCTTTGAGAAAGCCACGGCGCGAGGATCTGAACGACCGCTGGGACTTCGCCGCCCTCCCCGGTCGGGCTTCGCGGTGGGAGGGCGGCTTCACGTCAGGGTCGACGATAGGCGTTCCTTGTTGTGACACCAGCTTCTTTGACATGGTTCGGCTGTTACGTCCTTGAAGTGTGCACAAAAGAACTTGGCGGAATTTCGCGACTGACGGCGGTATGCACGCTCGAGGTCAAGCGGCCCGCTTGAGAGGCTCCCGAGCCCTACCTGCCCGCTGGTCCTTGTACAACCACCGCCGTAGCTCGCGGCGCGACAAGACCCCGTGTACCCTGCCGTTTTCCACGATCGGCAGGTGCTTGAACTGCCTCCTGGTCATCAACTCATTTGCAGCGCCGATGGTGGTCTTTGGCGAGAAGCAGCATGGATCCAGCGTCATCACCTCGCAGATTCGCGTGCGGCGGGGATCGCGTCCGGGAAACAACACCTTACGCAATGCATCCCGATCGGTGAAGATACCGACAAGCTTTTTGTCATCCATAACCAGCAGGGAATCGCACCCCGGCTCGTTCATCATGGTGATGCAGTCCATTACCAAAGCATCGGCTTGAACCGAATGTGTCGCATCGGCTTCACTTAACAAGGTGTGCAAAGTTGCTGCACTCTTGTCCTCTGGCATTGGTTTGAATGCCCCGATGACGACCATTGCGATAGCGACCAGGGCAAACCCGCCAAATATGACCTCTCCAAAGAGGGTCTGTAACTCTTCCACCTGCGCGGCAAACGCGGCGAAGGAAAACAGCACCAGTCCACTGCCGATGGCTGACCTGACAAGAAGCTTTTTCATCGCTAACCTCCTCGCATCAAGGACTTGATGACCAATCCCGGCTCTCGTTTAGAACTACCCCGTAGGAGCTCTGGATCGTTCATACACTTTCATGGGTGTGTGTGGGGACAATCATGCAGAAAGCGCGATCGACCCGACAAGGGGCGATGTGCCCGAATTGACTCCGACCTTCTCCCTATCTATGCTGGGTCATCAGCCCCTATCCAGCCGGGACCTTGGTCCCTATGTAGCTGGGACCTTGGTCCCTGGTCATGTTGGGACCTTGGTTTCTAGCGGTGCAAATACCCTTATGATAGGTTGTCACTGTTATGAGCAGCCTCGGCGGTCGCGATGGGTCTTTCGCTCGCATGAATTTTGGCCGCTATCTGCAGGTCGGCGGGTTCACTGTGCTGCTGAGCGGCATGCTGGTCATGGGTACGTGGCTCAGCAGGGCGAGCGAACAGCGGGTGCTCTATCACGAAGGGGAGCTATTCGCTCTCTATGTGGACAGCGTCTTTTCCAACCGTGTTGAGTCGCTCGCGGACGGTGAACTGCTGAGTGACGCAGACATCGTTGCCCTCGACAAACTGCTGTACGGGACCAAACTGGGAAAGCGCATCGTCGAGTTCACACTCTGGTCGAGCGACGGCCGCATCCTTTACAGCACCAAGGTCACCTCGATCGGCGGCCGGTTTGAGCCAGGACCAGCGGTCGCAGCGGCGTTTCGCGGCGAGACCCGATCGCACGTCTCGGCGCGCAACGACCAGGAACACAAGAACGGGGGTGCCAGCCGGCCGGCGCTTATCGAAACCTACGCGCCGGTACGCGATCCCAAGACCCAGTCGATCCTGGCAGTTTCGCAACTCTCTCAGACCAACGAGGTTCTCGCCCACGCCATCGGCGCGGCCCGGCGACAGAGCTGGATGGCAGTGCTCGCGGTAACGGCGGTCATGTACCTGCTCCTTGCCACCCTGATGAGGCGCGCGAGCAACACCATCATCACCCACCAGAAACAACTGCAGGAGAAAGTTTCCCAACTCACGAGCCTGCTCAGGCAGAAAGAGGAACTTTATGAGAGGGTAGCCGGCGCAGCGGGACGCGCGACAGAGCGCAACGAGCGCTTCCTGCACCGCATTGCGGTTGATCTGCACGACGGCGCGGGCCAGGGCATTGCGTTAGCGATGATGCGTTTGGAACAATTGGAGGAAGTCTGCAGCGGCTGCAACTCGAGGATCGGCAGCAGGGGCCATACGGTGGGCGAGCAATTCAGGACACTCCAACAGGCACTGAATTCTTCGTTGCAGGACATGCGGTCGATGTCGAAAGGGCTGCAGCTGCCAGACGTTGAGACCATGTCTGTGGCCGATATCGCGCGTCGCGTGGTGCGCAACTACGAGCACACCTCGGGCCTCGAGGTTCAGCTGACAATCCGGAGCGCGCCCGAGGACGCGCCGCCGCTGGTGAAAATCAGTTTGTTTCGCCTGCTGCAGGAGTCGCTGGGGAATGGTTTCCGGCATGGCGGTGGGGTGAATCAATGCGTGCTGCTGGACATCATCGACCACAAACTGCAGGTTGAAGTGCGCGACGATGGTCAGGGCTTCGATCCGCAAGCCGTCGATACCGAAAATCACCTGGGTCTCGAGGGCATGCGGGAGCGTGTCGAGGTTCTGGGGGGGAAGTTCTTCATATGGAGCGCGGCCCGCCAGGGCACGATTGTGCGGGCCGATCTGCCCTTTACCGGCGATTCCACAGTTCATGAATGAACCGATCCGCATCGTGATTGCCGATGATCACGCGCTGTTCCGCGACGGCGTTCTCCAGGCGGTCGAGGCTGAGGCCGACCTCACCGTAGTGGGCGAGGCGGAAAATGGCGAAGAGGCGCTACGCCTCGCCATCGATCTCGTCCCCGACGTCGTGCTGCTCGACATCGGCATGCCCGGCGAGGGAGGGCTCGCAACATTGGAAAAGTTGTCGCAAGCCTGTCCGGTCACAAAGGTTGTGATGCTGACCGTCTATGACGAGGAGGAACGGTGGCTCGCCGCGTTCAAAGCCGGCGCCCGCGGCTATGTGCTGAAGGGCGTAGCGCCACGCGAGCTGGCCAACATCGTGCGTCAGGTTTCCGCCGGAGACGTCTACATGTCGCCGGCGCTCGCCGCCGGCATGCTACGCGAGCTGACCGAAGGACCAACCGAGGATCCGCTTGGCGAGCTCTCCGAGCGCGAGCGCGAAGTCTTGAGCCTGGTGGCCGAGGGCCTGACCAACCGCGAGATCGGTGAGCGCGT
>CAZSDY010000136.1:0-10376 GCA_964605765.1 uncultured Ectothiorhodospiraceae bacterium | reverse complement strand
CGGACCTGAGCGCTGACCCCGGCTTTCGCGGACCTGAGCGCTGACCCCGGCTTTCCCGGGGCTCGGCCCGGGGTCGGACCCCCTGTACCCGGCACGCTCGTCACGCGTCATAAAGAGGTTTATCATACGCGGCGTTCGAATTCGCCAGGACTCCAGAAATGACCTTCGTCGTCAATGACAAATGCATCAAGTGCAAGTACACCGACTGCGTGGAGGTCTGCCCGGTCGATTGTTTTCACGAGGGGCCGAACATGCTGGTGATCGACCCGGAGGAGTGCATAGACTGCACGCTGTGCGAACCCGAGTGCCCCGTGGACGCCATCGTATCCGAGGACGATCTGACGGACGAGGAGCAGCATTTCCTGGAGCTCAACGCGGAACTGTCGCTGGAGTGGCCGATCCTGACGGAAAAAAAGGACGCGCCCGCCGACGCGGCCAACTGGGACGACGTCCCCGACAAGCTCCAGTATCTGGAGCGCTGAGCGCAGCGAGGCGCGCCGCCAGGTCCTGACGGTTCGTTTTCCGTCATCAACCCGCCTTTCTCTTTGCGGTCTTTGCGTCTCTGCGAGAGCATTACCAAGGTCTGGGTTCCGACCCGACGCCATGCAACGGAACGCTCAGGGGTCGGCAAACGCCCGAACGGCGGCGATGCCCTGCGCACCGTGTTGCCACGCAACGCTCAGGTCGTCCGACCCTACGCCGCCCAGCGCATAGACAGGCACCGTGGCCGAGCACGCCAACGACCGGAAGCCATCCCAGCCGAGCGGCACGGCGTCGGGATGGGCGGGCGTCGGGTGGATGGGTGAGAGCACCGCGAAGTCCACGCCGATTGCACACGCGTGGGCCAGCTCGTCTGCGTTGTGACACGAAGCGGCCACCAGATGGTAGCGGTCGAGAGGGCGTGTGCTCGCGCACATCAGTCGCGTGCTGTCCAGATGCACCCCGTCCGCCTCGGTGGAGCACGCGAACGCCGGATCCGCGTTGACCAGAAGCTGCCCGCCATAGCTCTTGCACAAGGAAGCCATCTGCCGGGTGAGCGGGCGCAGCTCCTTCTCGTTCAACACCTTGGAGCGTAGCTGCACCAGGCGCACGCCGCGCTTCAACTGCTCATGGAGACGCCGCAGCCCCCGGTACGGCGTCTCGGCGGGCTCCGCGGTAATCATGTAACACTCGGGGAGTCTGAGAGCGCTGATGATCGGGGCGTCAGCCGCCGGAAAGTCACTGGCGCGCAGCGCGCTGAGAGCCTGCCACATGAGCGGCTGGCCTTCGCGTCCATGCGCTGTGCCCTGCCACTGGTCCACCAGCCAGACGTCGAGCAGCAACGACCTGTCGTCGTAATCATGCGGCACCTGAACGAGCGGCCTGGCGCGCGTGACGCTGATCCCGAGCTCTTCGGCAAGCTCACGGCGCAACGCCTCGATCGGCTGCTCCGCGCGACGGCGCTTACCACCCGGGAACTCCAGCAACCCGCCCTGGTGGGCATCGCTCGCGCGGCGCGTGACCAGCACCCTCCCACGTGTGTCGCGCAAGGCCGCGGCCACCACGTGAATGCGCTCAGCGCCGCACATTCGCCCACCCTCAAGTGCGGTATTCGGCATTGATACGCACGTACTCGTGCGACAGATCGCTGGTCCACACGGCCGCATCCCGGGTACCTCCGCCCAGAGATACCGTGACCGTGATCTCCTCGCCCGACATCACGCGTTGCCCAGCAGCCTCGGTGTATCCCGCGTCGCGCTCGCCGTGGCGAACGATGCAAAGGTCGTTGAGGTGGATGTTCACCCTTTCTATCTGCAGGCCGCTCACACCCGCTCTGCCAACCGCCGCCAGTATGCGTCCCCAGTTGGCGTCGGAGGCGAAGAAGGCGGTCTTCACCAGCGGCGAGTGCGCTATGGTGTACGCGACGCGCAATGCTTCGGCCTCGTCACGGGCACGCTCGACGCGAACGCTGATGAACTTGGTGGCGCCTTCCGCATCGCGCACGATGCTTTGCGCGAGGTGCTGGCTGACCTCCAGCACCGCACGCGCCAGCACCGCGTAGTGCTCGGCATCGATGGAGTCGACCACGACCGGCGACTCGCCGCTTGCGATCAGCACGCAGGCGTCGTTGGTGGAGGTATCGCCGTCGACGGTGATGCGGTTAAAGGATTGGTCGACCGCCCCCGCCAGCAGGTGCTGCAAGACACTGGGCTCTATGCTCGCGTCAGTCGCCATGAACGCCAGCATGGTGGCCATGTCGGGCCGGATCATGCCCGAGCCCTTGCAGATACCCGTGACCGTCACGGTCCCGGAGCCGAGCGCAACCTGCCGTGACGCGCCCTTGGCGAGTGTATCGGTGGTGCGGATGGCATGCGCCGCGGCCATCCAGCCGTCAGCTCGCAAGGTAGCGAGCGCCTGTGGTATGGCCCCTGATAACGCGTCCACGGCGAGGCGCTCGCCGATGACCCCGGTGGAAAACGGCAACACCCGCCCGGCATCGCAATGCGTTGAATGCGCCACCGCCTTGCAGCAAGCGACCGCGTCATGCAACCCCTGCTCTCCCATTCCTGCATTGGCATTGCCGGCGTTGACGAGGAGATAGCGCGGCGCAAGACGCCCCAGGTGCGTGCGTGCGATCACGACCGGGGCCGCACAGAACGCGTTGCGCGTGAAGACCGCCGCACAATGCGCGCCCTCGGTCAACTCGATGAGCACCACGTCGTCACCCGCCGGCCGGCGTGCGCCGCTTCGCGCCGTGCCCAGACGAACGCCGGGAACTGCCTCCAGCCGTACAGGTTCGACCAGCCCTACCGCCATCGGTACGTCACCGCGCGCGGCCGTGCACTCGGCACGCCGTCTTTCCCGCTATCCACCGTATCATTGAAGCCGGCCATGGCACTGCTTGAACTTCTTGCCCGATCCGCACGGGCACGGCTCATTGCGCCCGATCTTGCGGGTTGCCCTGACGTAGGGCATCCGCGGCGCATCGCGGCCGTCGTCGGGCGACTCCGCGTCCATGGCGCTCGCTTGCGCGTGCAGGTAGTTCACCTTCGCCTGGCGCCGGCGCTGCGCCTCGACGGCATCCACGTCTTCGGGGGCACGGACATTCACCTTGGACAGGATACCGATGATCTCGCGCTTGAACCGCTCGATGAGCGCCTGAAACATCTCGAACGCCTCGCGCTTGTACTCCTGCTTCGGATTTTTCTGCGCGTAGCCGCGCAGCCCCACGCTCTGGCGCAGATAGTCCATGGCAGCCAGATGCTCCTTCCAGGTCGTGTCGAGCACCTGCAGCATGATGGCTTTCTCCACGTGACGCATGAGATCCGGCCCGACCTTGTGCTCCTTGTCGCTGTACTGCGTCTCCAGGCGTTCGAGAACACGTTGGCGCAGCGGCTCCTCGTGCAGGGTATCGTCCGCCTCCAGCCACCTGGAGACCTCGCAGTTCAGGCCGAACTCCTGCGACAGCGCTTGCTCGAGCCCCGCGACATCCCACATCTCGTCCAAGCTCTGCGGCGCAATATAGGTATCGATGACCTCTTGCAGCACCTCCGCTCGAATCGTGCGGATTTGCTCGGACACGTCGTCCACGCTCATCAGCTCGTTGCGCAGGGAGTAAACCTCCTTGCGCTGGTCGTTGGCGACATCGTCGTACTCCAGAAGCTGCTTGCGGATGTCGAAATTGCGCCCCTCCACCTTGCGCTGCGCATTTTCTATGGCCCTCGTCACCCACGGGTGCTCGATGGCCTCGCCCTCCTCCATACCGAACTTCTGCATGAGCGCCGCAACGCGTTCGGAGGCGAAAATGCGCATCAGGTCATCTTCCAGCGACAGGAAGAAGCGGCTCGAGCCCGGGTCGCCCTGGCGCCCGGAGCGCCCGCGCAGCTGGTTGTCGACGCGCCGCGACTCATGCCGCTCGGTCCCGACTATATGCAGCCCGCCCGCGTCGACAACAGCCTGATGTCTCGCCTGCCAGTCCTCGCGTATCGAGCGCAGGTGTTCCTCGGGCTGGTCAGCCGACACGGCGAGCTCGGCCTGCAGATTGCCGCCCAGAACGATGTCCGTGCCACGGCCTGCCATGTTCGTCGCAATTGTCACGGAGCCGGGGCGCCCGGCCTGCGCGATGATTTCCGCCTCCTGCGCATGGTGCTTGGCGTTGAGCACCTGGTGCGGGATCTTTTCCGATTTCAGCAGCCGCGACAGGAACTCGGACGTATCGATGGACGCCGTGCCTACCAACGCCGGCTGGCGGCCCTCGCGGCAACTCTTGATGTCCTCCAGAATGGCCTGAAATTTCTCCGTCTTGGTCAGGAACACGAGGTCCGAGGCGTCGTCCCGGACCATTGGGAGGTGCGTGGGAATCACGAGGACTTCCAACCCGTAGATCTGCTGGAACTCGACGGCTTCCGTATCGGCAGTTCCCGTCATTCCGGCGAGCTTCTCGTAGAGCCGGAAATAGTTCTGGAAAGTGATCGAGGCGAGGGTCTGATTCTCGTTCTGTATCGCCACACTTTCCTTGGCTTCCACCGCCTGATGCAATCCTTCGGACCAGCGCCTGCCCGGCATGGTGCGCCCGGTGAACTCATCCACGATGACGACCTCGCCGTCCTTGACGATGTAATCGACATCCCGCTGGAACAACGAGTGCGCGCGCAGCGCCGCCCCCAGATGGTGCATGAGGGTGATGTTGCCGGCGTCATAAAGACTTTCACCCGACTTCAGGAGACCCTCCTTTTCCATCAGCTCCTCGACCTTCTGATGGCCCTCCTCCGTGAGGTACGCCTGGCGCGCCTTCTCGTCCACGGAATAATCCCCCGGGCCGTCCTCGATCTCCTGGCGCGTGAGGCGCGGGATCAGCTTGTCGGTGCGCACGTAGAGCTCGGAGTTGTCGTCGGTCGGCCCGGATATGATCAACGGGGTACGTGCCTCGTCGACCAGGATGGAGTCGACCTCGTCGACGATCGCGAACTGCAGATCCCGTTGCGTCTTTTCCGTCAGCGCAAACGCCATGTTGTCGCGCAGGTAGTCGAAGCCGAACTCGTTGTTCGTACCGTAGATGATGTCTGCGGCATATGCCTCGCGCTTTTCCTGGGGCGTCATCCCGGGCACCACTACCCCGGTTCGCATGCCCAGCGCCTCGTAAACGGCGCCCATCCATTGCGCGTCGCGTCGTGCCAGGTAATCGTTGACCGTCACGATGTGCACACCGCGGCCGTTGAGTGCATTGAGGTAGGCGGACAGCGTCGCGACCAGTGTCTTGCCCTCACCGGTACGCATCTCCGCAATCATCCCTTCGTGCAAGCACACCCCCCCGATGAGCTGCATATCGAAATGGCGCATCCCCAGCACGCGCTTCGCGACCTCGCGCACCACGGCAAAGGCCTCGGGCAACAGCGAATCCAGTGTCTCGCCATCGGCCACGCGTTGCTTGAATTCATCGGTCCTGCCCGCAAGCGCCGCGTCCGAGAGCACTTCCATGGCAGGCTCCAGCACGTTGACGGCAGCGACCGTCTTCGACATGCGCCGCAGAATCCGATCGTTGCGGCTGCCGATAATCTTCTTGAAGAGCTTTCCGATCATGGAATGTGTTCAGGTCCACGGGTCGCGCCCGGCGGCAAACACACGGCGCACACTGGGGCGGATATTGGGTGTGGGCGTTGAAATTTCAAGGCATGAGGAGCGCTCGGGACGAGCGGCTGCCCGCGCGACAGACGAACGCAGAACGGCGTCGAATGTCGATGCAGCATCCAACAAAGGGGAGGCAACGAGCTAGCCAGCGGATGCTGGTCGCCGAAACGCTATCGATCGACACGCACGTACTGGATCGGGTCGACTGTCTTGCCGTTAAAAACTACCTCGAAGTGCACATGGGAGCCGGTGGAGCGCCCCGTGTTTCCCATCATCGCGATGGGTTGTCCTTTCTTGACCGCGTCACCGGAACGGACCAGGTTCTTCCTGTTGTGCGCGTAGCGTGTGACATATCCGTTGCCGTGATTGATTTCCACCATGTTACCCACACCCGCCCAGTAACCCGAGCGCGTCACCACGCCGGAGGCGACAGCGATCACCGAGGCACCCGCGCTGCCCGCGAAATCGATGCCCGCATGGAAAGCCCGCTTGCCCGTCAACGGGTCCGTCCTGTGACCGTATCCCGACGAGATCCAGCCGCTCACCGCCGGCTGGCCGGCTGGACGCACCTCGGCCTGGAGCTTCTGGTTCATGAACAGGTCTTCGAGCGCCGAGAGCTTCGGCGCCCTGTCTTTGAGGCGCTCGCTCAATGCCTGCAGGGCGGCGACAAAGTCGGGAATGGACTGGGTCTCGAGTGCGGACGGGTCGCGCGGTCCGCCAAGGGCGGGTGGCGCGCTGAAGTCGAATTCCCCCTTGTCGAGTCGCGCCATGTCGACGAGACGGCTGCCCAACGCATCCAGACGCAGCGTGTGGGCCTGCAGCTCGCCCAGCTTCAAGGACAGCGCATCGACATTCTTCTTGGCCTGCTCGATGGCCTCGTCCAGGCTCGCCTGCTGGCGTTCGAGCTGGTGCTGTACGATACTTCGGGAGTAATCAGGTCGGGATTGAATCGAGCCCTGCCCGATACGAAAACCCGCGTAGCCCGTGATAATCACGGCCAGCGTCACCAGCGCAAGACCCGCCAGCACTGCGCGCCACCCGAAACGCCGCGGCGCGTGTGCACAAAGGGTCTTTGATATTAAGATTATCTGCACTTGGGCAAACCCCGACCGGACTACCGCGCCATGACGAACCCCGTATGTATCAGTGAATACATCAACGCACCCACCGGGTGCCTCCGAGAAACCTTGTCACGTGCGCGCCGCCTGCAACAGATCGACAACATGCTGGCGAGTTTTCTTGGTGAACCGCTGTCGCGCCATTGCCGTTTGGCCAATATTAACGCGAATACCGCCGTTATTCACACCGACAGCCCCGCCTGGGCAACCCGGTTGCGCTACCTGTTACCGGAGATTCTCCATTTCCTGTGCCACTCACCCGTCAATGCCGACGTGACTCACGCATGGATCCGGGTCAAACCAGCGCACCCGAAGCGCGGTGCCGTGAACAGGACCAAGCGCCTGTCGCGCGAATCCTCGGCGCTGTTGGCTGGCGTGGCCGTGGAGATCAGCGATCACGGCCTCAGAGACGCGTTGCTGCGTCTTTCGCGTCACACTGCCTAGCGCCAACGGCGCACCGGCCGTGGGCCACCCGTCATCCACGTCTTTGTCGTTGTCAGGAAACCGCTGTTGCCGGCTGCATGTAGATGATGGGTGCCTCCACGCTCTTGTCGTAGGTCACCATCTCCCATGCGCTCTTATCCGCAAGCAGAGCCCTCAGCAGGCGGTTGTTCAATGCGTGCCCCGACTTGTAGCCGCTGAACGCACCAATCAGGCTGTGGCCGAGCAGATACAGGTCACCAATCGCATCGAGAATCTTGTGCTTGACGAACTCGTCCTCGTAGCGCAAGCCGTCCTCATTTACGATGCGATAATCGTCCACGACTATCGCGTTATCCAGTGTTCCACCGCGCGCGAGATTGTTCTCTCGCAGGCGCTCGAGATCACTCATGAATCCGAAGGTGCGCGCGCGACTCACTTCCTTCACGAACGAGGTCGTGGAGAAATCGACGCTCGCTTCGCTCGTGCACTCCTTGAACACGGGGTGATTGAATTCGATGGCGAACGACACCTTGAAGCCTTCAAAAGGTGCAAATTTCGCCCATTTGTCCCCGTCCTCCACGGCCACCGGATGACGGATTCTCATGAACTGCTTCGGCGCGTCCTGCTCCTCGATGCCGGCCGACTGGATCAGGAACACGAACGGTCCCGCGCTCCCGTCCATGATCGGCACTTCCGGCGCGCTGATATCCACGTATGCGTTATCCACGCCGAGCCCCGCCAGCGCCGAGAGCAGATGCTCGACCGTGGACACGTGCGCGTTGCCGCGACCCAGGGTCGTCGAAAGCGTGGTGTCGCTGACGTTCTCGGGGCAGGCCAGAATGTCCACCGGCACATCGAGATCGACGCGCCTGAACACGATGCCGGTACTCGCGGGTGCGGGTCGAAGCGTCAGATAAACCTTGTCCCCTGTATGCAGACCGACACCCGTCGCGCGAATCACGTTCTTAAGCGTTCGCTGGCTTATCATTAATTTGGCCCCCCCCAGGGAAAACAGGCCAATTTATGGACAGGCAGCCTGTGTGCGGCGGATGCTATCACAGATTCTGTGCCCATGCATTGCCGGACCCCGTGCCCGCGCACAGCGGGCGGGACAACGCCACAATGCGCCTTGCATCTGAGCACTTCTCGGCTGGCTGATGTGGTCAAAATCACCGTGCAGGAATGCCAGGCCGCCCACGCAAGAGGACATACCCGCACCGCGAGCCCTGGCCTTCCCCGCGTCGTCACTGAAGCCCGGCTAGCGTATCGCTCCGGCCCTCCTAATCAGTCCGCCTGCCGGCGTAGAAACGCGGGAATATCCAGATAGTCCGACTCCTCCTCCAGGCTGCGCGCCGAGACCGCCGAGGGCGCCTGCTTGCGAATGACCGTCGGCGAATCGAAACGCCGGTAATCCATGTCGCCGCCGGCTGCCGGCACGACCAGTCGCACGTCTTTTTCCGCGCGAACCTCCGCGTGCCCGAGTCCAGTGGCGACCACCGTCACGCGTATCTCGTCGCCCACGCTCTCATCGAGCGCAGTGCCGATCACGACCAGCGCGTTCTCCGAGGCAAAATCCCCTACCGCCTCACCGACCGCGGCAAATTCCTCCATACCCAGATTCGGTCCGGCAGTCACATTGACTAGAATGCCGCGCGCGCCCTTCAGGTTGATGTCTTCGAGGAGTGGGCAGGCGATGGCGGACTCCGCGGCCTCGCGGGCACGCTCGTCGCCGGTCGCCTTTCCCGAGCCCATCATGGCGCGCCCCTTCTCCGACATGACGGTGCTCACATCAGCAAAGTCCACGTTGATCATGCCCGGGCGTGTGATGAGCTCGGCGATGCCCTGCACGGCACCCTGCAGCACGTCGTTCGCCGCCTTGAATGCGTCCTTGAGGGTGATCCCCCGTCCCAGCACGCTGATCAGCTTCTCGTTGGGCACGGTGATCAGTGAGTCCACGTGCTCGGCAAGCTCCGCGATGCCTTCCTCGGCGATCTTCATCCTCCTCTTGAGCTCGAAGGGAAACGGCTTGGTCACCACGGCCACGGTCAGGATCCCCATCTCCTTGGCGAGCTGGGCAATGACCGGGGTGGCGCCGGTGCCGGTGCCACCGCCCATGCCCGCGGTGAGAAAGACCATGTCCGCGCCGTCGAGCAGATCGACGATACGGTCCCGGTCCTCCAGCGCGGACTGTCGGCCGACCTCGGGGTTGGCTCCCGCGCCCAATCCCTTGGTGACAGTGTTTCCCAGTTGCAGGACGGTGCGCGCCGACGAATTCTTCAGCGCCTGGGAGTCGGTGTTCGCGCACACGAACTCCACCCCCTCGACGTCCGCGACCAGCATGTGCTCGACCGCGTTGCCGCCACCACCACCGACCCCGATGACGCGGATGACCGCGCTGCTCCGGTTATAGGCGTCCATCAATTCAAACACGATTGCATCCTCCTCGTTCATCAGAAGTTACCCTGAAACCAGCTTTTCATTCGTTCCCATATACCCCGCAGACTACCGTCGACGACCACCTCCGCGTTGCGCTCGAGCGCATTGCGGTGCCCGAACAACAGCAGGCCCACGCCCGTTGAGTAGATGGGGTTGCGGACCACGTCCACGAGACCCGTGATGGTGTGGGGCAGACCCACGCGCACCGGCATGTGAAAGATTTCCTCGGCGAGGTCTACCAGGCCTTCCATCTTGGAGCTGCCCCCGGTGACCACGATGCCCGCGGCGATCAGGTCCTCGAAACCGCTGCGCCGCAGCGCCGCCTGGACCAGCGTCAGCAACTCCTCGTAGCGCGGCTCGACGACCTCGGCGAGGGTCTGTCTGGCAAGCTGTCTTGGCGGACGCTCGCCGACGCTCGGCACCTCGATGGTCTCATCGGCCGTGGCAAGCTGCGCCAGCGCGCACGCGTATTTGATCTTGATCTCCTCGGCATACTGCGTGGGGGTGCGCAGCGCCACCGCGATATCGTTGGTCACCTGATCGCCGGCGATCGGAATGACCGCCGTATGCCGGATGGCACCCTCGGTGAACACCGCGATGTCCGTGGTGCCACCGCCTATGTCGACGAGCGCCACCCCCAGATCCTTTTCGTCGTCGGTCAGTACCGATTGACTGGAGCCGAGCTGCTCCAGAATGACATCGTCGACCTCGAGCCCGCAGCGACGCACGCACTTGATGATGTTCTGCGCCGCGCTGACCGCGCCGGTCACCATGTGCACCTTGGCCGCGAGG
>CAZSDY010000135.1:4757-10668 GCA_964605765.1 uncultured Ectothiorhodospiraceae bacterium | reverse complement strand
CCGTGCCCGCCTGCCGCAGCGCCCAGCGCCGCGTTGGCTGCGTGTCCCCGGCGCTCATACGCACGGCGGTGAATCGCAATCAGCCAACCGGCTACTATCGTTTCGTTGACGAGACTGCCCGCCGGGTCGAGCGGCGGATCGAGTTTCGGGGTCAGGGCAGGCCGCGGAAGTCAGGAAAGTAAGTGCGTGCCCCTTTTCCAGCCGGGATTAGCCGTCGAAGACGAAGCCAAGCACCTCCACCATTAGCTGAGCCGAGAGCAAGCCCGTGACCGCCGACGGATCGAAGTGCGGGTTGACCTCGACCAGATCGAAGCCCACCAGACGATTGCGTGTGCAGCTGAGCTCCAAACAGGCGCGTGCCTGCTCGTAGTCCAGACCGCCCATCTCCGGCGTGCCGGTCCCCGGTGCGATGGAGGGGTCCATACCGTCGATGTCGAAAGTGATGTAGATCGACTCGCCGGTCGGAATCGCCCCTTGCAACACGCCGGCCCCTTGCTCGTGAATCGCCCAGGCCGGGACACAGACGTTTCCATCGCGCTCGAAGTCGGCGACGTCCTCGCCACGGGTGCGGAGACTGCGCACACCGACCGACACGACTCGCTTTACAAACGGTAGCTCACGCACGCGCCGCAGCACGTTGCCGTGAGCGTAGCGCACGCCCATGACCTCATCGCGATAATCGAAGTGGGCGTCGATGTGGATGACGGTGATGGGCTCAATGCCTTCGAACGCTCTTAGCACCGGGAAAGTGACGCTATGATCACCGCCCATCACAAAGGGTAGCGCGTTTCCTTTTCTGATGCGGGACACCGCCGCGGTTATGTGCTCGAAGTTCTGCTCCCAGTCCAGGGGCAGCATCTGCACATCACCGGCGTCCACTGCTCGGCACACCCCTTTGGTGCGGCGGCTTCGAAGATCCCAAAACCCGGCGGCGCCGGCGCCGATCGACCCGAAACGCACCGACATGTCACGGATGGCCTTTGGACCCCAGCGGGCACCGGGGCGAAAGCCCACCCCCAGGTCAAAGGGCACTCCCAAGAACACCACATCCGCCGCCCAATCGTCATCGAGGTCGATCAGTTGGGATTTACCAAAAGTGGCGGGTCCGTATGGCGACATTCCCAGCTTCTGAAGATCCATATCACCTCAACCTAGCCCCTCCGGGTCCATTATAAGCACGAACTGCGGCTGCGTGCCCGCGGCGCTCACATGCACGTCATCAGGGGCGTTCGAACAGGCCGGCAGCGATGGCCGTCAGTACCCTCGCGTGCGAGATGCTCGGTATTCAGCCAGCCGTTTTTCGGCCGTGGCGCATCGGCTTGCGAGGCGCGCCTCGTTTACCGTGCTATCCTCGACGCTACAGCGATCGACACCCGGGGTGCCGATGAAGTCAGAAGGTCAAGTAACTCATGAATGAAAGACCCAATCTTCTCCAGGTGGACGGCGAGCGCCTTTGGAGAACGCTCATGCGCTCGGGGGAAATCGGTCCCGGCCGTGCCGGGGGCCTGTGTCGGCTTCCACTGACCGATGCCGACAAGGAGATGCGCGACCAGTTCATCGAGTGGTGCGAAAGTGCCGGTTGTCGTATCAGTATCGATCGTCTGGGAAACATTTTCGCCAGGCGGGATGGCGAGGATGATGAACTGGCGCCGGTGCTTGTCGGCAGTCATCTCGATACTCAGGTGGCCGGTGGCAGGTACGATGGCATACTCGGCGTCCTCGCCGGGCTCGAAATCGTGCGAACATTGAACGATGGCCGGATAGCGACCCGGCGGCCCGTCGAGGTGGTGTGCTGGACGAACGAGGAGGGGGCACGCTTTCAGCCGCCGATGATGTGCTCCGGTGCATTCGCCGGGGTTCACGACGTCGATTGGATACTGGATTGTCGGGATGACGACGGTATCGTATTCGGCGAAGAGCTGGCGCGCATCGGCTATGACGGCAGTACCCCCGTAGGCGGGCGTGATATTGACGCCTATTTCGAGCTGCATATCGAGCAGGGACCGGAGCTGGAAGCGAAGGGAATTCCGCTCGGCATTGTCTGTGGGGGCTATTTCACCCGCGGTATGGTGATAGAGGTCCAAGGTGAGAACGCCCACTCGGGACCGACGCCCATGGACAAGCGCAAGAATGCGCTGGTGGGCGCCGCCACGATGATTGTCGCCGCCAACGACATCGGCTGGAAACGGCATCCTCCGGGAAAATCCACTTCCAGCCGTATCAAGGTCTGGCCCAACAAGCCGGGGATACTGCCGGACTACGCCCAGGTGACGGTGGATTTTCGGCATCCGGACAAGGCAGCGACGCTCGCCATGGAAGCCGACATGACGGCGGCTATCGATGCGTGCTGCGAGCGTACCAACGTCGCCGCCGAGGTCGTGCAAACCTGGGAGTTCGGTAACGAGGTGTTCGACGACGCGTGCATCGCACTGGTGAAAAACGTCGCGGACGAGCTGCAGGTGCCCTATCAGGAAATGCTGAGCCAGGCGGGCCACGACGCCTATAACATGACACGCATTACCCCAACGACACTGCTGTTCTCGCCCTGCAAGGAAGGCATCTCCCACAACGAGAACGAGCACATCGAGCTCGACTACACCGTCCCGGCCGTCAATGTGCTCCTGCACTCGGTGCTCGGCCGGGCAAATCGCTGACGGCACATCGCGGAGCAGGGAAGAGCAGGAGCTCGCCGAGCACTTCCCCGACGAGTACCGGCGCGTGCAGACGCCCGTCATGCTGGATCCGGAGCGGGTCGTCTGCGGGTGCGACCACGGCGGTACCAGCCGGACGACCCGGGACGATGCGGATCACAGCGCCCGGCTGCTGGAACTCGGCGCGGGCACCAAGCTCCTCGAAATCGGCGCCGGGCCCGGCTGGCCGGTGCTCCATCTGGCCGAAAAACCGGTTGCGACGCGACCCTCGCGGACGTTCCTCCCAACCGGGCGGCTCAATTTCCGGCGTTGCTCTTTGACAGCGCTTCCTCCAGAGCCGGTAACGCGCCCTTGAATTCGATTCGATTCGCTTCGTCCCGCAGGCGTCGCAGCTCCCGCACGCTTGCTTCGTTGCGATTGCCCCGGCCGAAGGCGGCGAGCGCTCGTCCACGGGCGATGTAAAAGTCGGTCCACGGCAATGGTTCGGGACGGGTATAGTCTTCGAGTGCGGTCGCGTATGCTTCGACCCGCTCCCAGTCACCAACGCCAAGTAGTGCATCCATGGCAAACCGATAAAACCAGAAGTAATTGTGGCTCACCGAGCCTTCGCGGAGCATCATTTCCCCTTCGTCCAATGCACTCTCTCGTATGTCGATGTCGTCGGCCACCAGCGCGAGAGCACCGAAAATCCGCGCCGCATTGAATGCCCGACCGACGTCGCGACTCATCGACGCCGCTTGCATGATTGTTTCCCGGGCTTCGCACTGATGTCCCTTGGCGTACAAAGCGATGCCCTTCCACATCAGGCCCAGCGGCTCCCAGGCCCGTGCGCCGAGTGTTCGGGACAGGTCCAGTTCCTGCTCGGCGCACTCTTCGAGAAGCTCGTATTTGCCCATATTGGCGGCCACGTGGTTAACACATGTAGTGGCGTTCATTGCGACACGTTGGGCACCGACCTTCCTGGCCGCTTCTACGGCGCCATGGGCGGCGGTCATGGCGCCCTGCGAATCACCGAGGTACAGGCGAGTAAAGCCGCACATGGCGAGATGCGCCACTTCGACGCGACCGAGTCCATGCTGGCGTGAGAGTTCCAGACAACGATTGAAGTAATCATCGGCGGTTCTCATTCTGCCGCGAACGTACGCTGCGTCTCCCAAGCCTCCGAGCGCCCGTGCTTCGTCTTCCAGCGAATGGGCCGCGCGAGCATAGTCGAGCGCCGCCTGGTGCGCCGCCTGGCAAGCATCGACTCGACCGAGCGAAAAGCACAGATTCCCGCGCAGATGGTGAAGTCGCGAAAGTTGAGTGATGAGATGGTGGCGCATGGCGGCGGACTCGGCTTTCTCGAGAAGCTCGAGTCCTGCCTCATAATCGGTGGCCACCCGCATTCCTGCAGCAAGGCCAATCCAGGCCTGGCAGCGCTGCACATCATCATCGGCATGCTCGAGCGCGTCGCGATATACGGCCATCGACGATTCGATATTCCCAAGGTCATGCAGCAGCTCGCCCTTGAGGCAATAGAGCTCATGCCTATCTGATTGAGCCGAGCAAATCGCCAAACCACGCTCGGCCAAATGCAGAGCACGTTCGAAGCGGTAGTGTCGGAGTTGCTCGCGAGAGGCCTCATAGAAGGCGTTCGGTGCGTCGGGGTCGGCGGCGCCCGCCAGGTGTTCGGCATACAGCTCAGCGTCACTGCCGGCATACCAGTGCGCCGCCTTTCGATGCAGCTCCCGGCGCCGCGACTTGAGCAGCGAGCTGCAGACACATTCCTGAATCAGGGCATGGGCAAACAGATAGCCCGTTCCTTCGGTCCGAACCAGATTGTGCTCTAGTAACGCCTGGCAGTCATAGCCGGCTGTGTCGAGCAGATGACATAGCATCTCGGCGTTGAAGCGCTGCCCGATGATAGAGGCCGCTTGCAGCGCTCGCTTGTCTTCAGGCTCGAGCCGGTCCATGCGCGCGAGCACCAGGCTCTGGATGGAGTCGGGCAGGCGTTCGACCGTGCCTTCCCGGGCGTTGCGTAGCAGCTGCTCGAGAAACAGGGGATTGCCGGCGGCACGCGCGAGACAACCTTGTGCGAGCGGGTCACTCGAGTCGATGAACCCTTCGATCAGCTCGAGCGATTCCTGTCTGCGCAGCGGACCGAGGTCGATGGTGAAGAGGGGACTGCCCGCAGTGCTGCTCCGCCAACGCTGGTCCAGCGGATCGCCCTCTATACGCGAGGTTATCAGGAGCAATGCCGTGCACTCGGCTACCGCCTTCGTGATCCTGGCCAGATGTGCCAGGGTAACGGTTTCGGCCCAATGTACGTCCTCCACGACCATCAGGAGGGGGTGCTCGGCGCTCACCCTGCCGACCAATGTCGACACCACGTCTTGCTTGCCCTCGATGCGAGTGGTGTTTTCCATCGCGTCGTACAGGGCTCGAAGCTCCATCGGCTGTGACAGGTCCAGCAGGTCGTTGAGATATACGCGTTGGCCCGGCGCCAGCAGGCCGTCACGGATGGCCGCATTCGCCGCGTGCTCACGCTCTCCCCTACCGCTTCCGGGCGGGATCTCCAGGAGGCTCCTGACCAACGCGCGGACGGCATCCTGACCCTTGCCCACGCCGAAATCGAGCACCAGCCCGCGGTGGTACTTCATGCCCCTGGTTGTCCCGATTCGAACGAATTCCTCCACCAGGCGTGTCTTGCCGATCCCCGGCTCGCCGCGAACGTAGACGGTTTGACCCTGGCCGTCCTCGATACAGGTATCCAGTATGCCCCGGAACTGATTGAGCTCGGCACGCCGGCCGACAAAGGGGGTGCTTTTGGCCTGCGCCGCACTCTCCTCGGCGGATATCACACGCCGCAGCGCAAATGCGCGAACCGGTTCGGAAATCCCCTTCACCAGCAAGGGCTCGAGCGCCTCTGCATCGACACGAGCTTCTGCCAGTGCCTTGGTCGCGGCTGAAATGTAGATTTCCCCTGGTTCGGCGGCCTGCTCCATGCGCGCTGCGATCGGCACGGTGGGGCCGGAGGCGTCGTACTCCATCTTTTCGCCTTCGCCCACGGTCAGCACTACAACCTCACCGGAGTGCAACCCGACCCGGATCTCGATTCCGCTGTCGCGGAGCGCGGCGATTTCTTCGGCATATTCACGCATAGAGCGCTGCATCTCATACGCCGCCGCGCAGGCATCCACGGCGTGGTGCTCGCTCGCCACCGGCGCTCCGAACATCGCCATCACGCCATCGCCCATGAAACGGCACACCGTGCCACAATT
>CAZSDY010000135.1:0-4657 GCA_964605765.1 uncultured Ectothiorhodospiraceae bacterium | reverse complement strand
GTTTTCGAGGTTCTGCAGCAGGTTCGAGCGGGCGATGCGACGCGGTGAAGAGGCGCGTTTCATTGTGTAAGGTCAGTCTACGGGTGCGTCGTGCACGCCCCGGCTATCCCAGCGCATTTGCTCGGGTGCAAGCCCACACCGGCAACGCCTGCGTTGCGCACTCTTCCACAAACGATGGACCACCGGGCTTCACCCGGCGGTGCGCGCCCATGGTCGTCTGCGCGTTACTTGACGGCGATGCAGGTGCAGGACGCGCGGCTGGTGACCTTGTGGGACACGCTGCCGAGCAAGAGCCCCTTGATGTCACTCAAACCGCGGGAGCCCATGACCACGCAGTCGATCTCCTGCTCGTCGATGCAGCGCAGGATTTCGTCAGCGGGATCACCGTCTACGAGCTCGATGCTGACGTCTCGCACCCCGTCAGCCTCTGCGTCCATTTTCGCGTGGTCGAGGATCCGCTGGCCAACCTCCACCAGCACTCGCGATGAGGCGGCCCGGTCGGCGTAGTTCAACCCGATCTCGAGGCGGCCGTCCATCGCCCGCAGCCGCTTGACCTCGGGCTCTAGCTGCTCGGCGAGACCTTCGATCTTGGCGAAATGCTGGAGCACAGAGAAGTCGCCTTTGCGAAGAAGCCCGTGCAAGATCACCAGCGGAGCCTGGTACTTTTTCGCCATGTCTTTCGCGATCGCGAAAGCCTTAATGGCCGAATCCGATCCATCCAGGGGACAAAGGATTTTCTTGAACATTGTCGTTATCCCGAGGTTAAGGAGTGTCGCTTGTATTGAGACAGCGATGGGCCGGTAAGGCATTGACCTCGATCAAAGCAAGCGGGTCTCGTCCCGTGCCGGGGATTTGACCATCCGGATACCGGGCGCATCTTCGCGTACCCGTCGCGTTGGCGCCGGAGTAGAGTGACACGGGCAAGGTAATACCGACCGGCGATGGACTCGTCGGCACTGCGGTCAACGTGCGGGCGATGGTGTTCGGCAACCTCGGCGACACCTCCGGTACCGGGGTCGCGTTCACCCGCGACCCGGCCACCGGGCGCAACGCGCTCTACGGCGAGTACCTGATGAACGCGCAGGGCGAGGACGTCGTCGCCGGGATCCGCACCCCGCACCCGATCGCTAAGCTGGCGCGGCGCAACCGCGCTGCCTACCGGGAGCTGCTGCGCATCCGCGCACTCCTCGAAGAGAGCTTCCGCGACATGCAGGACCTCGAGTTCACCATCGAGGAAGGCCGCCTGTACATGCTGCAGACGCGCACCGGCAAGCGCACCGCGGCGCAGGCCGCAATCCGGCATCGACGCAAACCGCGGAGCGGGGCTCGGAAGTAGGCACCGGTGTCGCTTCCAGGGCCGGCATCATGGGCGAATAATGGACTTGTCAGCCTTGGCTTAATGGGCGTTTGCTGATAGTCCATATTGGCATAGATTTCGCTCCTGGCTATGCTCTGGTGTCGAGACCCGAAGGAGGCTCCATGGCAGCGTTCGATTTCTCTGCAGGCTACGCGCGGCTCGAGGCCGCGATGACCACGGGGTCGCCCGACGTGCCCTTCATCGCGCAGATGCACGAGTTCGCCATGCGCGAGAGCGGCATCCCGGGCGACGAGTTTTATACGGACCCGGGGAAGTTCGTCCGAGGGGTGTGCGAGACGGCGCGGAAGTTCGCGTTCGATACACCTTCTTTCATCTGGGATGTCTACAACGTGGAGGCCGAGGCGCTGGGGGCGCGGCTGGTCCTGTTCAAGGACATGGCGCCCGCCGTCGACAACGTGGATCCCCTCATCCGCACGGAGGCCGATCTGGCCGGTCTGAAGGCGCCCGACCCCCATTCATCGGGCCGCATGCCGATGGTCTTCGAGTTGCTGCGCCAGGTCGAGGAGCTGACGGGAGCGCCCGCGCTGCCGTGCTACTGCGGTCCCTTCACGCTCGCCTCGCACGTCATGACCTTCGAGAACCTGATCGTGCAGATTAAGCGCAACCCCGCCTTCGTGCACAAGGTCATGACCTTCCTGGTCGACGAGGTGCTGGCACCCTATATGAACGCGCTACTCCGCGAGTTTCCCCGCGCTACTCTTGCCGATGGCTCCGACGCTGTCGCGTCGCTGCCCTTCATCACCCAGGACATGCTCGATGAGTTCGCTCTTGGTTATATCGAACGCCTGCAGAGGCAGACCATCCGCCCGGCGGTGTGCGACAACTGGTGGGGCGACTCCCACGCCGGCAGCCTGGAGCGGTTCTGGAAGCAGAAGCGCCGCGCCACCCCGCCGTATCTGAAAGTGCAGGACCCCGATCTGTTCAAGATCGGTGTCGACCCTGTGATCGACTACGTGAAGGAGCACGATCTGCCGTTCGTCCTCGGCGTCGACAACAACGTGCTCCAGAACGGCACGCGTGAAGAGATCGAGATGCGCGTGCACGAGTACCTGGAAGCTTGCGGGTCGACCGGCAAGGGGGTGTTGTATCTGTGCAGCCTCTCCGCGGTCACGCCGGCCGAGAACGTGCGCGCCGCCATCGATGCCATCCACGGCTACCGGGCAGGCGAGCGTCCCTACGCGGGCGTTCGGCGTGCGGGGACGGCGCAAGCCGTGAGCAGCACGAGCGCCGCGGACATCGATCCGCGGATTGTCACCCAGGATACGTCCGCGCAAGCGCTGCTGCTCGACGGGATATTCGACGCCGTCGTGGATCAGGAGGACAGCCGAGCCGCGGCACTCGTCGAGCAGGCTCTGCGCGAGGACGTCGACGTGCACGAAGTCCTGAACGAGGGGCTCATCGCCGCGATGGACGAGGTGGGTGACGAGTTTGCCGCGGGCAAGGTGTTCGTGCCCGAGATGCTGATGGCGGCACGGGCCATGAAAGCCGGTCTGGAGGTCCTGCGTCCGATACTCACGCGGACCGGCGTGCCGCCGAAGGGCGTCGTGATGCTCGCCACCGTGCAGGGAGACGTGCACGATATCGGCAAGAATCTCGTCGGCATGATGCTGGAGGGCTCGGGATACAAGGTGGTCGACCTCGGCGTGAACGTCACTCCCGGCAACATCCTGGCAAAGGCTGACGAGATCCGGCCCGATGTGGTCGGCCTGTCCGCGCTGCTCACCACCTCCATGCCCTCCATGCACAAGACGGTCGCCTTGTTCAAGGAGAAACGATCCCGGTTTCCCATCGTTGTCGGCGGCGCACCGGTGACGCAGGAATTCGCCCATACCATCGGCGCGGACGGCTACGCAGAGAACGCACCGCTGGCGGTGCAGACAGTGCACCGGATCGTGGAGCAACAGGCCACGGCTGCCTGAAGCCGCACATCAACATACGCTCAGGCCGCGATGTTGGCGAACGGCCATTCTTCATCGACCTTCCCGCGGCCATACCGAAAACAGGGACCCTCGCATGACCCGAACCGTCTTGAGCTCCGCCAGCAAGGAAGTGGTCATCGGCTTCGACCAATCCTTTGTCATCATTGGCGAGCGTATCAACCCGACCGGAAGAAAGAAGCTCGCGGAGCAGATGAAGAACGGCGACTACTCGCGCGTGGAGGCAGACACGCTCGCCCAGGTCGCGGCCGGTGCGCACATGCTCGATGTCAACGCGGGCATCCCGCTCGCCGATGAAGCGAAGATCCTGGCCGCCTGCGTGAAGCTGGTCCAATCCCTCACCGATGTGCCCTTGTCGATCGATTCTTCGGTGGTCGGGGCACTGAAGGAGGGACTTGCCGCCTATCAGGGCAAGGCGCTCGTGAACTCCGTCACCGGGGAAGAGGAGCGGTTGGAATCGGTCCTGCCGCTGGTGAAGAAATACGGGGCGGCCGTGGTCGCGATCTCCAACGACGAGTCCGGCATATCGCAGGATCCGGACGAGCGTTTCAGGATAGCGAAAAGAATCGTCGAGCGCGCCGCCGACCACGGCATTGCGCGCGCGGATGTCGTGGTCGATCCCCTGGTGATGCCGGTCGGTGCCGTGGACAGTGCCGGCGCCGGCGCGCTACGCCTCATCCGGCGCTTGCGCGAGGAGCTGGGTGTGAACACGACCTGCGGGGCATCGAACTTCAGCTTCGGCCTTCCCCACCGGCACACGCTCAACGCCACCTTCCTTTCCATGGCCATCGCGGCGGGGCTGACATCGGCCATCACCAACCCGCTGCACGAACCGGAGATGGCGGCCATCAAGGGCGCCGACGTCGTGATGGGCCACGATCGGAGCTGCCGGCAGTGGATCAAGGCCACCCGGACATGGACGGGTGAAAGTGTGCGGACCACCCCCGCCCCGGCAATGGCGCCACCCCCGCCCACTGCGCAAGAGCGCGACGGCAGCCCGAAGGTGAGCCGCCGCCAGTTGCGCAAAGCCCGCAAGGCCCAAGACGCCTGAACCAAGCAGGCGGCGGTGGCAGACCGGGCCGCGGGCACCCACCCCACGGCGTGGGCTCGGCGCAGGCGTTCCGAGCCCCCGTCGACAAAGTAGCGCCCGGTAGCTACTTTCTTTCTCATGCGCGCCGTGGGCTTGAAGATCCTCAAGAACAAGTTGAGCGAGTACGTGCGCCTGGTCGTGGCGGGCGAGACCGTGCTGGTCACCGATCGGGACCGCGTGGTGGCCGAGATCGTGCCACCGCGCGCGGGACGCAGCCCGCTGCTCGCCGACGCGGTACGCGAAGGCTGGCTG
>CAZSDY010000134.1:0-10670 GCA_964605765.1 uncultured Ectothiorhodospiraceae bacterium | reverse complement strand
CGGCAACCGGCGACGCGCCCGAACGCGAATCGCGCGGCCGGGTGCCGACGCCGGCGTGCCACCGGGACGCCGGCCCATCTGCTGCGGGCGACACCCTTGAACAACTGATAGCTCCGCGGCGACAGCGCACGACAGCCACGGCGAAATACATCTACACCTTCGGGTCAGGTTTCATGGGGATTGATTGTGGCGGATCCTGAAATCATCCCCCTGATAAACAGGGAACCATCCCAGGCCAGCTTCCTGGCAAACCTGAAGAGTATCAGTGCGAGCAAGACACATCGCTGAATCAAAGGCATCCCCGAACGCCAGACCACTCCGGCACAGGAAGTCATTACGGCCGCATGTTCGGCCGGTGTGAATTTCCATTGCCTGGAGACGCTGTTTTCTTTCTGGTACTTCGCATACAGGCTTTTCGGGACTCGGACGAAAGGACCGCAGATAGCAAGATTCAGCACCCAGGGGAGATCGGCGGAAAATTCCCCGGCCATGTTGTAGCGCAGGCGAGGCGGCTCATTGAGCAGGCTTCGTCGAACCAGACCATGGTAGGGAATCCACCAAGGACCCTGCTCGCTGATGACGCCAGCGGCCCGTTGAAACTGTGAAGTCGCGCTTTCAAGGGTAATGTAACTGGCGAGATTGCCCGTAGCGTCTTCGAACATATTGGACATGTCTGAAAATGCCACCATGTTTCGTGACGAGTCCCTTAGCGCGCTGAGCAGGGCTTCGACATATCCAGGCGAGATCACATCGTCGTGAGAGGCGATCATGAAGAAGTCTCCTTCGGCCTGTGTAAGCAAACGATTAACGTTTCCAATCCAGCCCAGACGCTGGCGGTTTTCCATCACCACGAAGCGGTTGTCATGACGTGCAAATTCTTTGCAGGCCCGCGCCGTCCCGTCATCCGAAGCATCATCGGAAACAATGCATCGGAAATCCCCGTACGACTGTGCAGCAATGGATGATAACGTGTCTCTGATGAACTGCTCCGCCTGGAACACCGCAAGATAAATGATGACCAAGGGGGCGGGAGAAAGTGTTGAATCTGCACGACGACTAATCACGGGATACTGCCTCCAGGACCATTTCCAGGTCACCTTGATCCGACACTGCACGACCACTGATCCGATCAGCTGCGGCCAATGCCGTCAGAGGAGCAGTCGTGAGCTTGCCGGGGTTTACGCTGTGATAACCACCGAGGCTGACAACACCGAAGTTCGTCCGGGAATGCAGACCGCTGGAAGGTTGGTCTACGTCGGCTGCGCCGTGGGCAAAAATGACGCCGGCATCGACCTGCAGTATCCGCTGTCCGCCCAGCCCGGAATACCAGGAGGCGATTCCGCGGTTGAAATCTTCCGCCAGTTCACTTGCCAGGCCGGCAGGTGTCAGACCTTTGCAGCTTGGTTCCCAGTCGGCCGGGGGGCTGAGATCATGACACCATCCTCGCATGGCCGACGGATACCAGGATAAATATGCGGTGGCGTCCGGCCGTATGACAACATCACCAAAACGGCCTATGACCATGGTGGCTGAAGGTGCATTGATCAGGGTATCGGTGAGTGCAGAAATCACGCGGTATTTCAGACGGTATACCCAGCCTTCTCCCGTTTCCATGCCAAAGGAAGCGTCGATCGCCAGACGACTGTCCCCGCTGGCATTGGCAACCTGTTCTGCCGACACGCATTGCTGTTGATCATTGCCGTCAGAGAACTCGATTATCAGGTCTTCACCGGATCTGGAGACGCGTGCAACCCGGCAGTGACTGTGAACCTGGATGAGGTCGTTGTCATTCACGGCTGTCCGGATCACGTGTGCAAGGATATCCGGACTGATGGCCAGCTCTGGCGTGGCGAACCCGGCGCTGACCTGGCCACTTTCCTGATAGCGGGCCAGTTCAGATGCACTGAGGGGACTGTAAAGGCGTTCAGGACGGGTGCCCAGGTAGTCAAGGCACGGGGCCATGCAGCGGTATTCGCGGTAGACCAGATCCAACTTCTCGTATTGCGACTGTAACTGCTCAGCCTCGAGAATTGACTCGGCAGCGACCAGGTAATGAAAAGGAGTCGATAACCCAAGCTCGCTCGGTGTCCGGCTCGTCCAGCGTTCAATGAGTGGTGCGAAGCTGAGTGCACCCTGCAGTTGGGCCCGGGCGGTTTTCAGGCTTGGCTCATTGGCGTACACCAGCCCCAGGTGAATCTTCCCCTCGTTGCGCAGGCTGGCGCGATTCATGGCCTCCCCATCCTGCTCCAGAACCTTGACATGAAAACCACGCAGCGCCAGTTCCAGGGCCAGGCAGCAACCCTGGATGCCCCCACCCAGAACGGCGACTTCAGTGGATTGTTTGGGCACAGCCGGATAATCCCCGTTGCCGGATTTCCAAATTCGCCCCCAAGACGAGACGATAAATACGTGCTACCCGCATCGGATAATGAACTCCGATGATTGCCCCGCATTATGAGCGGATGTTGATGCTGCAACGCAATAGTCCGCGATCGGTGCAAAACAGACGCAGGTTTGCAATCGGTTTGCGATCGGTTTGCAATGCTGTCGTGCAGACATACGGCTCCGTATACAGAACAGCAAGTCACGGCCGCAAAGCCTATGGCTAAATACATCTACACGATGAATCACGTTTCCAAGATCGTTGCAGCGAAGCGCGTGATTTTGGAAAACATCTCGCTGTCATTCTTCCCGGGTGCCAAGATCGGTGTGTTGGGACTCAATGGCGCCGGCAAGTCGAGCCTGCTTCGCATCATGGGCGGTGTCGACACCGATTACCACGGTGAAGCAAGGCCACAGCCGGGTATCCGTGTCGGCTACCTGGCGCAGGAGCCGGTGCTGGACGCCGGCAAGGCCGTGCGGGAAAACGTCGAGAGCGGCATCGCGCACATCAAGGCCCTGCTGGATGAGTTCGACGCGGTTTCACAGCGCTTCGCGGAGCCCCTCGACGAGCAGGAGATGACAGAGCTCCTCGAACGCCAGGGCGGACTGCAGGATGCCATCGACGCGGCTGATGCCTGGGAGATCGATCACAAGCTCGAGCGCGCGGCCGATGCCTTGCGTCTGCCTCCGTGGGACGCGGACGTGTCACGATTGTCGGGCGGCGAGCGCCGGCGGGTGGCGCTTTGCCGGTTGCTGGTGTCCGCCCCCGACATGCTGCTGCTCGACGAGCCGACGAACCACCTGGATGCGGAGTCGGTGGCATGGCTGGAGCGCTACCTCCAGGAGTATCCCGGCACGGTCGTGGCGATCACGCATGACCGGTACTTTCTGGACAACGTGGCAGGCTGGATACTGGAGCTTGATCGCGGTCGCGGCATTCCGTGGCGGGGGAACTACTCGTCGTGGCTGGAGCAGAAGGAGCAGCGCCTGGCGACGGAGGAGCGCCGCGAGGCGGCCCGCGAGCGGGCAATCAAGGCGGAGCTCGAGTGGGTAAGATCCAATCCGCAGGGCCGGCGTGCCAAGAGCAAGGCGCGTCTCGCGCAGTTCGAGGAGTTGAGCACACGGGCGTACCGCGAGCGCAGCGAGACCAAGGAGATCTATATCCCCCCGGGGCCGCGGCTCGGTGACGTCGTTGTCGAGGCGAAGGGCGTCGGCAAGGGTTTTGGTAGCAAGGTGCTGATGGATGAGGTCGACTTCGTGCTGCCGCGCGGCGGCATTGCAGGTGTGGTTGGCCCCAATGGCGCGGGAAAGAGCACGCTGCTCGACATGATTGCAGGGCACGAATCGCCGGACAGGGGTGTGTTGCGCGTCGGCGAGACGGTGCAGATCGCCTACGTCGGTCAAGGCCGCGAGGGTTTGTCGGCAAACAGGACCGTGTGGGAGGAGATTTCCAACGCGGATGACACCATCACCGTGGGGAAGTACCGGATCGCGTCGCGCGCTTACGTGGGAAGGTTCAACTTCAAGGGCCACGACCAGGAGAAGCGCGTCGGTGACCTGTCGGGCGGGGAGCGAAATCGGCTGAATCTTGCCAAGCTGCTGCGCCAGGGAGCCAATCTGCTGTTGCTCGACGAGCCGACCAACGACCTCGACGTGGAGACGATGCGCGCGCTCGAGGAGGCACTGCTCGACTTCCCCGGATCGGCGATCGTGGTGTCGCATGACCGGTGGTTTCTGGATCGCGTTGCCACGCACGTCCTCGCCTTCGAGGGGGATAGCCGTGTCGCCTGGTTTGAGGGAAACTTCAGCGAGTACGAGACTGACAAGAAGCGGCGTATGGGCGCCGATTCCGACCAGCCGCATCGAATCAAGTACAAGCGCCTGACAGCGAGGTAGGGGCATGCTCAGCGCGGACGATAGCGACAGGCTCCTTTCGCGACTGGAACAGATTCTGTCCCGTGTCGAGTCGCTGGTGCCCCGCGCTCCCAGTGCCATGGATTGGTCGGCGAGAGCCTTTCGCTGGCGCCGCTCGGGCTCGGGCAGCTTTCTGCAGCCCATCGCGCATCCGCACCGCATCCGTTTGCGCGATCTGTGCGAAATCGACCGTCAAAAGTCGGAAGCGGATAGAAACACGCGCCAGTTCGTGGCCGGATTGCCGGCCAACAATGTGTTGCTCTCCGGCTCGCGCGGCACCGGCAAGTCTTCCTTGATCAAGGCGCTGCTCGGTGAGTATGCGGACGCGGGCTTGCGCCTCGTGGAGGTCGACAAGCTGGATCTGATGGACCTGCCGGACATCGTGGAGAAGCTTCAAGGCAGGCCCGAGCGCTTCATTCTGTACTGTGACGACCTGTCCTTCGAAGGCGATGATTCGAGCTACAAGGCACTCAAGGCCGTGCTCGATGGAACGCTCAGCGCGCCGCCCGACAACGTGCTCATCTACGCGACGTCGAACCGCCGTCATCTGATGCCCGAGTACATGAGTGACAATCTCCAGGCCACACAATCCGACGGGGAGATCCACCATGCCGAGGCGGTCGAGGAGAAGATCTCTCTGTCCGAGCGTTTCGGCCTGTGGCTGTCGTTTTATCCGTTCAACCAGGATGCTTTTCTGCACATCGTGTATCACTGGCTGGAGCGGTTCTCCGCGCTGCCGGAGGACCGTGACGAGGTGCGTGCGCGGGCGCTGCGCTGGGCGCTCGGCCGTGGTTCCAGAAGCGGTCGGATCGCCTACCAGTTCGCCCGTGACTGGGCCGGCCGGTCGCGCCTGGACCTGAGCGCGCCGTGATGGTGACCCGGTTCCGGGGCGCCGTGCCGCGTACACCCGCTGTCGCCGCGTGATATGGCGCGACTCGCCGTCATCGGGGGCACCGGCCTGGACGCGATGAGCGGGCTCACGCCGAGCGGGTGCGAACGTCTGCTCACGCCTTACGGCGATCCATCGGCGGCGGTGACGCTCGGCAGCTTGTCCGGGGTGGAGGTGTTGTTTCTGCCCCGGCACGGGCCGCAGCACAGCGTCGCGCCGCATCGCATCAATTACCGTGCCAATATCTGGGCGCTGCATCGTCTCGGCGCGCGGCGCGTGATAGGGGTGAACGCCGTCGGGGCCATCTCGCGCGATCTCGATCCCGGTGAGATCGTCATCCCGGACCAGATTGTGGACTACACGTGGGGACGCGGGCACACCTACCACGAAGGGGACCTGCGGGCGCAATCCCATATCGACTTCACCTATCCGTACTGCGAGAGCCTGCGTGCCACATTGTGCCGGCACGCGCGCGCGCTCGGCGTGTGCACGCTCGATTCGGCCACTTACGCCGTGACCCAGGGGCCTCGCCTGGAGACCGCTGCAGAGATAGATCGGCTGGAACGCGACGGGTGCCATATCGTCGGCATGACGGGCATGCCGGAGGCGGCGCTTGCCAGAGAGCTGGGCTTGGACTACGCCGCGTGTGCCGTCATCGCCAACATGGGGGCAGGGCGTGGGGCCGGTGCCATCTGCATGCACACGATCGAGAAGAATCTGCGCACCGGAATGCACGCGGTGCATCGGCTGCTCGAATCGGTGATCGTCGAGCTGTGAGGTTCAAGGAGCGTTCAAGGTGCGTTCAAGGGGCGTTCAAGGGGTCCGTTCAAGGGGTCAGATCCCTTGAATACATGCTTGAACAGCAGATTTGATCCGATGAACGATTCAAGGGATCTGACCCCTTGAACGGACCCCTTGAACGCTCACGGCGCGTCGCTCGGGGGTTCGGGTGGTTTGTACGGCCTGGCAAGCACCAGCACGCCGAACAGTGGATGGTCGATGTAGTGCAGCTTGCCGGAACGCATTCTCCGGCTCTGGCGCATCCGGAAAGCCGTCGTTTTCGGTCGAGTCGGCGTGCTGCCGACGTCGGTTGCCCCCGATTGGGCACCGCGGGGCGTGTAGAGTATATCGACATCGACGTGCAGGTAGCGGGCCCGCGACAATCGAATAGTGCCGTCTATCATCCGCGGGGTCGTTGTGCGTCCCGAGGCCGTGCCGGCGCCCGATAGCTGTGTGACGGTGATCGCTTGCGTGGGCTGGGCCGGTACGTTGGGTCTGAATCGGTTCGGTAGATTGTCGTGGATGTGCACGGCGACCGATTCGCTCCTCGTGAATCCGGGTTGGCGCCAGCCAACGTGCAGCAACGGCCGGTAGCCGCGCGAGTGCTTGAGGCGTGTCGCTACCTTGCGCAGGGCGAGCTCAGCATCATCGATGCGCTGAAAGGCATAGGCGCCGGCGCCGATTCCGAGTTCGGCCTCGTCTGTATCCAGAGAGAGTTCGGAGGGTTCGGAGAGTTCCACTGCTCCGTCGATCGGCGGCCTGCCGGGGTCGGCAGGCCAGCGCTCCGCGTAGCGCCCGTCCTCGGAAAGCTGGCGGAACACGATCACCTCGAACGTATACCAGGTCGTTTCGGCCGTCGCAGGTGCCAGCGCCAGGGCGAGACAAATGGCGGCGATTACTCTCAGCAATTTGATTCCAGGCCTCCAGATCCAACTTCGATTTAACCACGAACGGGGCGGACAGATCGATGAAGGCGTCCAACCTACTTTCCGCAGGTGTAGGGGCGACTATTCGCCGCACACCAACGCCTGTGGATAAAGGCGAATGGTCGCCCCTACACCGGCGGAAACTTAGACGCCTTTATCAAGCCGCCGCCCGGGTGTCCAGCCGGCGCAGAAGATCGGCGAGGATCTTCAGTCGGTCGCCGGCGTCGGGTAGCTCCAGTGTCAAGCGCAGCCGGTCGCGGCCGTCGAAGCGGTAGGTGTGGGGCTCGCTCTGCACCAGGTGTATGACGCTGCCAGGGTCTATGTCCGGTTCGGGGTGGAAGCGCAGTGTGCCGCCGTGTGGACCCAGATCGGCCTTGCGAATGCCGAGCGGCGTTGCCTCGAGCTTCAGCTCGGTGACACTGAACAGGGTCCGGGTCGGCTCGGGCAGCAGGCCGAACCGGTCGATCATCTCCACGGCCAGCTCGCGCAGCGCGTCGGCATGCGGTGCGCTGGCAATGCGCTTGTACATGAGCAGTCGGGTGTGCACGTCGGGTAGATAATCGTCGGGGATCCGGGCCGGCGCGTGTATGTCGATTTCGGTGCCATGGTCGAGCGGGCGGTCGAGCTGCGGGTTGCGTCCGGCCTTGAGTTCGCGAACCGCGCGCTCCAGCAGCTCGGTGTACATGGAGTAACCAACCTCGTGGATCTGGCCGCTCTGCTCCTCGCCCAGCAGTTCACCGGCGCCGCGGATCTCCAGGTCATGGGTGGCCAGCGTGAAGCCGATGCCCAGATCCTCCAGCGACTCGATGGCCTCGAGGCGTTTCACGGCGTCGTTTGTCATGAGCTGGCGGGGAGGCACCACCAGATAAGCATAGGCGCGGTGATGCGACCGCCCGACGCGCCCGCGGAGCTGGTGTAGTTGTGCAAGGCCGAAATGATCGGCCCTGTTGATGATGATCGTGTTGGCATTGGGTACGTCGATGCCCGTCTCGATAATGGTCGTGCACACGAGAATGTTGAAGCGGCGGTGGTAGAAATCGAGCATCACCTGCTCGAGCACCCGCTCGCGCATCTGCCCGTGCGCCACGCGCACGCGTGCCTCCGGGATCAGACCCTCCAGCTTCGCGGCGACTGTCTGGATGGTCTGCACCTTGTTGTGCACGAAGAACACCTGCCCGCCGCGCCTGACCTCGCGCAGGCAGGCTTCGCGCAGCAAGGCGTTGTCCCATTGCCGTACGAAGGTCTTGATCGACAGCCGGTGCTCCGGGGGTGTGCCGATCAAGGTGAGGTCGCGCAACCCCGCCAGGGCCATGTTGAGCGTGCGCGGTATGGGCGTGGCGGTGAGCGTGAGGATGTCGACTTCCGCGCGCAGCGCCTTGATGCGTTCCTTCTGCCGAACTCCGAAGCGATGTTCCTCGTCGATGATCAGCAGACCCAGGCGCTTGAAGAGAATGTCCTTCTGCAGGAGCTTGTGGGTCGCGATGACGATGTCCACGTCTCCCGAGGCAAGCGCGGACAGCACGGCGCCTTGCTGCTTTCCCGTACGGAAGCGCGACAACAGATCCACGCGCACCGGCCAGTCCGCAAAGCGATCGCTGAAAGTCTGGTGGTGTTGCTGGGCGAGCAGCGTGGTCGGCACCAGTACCGCCACCTGCCAACCGTCCTGCACCGCGACGAAGGCGGCGCGCATGGCCACCTCGGTCTTGCCGAACCCCACGTCCCCGCACACCAGGCGGTCCATGGGCGCGCTGCTGCCCATGTTCTCGATCACGCAATCGATGGCCCGGTGCTGGTCCGGGGTCTCCTCGAACGGAAAGGCCCGTTCGAACGTGCGGTACTCGTCGTCGCGGATTTCGAACCTGTGTCCGGTCCTGGCGGCGCGCCGTGCGTGAATTTCGAGCAGCTCTGCTGCTACGTCAAAGGCACGCTCTGCTGCGCGTTTGCGCGCCCTTTGCCACTGTGCGCTGCCGAGCTTGTGCAGCGGTGCGTGCTCGGCGTCGGCGCCCGCGTAGCGGGTCACCAGATGCAGAGAGGAGACGGGCACGTAGAGCTTGTCGCCACCCGCGTAGTGCAGGGTCAGGAACTCGTTCGTCATGCCGCCCACGGTCAGCGTCTGGAGTCCCTGGTAGCGGCCCACGCCGTGATGTTCATGGACCACCGCGGCACCCGTATTGAGCTCGGTGAGATCGCGTATGATGCTCTCGGCATCCTTGCCGGGCACATGCCTTCGCCGATCCTGCGGTGTCTTCTTGCCGAAGAGTTGTGATTCGGTAATGACAGCGATGTTGGGTGCTTCCAGAATGACGCCGTCTTCCAGGGCGCCCACCATGATGCCGAGAGGCTCGGTGCCGTTCACGAACGCGTGCCAGTCCGCGCAGGGGCTGGGCCGGATCACGGTCTTGCGCAGGCTTTCCAGGAGCATTTCCCGCCGCCCCGGCGTTTCGGCGACAAATAGCACACGGCCCGGAAATTCCGCGACGAAACGCTCGAGGATGACGAACGGCGATAGGCTCCGCGCGTCGACGGGCAGGCTGGGCGGAGCACGCGTGGCAAATTCGACCGTCTCCCGCGCGTGCATATCCTCGACGTGCCCGATGTCAACGCGTGCAAATGCACTGACCGCGCGGAACACCTCGGCCCCTGGCAGGAACAGCTCCGATGGCGCCAGGACGGGGCGCTCGGTATCGAAACGCCTGCTCTCGTAGCGCTCGCACGCTTCGTGCCAGAATGCTTCGGCTGCGTCGTGCGCATCCTTCCATACTATGAACAGCGAGTTGCCGGGGAGATAGTCGAACAACGACGCCGTATGCTCGAAAAACAGCGGCAGGTAGTATTCGATACCCGAGGGCATCAGGCCCTGACTCACGTCCCGATAGATGGGGCAGTTCGTGGCATCCCCTTCGAAGCGCGCGCGCCAGGCCTGGCGGAAGACCCCGACCCCGGCGTCGTCGCTCGGAAACTCGCGCGCTGGAATCAGGCGCAGCGCCTGCACCGTATCGGTGGAACGCTGCGTTTCCGGGTCGAAAGCGCGCAGGGTGTCAATCTCCTCATCGAGCAGGTCGATGCGGAAGGGATGCGGGCTCCCCATGGGGAAGAGATCCAGCAACGATCCGCGCACCGCGAATTCCCCGTGTTCCATGACCTGACTGACGCAGCGATAACCGGCGGAGTCCAGACGCTCGCGCATGGCCGAGAGATCCAGCGGGTCGCCGCGCTCGAGGAGGAATGTGTTGCCGAGCAGGTATTCCCGCGGCGCCACGCGCCCCATGAGCGTGGCGACCGGCGCCACGAGGATACCGCGGCGCATTTCGGGCAAGCGGTATAGCGCGGCGAGGCGTTGGGAGATGATGTCCTGATGGGGCGAGAAGACATCGTAGGGCAGCGTTTCCCAGTCCGGGAAGTGGAGCACGGCGGTGTTCGCGGCGACGTAATAACGCAACTCGTCGGCAATGCGCATGGCAGCGGATGTGGTAGGCACCACCAGGACCACGGGACCATCGTACGCGTCGCTGGCGCGCGCGACGGCAAGCCCGGGACTGCTGCCGTTGAGTCCGGCCCAGCACAGCGCATCGTGCGCGCCGCCGGGCAGACGCGGGTGGAAGACGCTCAATCTCGAATCAGCGCACATGCGCACAGGGTACGGCGTGAGATTACGGGGCGCGTCATTCTACCGTTGCCGGGGTGCACTGCAAAGGCGCTGTTAAGGGGACACTAATAATTTAATAACTTAGGTACTCACTTTAGTGTCCCCTTCGGTCCTAAGTTATTAAATTATTAGT
>CAZSDY010000133.1:0-10678 GCA_964605765.1 uncultured Ectothiorhodospiraceae bacterium | reverse complement strand
GCGTTCCACTAAGGAATCACCTTTCCGGGATTCATCACATCCGTGGGGTCGAGCAGCTGCTCGATTGCCCGCAGCAGGTCAAGCTTGCCTGAACGCTGAGGCCAGCGGGACAGGGCGAGCGGGAAATGGCAAGATGATGGCACTGCTTGCTCCACAATCCAGGTGCCCTCATGACTGTTGAGCCTCGACGCTAAGTCCCCCGGAGCGGAGTGCTCGGCATTTTGAATCATGTCAGGAAGAACGGCAAACCTCCCCTGCCGATTCATGCCGGACCTTCACCGGGGGCCGTCGACACCTCTCGCCCGACGGGCTCCATGCGCCTGTCCACGGGCGGCACGAGTTGGAGCGGACGCGGATGGACTCCCGTGAGCGCGTGCGTCTGGCCTTGACCTGCCGGCGCCCCGACCGGGTCCCGGTCGCGCTCGGGTTCTTCGAGCAGTCGATCTCCGCTATCGCCCCCGTCGAGCCCGAGGACTATTTCGAGCTCGACGTGCGCTACGTCTCCTTCGAGCCGCCCGTCGAGCAGGAAGAGCTCCTGCGATACCTCGGCCAGCTTCCGGACGACGTGTACGTAGGCAGCCCGGAGCGGCTCGAGACCTACGGGCGTTGGGACTACCACCCGGAGCGAGATCCCCGGGGTCGCCTGAACGACGTCCAGAAGCTCGAGGAGCTGGCCGAGTATGCGCTCCCGCGCCTGATCGACGCCGAGCAGCACCCCTCATTGACGGCACGCGTGGCGGAGCTGCACCGGCAGGGCCTCGCCGTCGTGGGCTCGCCGCCCCGCCTGGGGGGCGAGCTGTTCGAGACCGCCTACCGGCTGCGCGGGTTCGAGCGCTTTCTCATCGACCTGGTACAGCGCAAGGCGTTGGCCAACCACCTCCTGGACCAGCTCGAGGCAATCCTTGTGCAAAGCTCGGTATTGCTGGCGGAGTCCGGTATCGACATCCTGATCCTCAACGACGACGTGGCCATGCCAAGCGGTCTGATCATCGGCCCCCGGATGTGGCGTGAGTTCTTCCGGTCGCGCTGGGCCAGGGTGATTCAGAGAGCGCGCGACGTGTCCCCGGACCTCCTCGTCTTCTATCACAGCGACGGCGACTTCACTCGGCTGATCCCGGACCTGATCGACATCGGCGTCAACGTCATCAATCCCGTGCAGCCTGACTGCATGGACGCACTATCCATCAAGCGGGCCTACGGTGACCGGCTGGCGATGTGGGGTACGCTCGGCACGGCGCTGATGTGGGACCGCGGCAGCCCGGAGGAGCTGCGCGCGGAAGTTGCGCAGCGCCTGAGCGCGCTGGCGAGCGGGGGCGGGCTGCTGATGGCGCCCGCCTACGACATCGACTTCGCGCCATTCGAAAACATCGTGGCATTCTGTGAAGCCGTGCGGGAGCATGGCTAGCCGGCGAGCGCGCGAATGGCTTGCCCGCGACCTGCAGGCGGATGCTCCGCAGGAGGTCTACGCTCGGCCGGCCCTGGCCTCGACGAACTCGCCGCGAGCGCCCACTGCCCGGTCCGTGGTGGGGATGCCTCTCGTTGCTAAGCCGCGAACGTCAGTAGCACGGCATTGATGCCCTGGAAGTTTCGCAGCATGAGTCCCGTTCCTGCGAGGGCATCCGGGGATGCATCGGTCGTGTATGACTGCTCACTCGACGATTAACTTCACGCGCTGGCCGGGCACCAGCGCCGCGCCCGCTTGCAAGCCGTTCAACACTGCGAAGCGCTCCAGATTGTACCGCGCGAACGGCATCCCGCCGGCCAGCGCCTCGGCGCGCTCCCCGGCCACCACGCTATGAACCTCGACCCGGTACGGATGAAGCTGCTCCGCCTCGCGCTGGCGCAGCCGCCGGAAACTGTAGGCCGTACGCCGGTACTCCAAATCGAGGCGCGCTGCCTCCTGCACGGGCGACACGAAAATGAAACGGTAGACCGTACGCGTATTGAAGGCGATGGCAAGCAGCCTGACATCGGCGCGGCCGTTCTGCACCCCCTCGACCACCCCGGTCGCCGCGGGTATACCGTTGATGCGAATGGGCTCCAGGTGTGTGATCCGCGTCCGCGGCGCCCACACTTGGCGAATGTAGCCCGTCATGGATCCACGCGTGGCGCGGTTGTCGAGGTCGAACTTGATGCCGGCGCCGTCCGGCCCCTGCGCGATCACGCTCGATCGGCCGTTGAGGAGATGGAAGCCCGATGGCACCGTGAACTCGAACCCGAGGCGCGGGTGCACGAAGCGCCGGCCCCGTACAAGTCCCTGCGCCGGATCGTCGCCATAGACGATCCCGTCGATCTTAGCCAGGTAGATGTCACGCGCCACGATGGGGTCATGCACTGTCGTCGACGCCGCGGCACGCACCGCGCGCGCCACCCGATCGGGTGTGCGCGGATGGGTTGCAAAGAAGTCGAAGCCCTCCCCGGTCGGGCGCTCGGCAATCCGCGCCTCGAGCTGGTGGTGCGCCTGCAGCCTGGCGAGAAAGCTCGACATCGCCTGCGGGGCGAAACCCGCTCGGCTCAGATACTGGACGCCCAGCGAATCGGCCTCGTACTCGTCTTCGCGGGAGTACCCGCTCAACACCGCCGCCGCACCGAGCTGGCCCAGATTGACCGCCGCCGAACTCTTCGTTGCCACCCCGAGCACCAGCAGACCCAGTGTCGCCAGTGTGCTGTTGGCCTGGCGCCTCGCGCCGTGGCGCGCGGCCACGTGACCAATCTCGTGGGCCAGCACGCCCGCGAGCTCGGCCTCGCTGCCGGCCAGCGCGAGCAGCCCGCGTGTCACGTAGACGTAACCACCCGGCAAGGCGAAGGCGTTGACGACCGGACTGTCGAGCACCGTGAAGGTAAATTGCGTGGCCGAGGCCTTCGAGGTCAGCGCCAGGAAGCTGCCGATGCTCGATACATAGGCGCTGAGCGCCGCATCGTCGTACGCGCCGCCGAACTCCTCGAGAATGCGCTGGTGCTCCTCGGCCCCGACCCGCTTCTCTTGCTGCGGCGACATGAACAGATCCGTGATGCCCTGCGCACTCGCCGCGAGTGGCCACAGCGCGAGCAGCACCCAGGTGCACAACCACCCTACGATTCGCGTTCCTGCCCGTGCCAAGCTCATACGTGCATGCTACACCGCTACCCGGGATTTGCGCTGCTATTCCCAAATCCGACAGGCGAGACTACTGTACGTCATGCGGAATCTACCGCCAGGCGGACTTCTCCACGCTTTATCCACGGCCTGCGTGCCTCTCACACTGGCCGGTGGGCAAAGGGTGGAGAACTCCGTCCCCCGGAGCTGCCAGCGACGAGTTGACTGCTGTCCCGCCAGGAACTCCGCTCCGGGGACATGATCGGTGATTCCACGTACAGTCTTGCGGGGACCACCCATCATCTCTTCGGGAACCGGTACATGGGGAAACCGCCGAGCACATCACCGCAGAATCTTCTCATCCGCCCGGCGATTCAGGCGGATATCGGGGAGATTACGGCCATCTACGCCGCCAACGTGTTGCACGGCACGGCAAGCTTCGAGATCACGCCCCCGGATGGTGCCGAGATGCGCGGGCGCTGGGAGCGGCTCAGGAGCCTGGAATGCCCATATCTGGTTGCGATCAGTGCGGAGCGCATTGCCGGATACGCCTACGCGGGGCCCTATCGGCCGCGGCCGGCCTACCGCCACACCGTCGAGGGGTCCGTCTACGTCGCCGACTGGGCGCAGAGGCGCGGACTGGGGCGCGCGTTGCTCGGCGCGCTGATAAAGGCATGCACGCAAGCCGGCTTCAGGCAGATGGTGGCTATTATCGGAGATTCCGCGCACATCGCCTCCATCCGCTTGCACGAGCGATGCGGCTTCGCGATGGTCGGCACCCTGAAGGATGTCGGCTTCAAGCACGGACGCTGGCTCGATTCGGTCATCATGCAAAGATCCCTGGGAGGCGGTGCCACGACCCCCGCCCCGGACAGCTCCCCCGCAGGGGCAGGGCCGTAGGGGCGCAATCAGTCCGCGAACGCCGCTGGCACGGCATTCAACGCCCTGCAAGGTTCGCGCGATGAATCCCGCTCCTACAAGGGGCCATTCAATCCACCGAGGCTTGTCGAAGGCGCCGCTGTAAATGTGCGCACGTACTCAGAACATGCTGAGCTGCGCATTGGTCAGCGCGTCGAAGCTGGTATCCAGAAACGACAGGATCCCATCGGCGGCCGGGGCAAGCTGCCGGTCGCGATAATGCGCATAGTCGGGACGCAACGACTCGTTGCTGACCGGCGCCGGACCCTGCAGCGTCATCACGTAGCGTACCCAGCGCCCGGGTTTCGCCATCTTGCGCGCGGCCTGCACGTGCGGGGGCACGTTGCGTGTGTAGGCGTCCAGCGGGCGGCGCACGCGCTTGCGGTAGACAAGCTCGTCGTCGAGCCGGCCCGCCATGAGATCGGCCAGCGTCGCACGCACGAAGTCCTCGAAGGGCTCGTCCAGGAACACCCGCCGGTAGAGCTCGCGCTGGAATCTGCGCGCGAGCGGCGTCCAATCCGTGCGCACGCTCTCCAGCCCCTTGAAAACCACATCGTAGCCGCCCGACGGATGACGAATGAGGCCAGCATAGCGCTTCTTGCTCCCGGTTCGCTCGCCGCGCACGGTCGGCATCAGGAATCGCGAAAAATGCGTCTCGAACTCGATCTCCAGAAACGAGTCGATGCGGTACGTCACCGCCAGGCGCTCCCGCCACCAGTCATTGAGAGCACGGGCGAGCGTATGGCCGGTCTCGCGTGCCGCCGGTTCGTCCACGCCCGCGCCGAGCAGCACGAACAGCGAGTCGGTGTCGCCATAGATGACCGTGTGACCGCGCGTCTCGAGGTAGCCCTGGCTTTGCATGATGATCTCGTGACCGCGCCGCGTGATGCTGCTCGCGAGCCTCGCGTCGTGAAAGCGGCAGCCCTCGGCTGCCAGCACGCCGTAGAAGGAGTTCATCAGGATCTTGACCGCCTGCGAGAGCGCCGCGTCGTGGGCGCGCTTGGCCTCATCGCGCACGGCCCACAACTCGACGATGATGGACGGGAGTATCGCACCCTCGCGTGCGAAGCACGCGCCGAGGAAACCGGGCACGGGGTCCGGTCCCGGCTCCACCAGACCGAGGGGATCCACCTTGAAGGTACGGATGATGCTCGGGTAGAGGCTCTTGAAGTCGAGCAACAGCACATTGTCGTAGAGTCCCGGCTTTGAGTCGATCACGTATCCGCCCGGGCTGCCCGGCCCGGCGCCCACGTCGTCCACGTCGGGGGCGACCCGGCCGCGACGGTGCAGGCGCGGCAGGTACAGGTTGTCCAAGGCGGCCACGGCCCCCCCGAAACGTGCCATGGCGAGACCCGTGAGCTCGGAGCGCCGGATGACGAAGTCGACGAGGCGGGTCTGCTCGAAGATATCGGACACCAGGCGGCAGTCGGCCAGGTTGTAGGCGGCAAGCTGCGGCTTATCGTCGCGGTACAGGCGCTGGATTTCCTCCACCTTGTCCGCTGTCTCGCGGATCTTCTTGCCGCGTCCCAGCAGTGCTTGCGCCACGCTCTCGAGATCGAAGCGCTCGAACGACCAGAATGCGGCGCGCAGCGCCTCGATACCGTCGATCACCACGCGACCGGGCACGCGCGCGACATGCGTCCCGCCGCGCCCCTGCGGCTCGAGCACCGCGGCGCGCTCACCACCCCTGCCCAGATCAAAACCCACGCCGAGGCGCTGGCAGCGGCGCTGCAGGAAGTCCAGGTCGAAGGCGACGACATTCCAGCCGATGACCACATCCGGATCGGCGGTCTTCATCCAGGCGAAGAAAGCGCGCAGCACGGACTTCTCGTCGGGGTGGCACTCGACGGGAAAATCCCGCGGCTCTATGTCGACCGGCGAGACCAGGAATACGCGTGCGTCGTGCGCGGCGCTCACCGCGATGGAATACAGCGCGCCGTCCAATCCCTCGGTCTCTATGTCCATGGACACGATGTCGAGCCTGGCACGGTACACCGCACGCCGGATGCGCGGATTGCCGAACTCCATCCACCTTTCGCGGACACGGGCCTTGCCCTCGACCGAGAAGGCGCTGGTCACGAAGCGCTCCATCAGAAAGCGGTCGGCGGGCTTGAGGTCGGTCTCGAAAAGCCGGGCACCGCATCGCTTGAACGCATCGCGAGCGCGCAGCAGGTCGCGCTGATTCCTGAAATAGAGACCGTCGATGGCGCTGCCGTCCAGGGAGCGAAGCTCAAGCGAGCGGCGCCGGCAACGCGCGTCGTCGCTATCGCCCGCGGGCAGTGTCGCTGCGCGCTCGACAAAGCATACCGCCTCCTCGCCGCTGACCACGACGCGCACGGGACCGCTATCGGAGGCCGCCCACAGGGTGATCTCCAGACCGGCGGGCCCGTCACGCCACTGGCGCGTCAGGAGATGGCAGTCGAGGGTGCGTTCTAAGCGCTGACTCACATCGCGCAGCCGTACGGATCGATGCCGTGCTGGCGTGACCGATCCGGCCGGCGGGAGCTTCGACCGCGACCGGTCCGCGACACCGCGAACTGCCGGCAGGCGCCCGCGACGTGCTCAGGACTGAACGTTGATGGAACCGATAGAGCTGTTGTCGGTCGCCGCGCCGGCGCCCGCGGCGGCGTCACCGCCTTTCTTTCCGCCCTGTGCAACGCCGGTGCTGGCAGTTGACTTGTCGTCTTTCATGCGTGACTCCTTCCGCGCTTGTATGACAAACATGGTCCGTTGGGCGAGTTCTGGCCCACGGATAGTATAATCCCGGAATACTCACGAGTTACACCAGGAGGCGGCCCATGCCCCAACTCACGCTGGAGTATACCGGCAACATGGATCCGATCGATTTCACGGCGCTGTTCGGGGCGCTGCACGACGTGCTCGCGACGCTCGGCGGCGTTCGTATCCAGAACTGCAAGAGCCGCGCCATTCGCCTTGCCGACTTTCATATCGCCGAGGGGGCGCCGGAGGAAGCCTTCGTGCACCTGCGCGCAAGCGTGCTGGACGGGCGCACGGTGGAATGGCGCCAGCGCCTCGGCGAACGGCTGCTCGAGGTGCTGAAGACGCATTACGCGCCGGCCGCGGCGCGCTTCACGCTGCAGATCACCGTGCACATGGCGGAGATCGAACGGCGCTCGTACTTCAAGTGGCCGGAGGGCACGTTCACGCCGCTGGAGCAAACGGCATAGACGCGCGCCGCACCCGTCGGCTCCGCGCAGCGCAGGGGAGGCATGGCCGTGCGTTGTGAGGTCATCGCGGTCGGCACCGAGCTGCTGCTCGGCCAGATCACGGATACCAACTCCGCCTGGATAGGCGAGCAGCTCGCGCGTGCCGGCATCGATTCGTTCTTTCAGCTCAAGGTCGGCGACAACATCGGGCGCATCGCCGGCGCCATCGAGACGGCCCTCGCGCGCGCCGACGCCGTCATCCTGTGCGGGGGCCTCGGCCCGACACCCGACGACCTCACCCGCGAGGCCATCGCCCGAGTCATGGACGTGGAGATGGTGCGCCACGACGACATCGCCGAGCGCATCCGGCGCATGTTCAGCGCGCGCGGCAGGGTGATGCCAGAGAACAATCTGCGCCAGGCCGATGTGCCGCGCGGCGCCGGCGTGATCGCGCAGATGCCCGGTACCGCGCCAGGGCTCGTGTGCCCGCTCGGCAGCAAGGTCGTGTACGCCGTACCGGGCGTCCCGAGCGAGATGAAGGAGATGATCCGCGGCACCGTCCTCGACGATCTGAAGCGCCGCGCGGGAGTTAGCACCGTCATCAAGAGCCGCGTGTTGCGCACCTGGGGACACAGTGAGTCGGGGCTTGCCGAGATGCTCGCCGGGCGCATCGATGCACTCGATGCACTCGGCAACCCCACGCTCGCCTTCCAGGCGAGCGGCATCGAGGGCATCAAGGTACGCATCACTGCCAAGGCGAGCGACGAGGACGCCGCGCGCGCCGTGCTCGATGCCGAGGAAGCGCGACTGCGCGAGGTCCTGGGCCCGCTGGTGTTCGGTGTCGACGACATGAACATGGAGGCGACGGTGCTGCAGATGCTGCGCGAGCGCCGACTGACGCTCGCGGTGGCCGAATCGTTGACCGGCGGGCTGGTCGCCGCACGCCTCACCGCCGTCCCCGGTGCGAGCGACGTGTTCCGCGGCGCCATCGTGGCTTACGCGAGCGATGTGAAGTTCGACCTCCTGGACGTGCCCGAGGGACCGGTCGTGTCCGAGCAGGCCGTGCGGGCCATGGCCGAGGGCGCGAGACGCCGGCTCGGCACCGACGTGGGAATTGCAACGACCGGGGTGGCCGGCCCCGCCGAGCAGGAAGGACAGGCCGTCGGCACGGTGTTCCTCGGCGTCGCGGCCGACGACGTCGTCTCGCGCGCCGTGCGCCTGCCCGGCGATCGGCGCCGCATCCGCGAATTCACCGTCATCAACCTGCTCGACTTCCTGCGCCTGCACTTCACGCGGGGCGAAGCAACGTCTTAGGGCTCGCGAAATGATAACCCCATGTTTTGGGGCGTCGAGGCGCCTGCCCGGGCCAAGGCGCGAGGAGGGCGCATAGTCGTTCTATGTAGCCGAACGAGCAACGCCGCCAGGCGCGATGGATCGGCGGTGCAAAGCATGGGGTTATTGTTTCGCGAGCCCTTAGGTCGGCAAGAGACCGCCATCGGCGACGTATAGCCACGCGCCGCGCGAACGTCTCCGGTCGCCTCAGCCCGATGGTCTCGGTGCGTCTTCCTCGAAGCGAAACGCCCCATCGGCAAACAGCTCCAGGCAGGTATCGACCACCCGCGCGTCGAAGCGCACGCCGCGGCCGGAATTGACCTCGGCGAGCGCAGCATCGATGCCGAGCGCGGGGCGGTAGGGACGGTGGCTCGCCATCGCCTCGACGACATCGGCCACCGCCACGATGCGTGCCTCCTCGCAAATCTCATCGCCACGAAGCCCCTGCGGGTAACCCGACCCGTCGAGCCGCTCGTGGTGCTGCAACACCACGTCCGCGACTGGCCATGGCAGGACAATGCCCGCGAGCAGGTCGTAGCCCGCACGGCAGTGCCCCTTGATGATGTCGAACTCGCTCGCCTTCAGCTGACCGGGCTTGGAGAGGATCTCCGCCGGCACCTCGATCTTCCCGACGTCGTGGATGAGCGCGGCCACGCCGATGCCATGACAGCGCTCGGGGCCGAGCGCCAGGCGCTGGGCAATCGTGCCGGCGAGCTTCGCGACACGCTGCTGGTGCCCCGCGGTGTAGGGATCTCTCAGCTCGACAGTCCTGGCGATCACCTGGATGGTACCTTCCAGGGCCAAGTTGATCCGGCGGTGGCTTCGGGCCAGCGCCTCGTGGGCTCGCACGCGCTCGGAGATATCGAGAAACGTCACCACCGCCCCGTCGCATCCCCCGTGGTACGCTTCGTCATCCGGGCAAATCGGATTGCTGCGGTAGGCGGCCCGGAAGCACGAGCCGTCCTTGCGCCACACCACCTCGTCATCCACGTGAATTCCCCGCCCATCGCGCAACGGCCGCAAAACGCGGGCTGCGTCCCTGGGATTTGGCGTGCCGTCGGCGTGGCTGTGATGCGCAAGTGCGTGCATGTCGCGGCCGATCAACTCGTCCTCGCCGTAGCCGAGCAGCTTCATGCAGGCGGCGTTGGCGAAAATGCACCTTCCCTCGGCGTCCATGCCGTAGATGGCCTCGGCGGTTGAGTCGAGCAGCTCGCGGGCGCGTTCCTCGGCCTGTCGCCGGGCAGTCTCCGCGCGGCGCAGCCGCGTGACGTCCAAAATCGAGACCAGCATCCGTCCAGGGTCGTGGTCGGCCTCGAGCAGCGTGAGCGTCAGGACCACGTCGCGCGGTTCGCCAGACAGCGTACCCATCTCGAACTCGGCTTCGAAACGGGTATCGCCAGCGGCAAGCGCGGCCACCTCGTCGGCGAAGATGCGAAACGCATCCGGCGTGAAAGTTGCCAGCAGCGACGTTCGCAGCGCATCCTTGTCGGGTGCCTCGTGCAGGTCGAGCGCCGCCTGGTTGACGTCGAGGATTCGAATGCTGCTCGCCGCCTCGCGCAGAAATTCCGGGTGCTGTTGCGCGTAGGCGCGGAAATCACGCACCCCGGCACGCTTCAAGGCGGCTATCATCTCGAGCAGCGCCGCGGCGTCCTCCTCCCACAACGCCACCGGCGAGCGCTCGAAGAGGTCCCGGTAACGCTGCTCCGCCGCCTGCGCGGCTTCCGTCGGGCGCTCCTGCGCCGCGTGCGCGCGCAGCGCCCGTTCGCGCCTGCGCGTTTCCCGGTGTTCATTCATGGCGTGTGAGCGCAGTGGGCCGAAACCAATCTATCACGATTCGATCGTAGTCCAGCTCTGCGCCCATGCATTGACATCAAGCAGGAGTTGTCTCGAAACACCTCCCCCCTGTCGTTTCACCATCGCGTCAATGCGCTGCGAGCACCTCGCGGTTGATCACGACCCGCGGGTCGAGCCTGCCGTCGAAGGCGTCGAAGATGTGCTGCACCGAGGCGCTCGCCGCGCGCATCGATGCTTCCAGCGAGACACCGGCCGTGTGCGGGCTGACGATCACGTTGTCGAGGGCGAACAGCGCGTTGCCGCTCCCCGCGGGCTCGGCCTCGCACACGGCGACGCCCACGCCCCCCAGGCGGCCGGCCGCGACGCACCCTGTGCACCCACGCCACACCGC
>CAZSDY010000132.1:0-10720 GCA_964605765.1 uncultured Ectothiorhodospiraceae bacterium | reverse complement strand
GACCGGCGGAGGTGGCTCGATCCGAGAAAGAGGGGCTTTATACCGCCTATACTCTCGCTCATCCAATTACGCACAGGAGACGCATCATGAGCATCGAAGCAAGACTCCAGGAGCTTGGCATCGAGTTGCCGGATTTCGGTCCGGAGACGTACTACGGGATGGGCTATGGGAAGATGAGACCGTATCGCCTGGTCGGGAACACCTTGCACTTGTCGGGGCACATTCCGCAGGTCGACGGGGAGGTCGTGCACCCGGGCCGGCTCGGCGCTACCCTGACCCTCGAGCAAGGCTATGCAGCCGCGCGCATCACGGGCATCAATGTTCTCGCCGGGTTCAAGCAGGCGTTGGGTGATCTGGAGCGGGTTGCCGCCATCATCAAGTCACTCAATTTCGTGGTCTGTGAACCGGACTTCTACGATGTCCACAAGGTCTCGAGCGGCCTCACCGATCTCCTCGCCGAGGTGTTCGGAGAAGAGATCGGGGTGGGTTGTCGCGCAACCATCGGCGTGCAGTCGCTGGCGCGCAACAACTGCTTCGAAACCTGGCTCACGGCCGAGGTCCGCACACCATGACCCCAGCGCTGAGCGAGCGGCCCTCGCCGAGCGCCGCCGGTGCCGCGATCAACCCACCAGCGGGTCGACGTCAAGGTGGGCGCCATAGCCATCTACAGACGCCATCCGGCGCTCGCGCGCGGGGCTCTCCGGCCCGCGCCACCCGAACGGCTCGCTCCTGTTCCTGGGGCCGACCGGCGCCGGCAACACCGAGCTAACCCAGGCGCTCGCCGAGCTCCTCTTCGACACCGAGGAGACGATGGTGCGCATCGACATGTCCGAGTTCGTGGAAAAGCATTCCATGGCGCGGCGCATCATCGGTGCGCCGCCGGGCTACATCGGCTACGAGGATGGGGCCTATCTGGCCGAGCGTGTGCGCCGCAAGCCCTACGTAGACCGCGGAAACCAGGAACATTAATGCGTCTCCTTTTTAGAAGCCGGCCGCCTGCAGAAAGGGACTCAGCACGCTGCGTACCGGCACCTGCACCAGCGCCGGTTTCCCGGACGCGACAGCCGTTTTGACCGTGCGTAGAATCTCTTCCGCCGTTTCGGCCCGGGCGCCGACTCCCCCCAGGGCCTCGGCAAACTTCGCCCAGTCCCGCGATACCAGATCGACCGCGAAGTCACGTCCGTAACAACTCTGCTGCGGCAGCGCGACCGCACCCCACTTTCGATCCTCCAGCACCACGATGACGACCGGGCGTTGATAGCGCTCGGCCGTGTCCAGCTCGACCCCGTGAAACGCCACCGCTCCGTCGCCCACGAATACGACCACCGGGCGCTCTGGTGCCGCAAATCGTGCGCCAATACCGTAGGGGACTTCGGCGCCGATGGCGCCGCCCTGGCCGGCACGCACATAGCTGTTCGGGGTGCGCAGCCGTAATCGGCCATCGGCCCAGTAGTCCACGTTGCCATGCCCGGTGACGAAGATGGTGTCTTGCGGCGCCGCTGCACACACTGCATCGATGGCGGCAACTGGGTGCAGCGGGAGCGTGTCGGTGTCTACATCGGCCTGCCCGGCCCATTCATCGCGCCACGCCCCCGCGGTGTGTTCCACCCAATCCGGGTCTATCTCCAGAGGCTCGAGCCCGTGCATGAGCTCTACCACCGGCGCGACACCGCTCGCCACGCCCAGATCGACCGGATGGTTCTTGCCGAGGTAGGCCGGGTCGCAACAACACTGGACCACCCTGGTGTGCGCGCCCAGGCCTTGACCGAAGTCGAGGTCACACTCCAGGTGATGACCAAGGAGGAACACCAGATCCGCCTCACGCAGCGCAGTGCGCAAGGCCGTGTTCGCAAACACGCAACCCACACCGCAGCACAGCTCGTGACGCTCGTCGAGCACGCCGCGGGCGTGGCGCATCAGCGCAAACGGCATCCCGTGCTGCTCGACCGCCCGCAGAAGCCTGCCCGCATCGAGTCCGGCATTCATCTCCCAGCGTGCCTCGTCCCCGACAATCAGCAGTGGGCGACGCGTCTCGGCCAGCGCCGCTGCGATTGATTCCGCGTCATCCGCCGTGAGCCCCGGCACGCGGCTCGCGATCTCGACCGCCGGGCGCTGGATTTCGGCCGCTGCCGACAGAACGTCGATGGGGATTTCGAGAAAGACCGGACCCGGGCGCCCCGACCACATGACTCGCCATGCCATCTCCACATACTCGGGAATGCGCTCGGTGTGCAGAACCCGTGCCGCGAACTTGGTAACCGGGTTCATGATGCGGACGTGATGCGCCGACATATCGGCCCCGCGGTCGAAGTTGAGGGAGTTGGCCTGGCCGCCGACGATCAGCAGCGGCGTGCCCGCCATCTCGGCGACCAGGGCAGGGGTGACCGAGTTCGTGACCCCGGGACCCAGGGTCACGACGGCCACTCCCGGCGTGCCGGAGATGCGTGATGTGGCTTCAGCCATGTAGCAGGCCGCCGACTCGTGGCGGGCATGCACAATCTGGAGCTGACGGTCGGTCGCCGCACGGTAGATGGAGTTGAGGGGGCCACCGGAGACGGAGAAGATTCGCTCCACGCCGAGGTTTTGCAGTGACTCGACGAGCAGATCACCACCCTCATGAACGCTATTCATGATTCGTCCTCCAGTACCTCGGTCGACTCGCAAACGAGTGCCGCCCGCTCGATATCGGCGGCATCCAGCAGCGCCGCGAGATCGGCGCCGAAGTGCTTCACGTGGAAGTTCTCCGCGCGGCAGCGGCTGCGCCCGAAGCCGCGGTGGTCGAAGATGACGACCCGGTAGCGGTCCCGGAAGTGCGGCACCTGCTGCCACCAGCTCGCGGCATTGCCACCCAGACCGTGGGCAAACACGACCGCGGGGCCGCTCCCGCCATGCACCTCGTAGTAGATCTCGGCATCCGGACGTTCGACGGTTGGCATGGCTCCTCCGCACTCCAATCAGGCATTTCGACGGTTAACCGACAACCGGAAGGGGCACCCTGGCCATCAGGCCCGCAGCCCCGGCACGGCACGATCGTTGTGTCGGATTGCCGCACGCCTTCACTGCCGTGGCGACGCCCTGACCGTGGCACCGGTCGAGAAACGACGCTGAATTCTCTATCCTGTTCCTCCGCCACGTCAACAAAGACCGAGATCGCGCCTTGATGAACGCCGGCTTGTCGGAGCAAGGGCTCAACGTGTTGTCGAAGCCCATAGGCCCCGTGTGCAATCTGGATTGCACGTATTGCTACTACACGCGGAAAAGAGCGCTCTATCCAGGCACGAAGAGCTGGCGGATGACCGATCAAACGCTGCATGCCTACATCCGCCAGTATGTCGAAGCGCAGCCTCCGGCCTGCGACGAGATTGTCTTCAGTTGGCAGGGAGGCGAACCCACGCTGCTTGGCATTGGTTTTTTCCGTCGGGTGGTCAAAATACAGCGCAGGCACACCCCGCCAGGGAAGCGCATCCGCAACGCGCTTCAAACCAACGGCATGCTGTTGAACGACGTGTGGTGCGAGTTTCTGCGCGAGAACAATTTCCTCGTCGGCATCTCGATCGACGGCCCAGCGGATCTGCACGATGCGTATCGGCACGACAAGCGCGGCCGACCCACCCACTACCACGTTCTGCAGGCGCAGAATCGCTTGCGCAAGTTCGGGGTCGAGCATAATGCCCTGGTGGTCGTGAGCCGACACAACGGTGACCATCCCCTGGAGGTTTACCGCTTCTTGAGGAACCAGGGCATCGAATTCATTCAGTTCATACCGCTCGTCGAGCGGCTCGGGACGAAGGCGAGCCCGCGGAGTGAGTCGTCGACCCCGGCCCTGGGTGAATCGCCCACCGCGCTGGTTACCGAGCGCAGCGTGGGCGCGCGTCAGTTCGGCGAGTTCCTGATCGCGGTGTTCGATGAGTGGTTGTGCCGCGACGTCGGTCGGATCTTCGTGCAGGCCTTCGACGAGGCGCTGGCGGCGTGGCTCGGTCTACCATCGGCCCTGTGCGTTTTTCGGAAGCAGTGCGGTCGAGCCCTGGCGATTGAGCACAACGGGGATCTTTACAGTTGCGATCACTTCGTCGAGCCCGCCTACAAGCTGGGGAACATACACGAGCGGCCGATCGTCGATCTGGCCAACAGCGCGCGACAGCAGCACTTCGCCCGCGCCAAGGAAACGAGCCTCCCGGAATACTGCCGCGGGTGCGGCGTGCGCTTCGCCTGCAACGGTGAGTGCCCCAAGAACCGTTTCACCCGCACGCCTGGCGGTGAGTCCGGCTTGAACTACTTGTGCGAGGGCTACCGCCGGTTCTTCAGGCACGTCGATCCGGTGATGCAGGAAATGGCCCAAGAACTGCGTCACGGGCGGCCGGCGGCGAACGTCATGTACCGGCGAAACGCCGCCGCGCGCGGCGCACCGAGGCCAAATAAAACGCGACATCCCGCGCCGGCAGGCTGATTTCGGGGACATCCCGGCATCGCCTCAATCCGCGGTGGCGCCGGTCTACTCGGGCTCCCGATGCAACTCGTGGCACGAGCAGTGCACACCACCCCCACCGAGCGCGAACATGTCGTAATCGACCGCGTGCACTTCGAAGCCCCTGTCCTCCAGCGTCGCATTGACAGTGACGTTGTGCGACATGGACAGCACGCGCCGCCTGCCGAGGCTCACGAGATTGCCGCCGAGCTTCACGCAATCGGCATAGGTGACCGGGATGATGTCGATGTGCTGTGCGGCGAGGAGATCCAGGGCATAGGGTGGGAGGGCGTCCTTGCAGACCAGCGCCATCCCGCGCTCGAGCATGACCACCACCGCGTCCATGTGAACGAACTGCGGCGGTATCGGCACGATATGGGCTTCCCAGCCTTTCTCTTGCAGCCAGCCCGCAACCTGTCGGGCGCCCTCGTGTGTGGAGCGGTCACCGGCATATCCCAGCAGTGCCACGCCGGGTTTCAGGATCACGAAGTCGCCGCCCTCGAAATGATCCGCCGTCACCCATTTCCAGATCGGGATACCGGCGTGGTGATAGAACGCGGACACCACCGCATGGTCGCGCCGGCGTGGTGGCGTCTGGATGCTCGCCATCACCGCGCCCCACGGCGTCATGAAGCTCGAGTCGCGCGTGAAGACACTGCTCGGCAGGCCCTCGTCGGCCTCCACGAAATGACAGCGCACGGCGTTCGCCTCGTAGGCATCGACCATCTCGCGGTGCTGGCGCATGGCACGCTGCTTGTCGAAGCGGTAGCCCATCTGCGCCTGGTTGGCAAAGGTGACGGCCGAGATCGAATTGAGCGCCACCCAGCGGAAGTGATCGGGCTTTCCGAGCAATACATCCGTCAGCACGCCGGTCTGCGCGCCGACACCCCAGGGGATGGCTTGATCCGATACCTGGATGGACATCCTTTCGTCCTCCTTTTCGTTCGCACCGCGCAAATGGTGGGAATCCACCGCAGATGATAGTCGATGCGAGGCCCCCCATGTGAGCGGCGAGCCCCACAGGGCACCCAACGCCGGCCCGTCACTGCTCGCCGTCAGCCACCCTTGTACTACAATACCGGCTCGATCTGCACGGTCATTCGGTTACTATTGCGCCGATGGCCCATGGAAGGTCTGAGCAAATGCCTCCGGCATTTCTCAGGCTGCGCAAGGTGAAGACCCGCTCGTCGCTTTGCCCGCATCGTCAGTGCCCTGCCGCTTCCGGCCATGGCGCGCGGGCATGACCCACGGGAACCTTTGACGGATCACGGGAACGCCCAGGCCGAATCGTGATTCTCGGAGCTCATATGCTGGACGATTTGCGAACGCTGGCGCGCGGCGCCGGCAGCCAAATGGCGCCGGGCATGATGGTGCTGCCCGGTGTCTGCGGCATCTGTCCGGCCGGATGCGGTGTCAACGTTCACTTCCGCGATGGCAGGATCGAGCGCCTGAGCCCGCTCAAGGGCCATCCGCTCGGCATGGTCTGTCCGCGCGGGGCCAAGGCAGCCGAGATCGTCTATTCAGCCGATCGCGTCCTCTATCCTCAGCGCCGCACAGGGGTTCGTGGGGCCGGACACTTCGAGCGAATCTCCTGGGATGACGCCTACGAGATATGGGTGCGAAACCTCCGGCGGATCGCCAGGCGCTTCGGCGCGGAGGCTGTCTGCATGTACACCGGACGCGGCAATTTCGAGCTTGGATTGAACGAGGCGTTCATGCCGAGCCGCGCTTCCGAATCCTCCGCGAACGCGGTGCTCTTTCCGTTCGGATCGCCCAACACGACGGGCGTCGGGGCCTTGTGTTACGTGGCCTACGGAATGCTTGCACCCGAAACCTGTCTGGGGGCGCATTACAAGGACTTGCGCGACGACATCCACCACGCGGATCTGGTCGTCATCTGGGGTGCCAATCCGGCCACCGATTCCTCACCGGTGAAGTTGCACCACGTCAAGCAAGCGAAAAAACGCGGCGCACGCATCATCGTCATCGATCACCGCAGAAGCGAGACGGCGCGCTCGGTGAAGGCCGAGTGGTACGCCATCCGCCCGGGAACCGACGGCGCGCTGGCGCTCGGCGCGATTGCGGTGCTCATCGACGAGGACCTCTTCGACCACGAGTTCGTCGAGAACTGGACGCATGGTTTCGATGCGCTGCGCGACTATGTGCGGGAGTTCACGCCGCAGCGGGTCGAGGCAATCACGGGGGTTGCGGCCGATTCGGTACGCGAGCTGGCCCGCGCCATGGCGGCCGCGAAGGGATGCTCCGTCATCATGTACACCGGGCTCGAGTACTCGAACAGCGGCGTGCAGTCGATCCGCGCGACGCTGATTCTCCAGGCCCTGAGTGGGCACCTGGATGTGCCGGGCGGGAAGCTGTTCGCCATGCCGCAACGCCCGCGCTCGAAGTCGAGCCCCACCCGGCTTCCCGCCGGCGCGCCCGCCCCTATCGGGGCGCGCGAGTATCCCCTGTTCCACGCGCTGCGCAACGAGTGCCATGCGGCGCTGCTGCCACGCGCGATCCTGGATGACGATCCCTATCCCGTGCGCTCGATGATCATCAGCGGTGCTTCGGTGATCACGTCGTGGCCGAATCCCGAACGGTGGCGCCGCGCGCTGGCCTCGCTCGACTTTCTCGTCGTCGTCAACCGCTTTCCGACCGCCGACGCGCGCTACGCGGATCTGGTGCTGCCGGCGACGACGGGCTTCGAGACCGAGTCCTACATGGTGCACGACGGATACGTGCAGCATCGCGCGCGCCTCATCGAGCCGCTCGGCGAGGCACGCAACGATTACCTGATCTTCGCCGAGCTGGCTCGGCGGCTCGGCTACCAGAGCCTGTGGCCGCTGACCGAGGAGCAAAAGATCCGCGAGGCCCTCGTCGGACTCGGTGTCTCCCTGGAGGAGTTGCGCGAGCACCCGCGAGGCGTCGCGTTCCCGACGCCGGAGAAGCGTTACCGCAAGTTCAGGACCGGTGATCTGCGCGCCGACGGGCGGCCGGGCTTCGAGACGCCGACCGGCAAGCTCGAGATCACCTCCGAGCTTTTGAGAAAGCACGGCTACGATCCGTTGCCGGTCTACACCGAGCCGAGCGAGGGGCCGCTCGCAAGCTCCGGGCTGGCGAAACGCTATCCCCTGGTGTTCAACTCCGGGGCACGCACGCAGTGGGCCTTTAGGTCACAGCATTTCAACATCCCGTCACTGATTGCGAAGCAACCCCGGCCACTGGCTCATCTGCACGCGCGCGATGCCGCCGCGCGTAACATCCGCGACGGCGATGCGGTGTTCGTGATCACCCCGCGAGGGCGCGTGCGCTTCTGGGCGCAAGTCGACGAGGACATCGCGGCGGGCGTCGTGGAAGTCAACATGGGCGGCGGCGGACCGCTCGGCCCCAAGGCCTGGCGGGAAGCCAACGTCAACGCGCTGACGGATCCGGAGAACCGCGACCCGATATCCGGCTTTCCCGTCTACAAGGCCTTGCTGTGCGAGGTCCTCAAGTCAGGCACTGACCCCGCGGCGTCGTAGTCGACGGCACGCGCGCAACCTCGGGTAGTGGTCTGACAGGCTGCTCTGAAACACGATTCTCCCGCCGCGCGATAGCGCCGCGGGGACGCGCCCCAGGGCATCCTCGTATTCGACGCAGGCCTACTTGTCGTCAAGCACGATCCGCGGATGGGTTGTGGCGGCGGGATCGGGGTTCGCCCACTATACGATTGGGTAATCGGGGTTGAACCGATAAACCGTGTCGGGTTCCGTGCAGATGTATAGCCGACCCGCCAAGTCGCGGGTGATGCCTTCGGCCTGTGGGATTTTCTCCGGCAATCCGAGGCTCCCGTTAGCGAACGAAAGCTCCGCTACGCGCTCTCCTTCCTCGTCGAACACCAGCGCCGCGCAGGACTCGTCGCTGAGCGCCCAGAGCCACGGCCCCGCGGGGTCGAAATAGAGATCGGACAGGTCCCGCAGCCCGGAGAGATCCAGCGCCAGCTCTTCGACATTCGGCCCGCCGTTGCCGAGAAAGGGGTGGAGCCGGAACACGCTCGGAGGCTCGTCTTCACGCGCGGTGTAGAGCGTATCGGTCGCCGCATCATAAGTGACGCCCTCCAATCCCTTGTTTCGTTTGGTTTCCATGTCGAGGTCAAAGCGCGGGCCGTCGTCGTCCGTTTCTTTCAGGCCCGGCGGCAGATCGATCACGGTAACGCGCTTCTTGCGTTCTTCGGCGATGGCGAATTGATGCCCGACCAGATGACACAAACCCTCCGTGTCCTTGAAGCCTTTCAGTTTCACTTTCCGCACGAGCGCGCCATCGGTCGTGAGTTCCACGATGCCCGCGGGCTCGTCGGCGACGACCAGCAGATTTCCGGTCGTTGGATTGAAGGTGATCGCCGAGGCCTCGCGCTCGAGTCCCGGTATGTCGAACGACAGGTCGAATCGGAATTCAGGAAATGAGCAACCGGTTGGCATGAACGGCATGATGGGGCCGAGCCCGATGGCATGTCAAAGTGGCTTCGCCGAATCGGGGCCCATGTTCGAACTAGGCCATGAAATTGGAGAATTGACCCATCGCCTTTCAGATGCAGAAGAAGCATGGCGGGTCTACGAGGGTGGATTTGGTCCGATCCGGGCAACCTCACAGGCGCTGGATACCGATGAACGAGCGAACTTGAAGGCGGCCTTCGTGGATTGGGTAGGTCAGTTCAGTACCGGTCTAGGGATTTCATTGACCTACCAGTACCTTGTCACCATAGGCGTCAGACGATAGCACGCCTCGGGCAGACCCCGTCACTACCGTCCCGATGCTCGATGGCCGCTTCAAAGCGCTACGCGGCACCGCGAACTTCGCTCGCCTGTGACGGCTCATGGCAGGGAACCGCCAGGCGCCGGCGGCGCACGTGGTCCGGCGCTCAGCAGCACTTGCTGCGCGGGACAAGGCTTGCGACGGGCACTTTTTCTACGCGGCAATAAAGCGGCCCAGGAAGGTCACGATGTCACCGGCGCAATTTCCAGGCTAGAATGCGTCGCTGAGGAGTTCTTCCGGCGGCATCCGCCAGGATGTCGGTACGAGACTCTATCGCGTAACGGATGGCAGGTGGCGTGGCGAGCCTCCGGGCGGAACCATGACGGCCCCGAGGAAAGCGGCGCTCCAGGTTGATCGTTGAGTTCGGGCTAGCGCAGATGAGTGCCTCCCCCTTCTCTCCCGAATCAGGTGCCAGGCTCAGCGCCCGCTCTGGCACGGTTACTTCTTCCGGACACACGGGCGCAGGATTCGCCGCGGTCGTTCGTACGGGGAAACGGGTCCTGATATGAAAGTGCTCATTCTGGGGTTAGTGATATTTCTCGGCATTCACCTCGTGCCCACCTTCGCCGGCGCGAGAACCCGGTTGATCGAAAAATTCGGCGAATTCCCTTACAAGATACTTTACTCTCTGATCGCTCTGGTCGGGTTGCTTACCATCATTGTTGGCATGATCCACCGTGAGTTTGTGCCACTGTGGGTTCCGCCGATGTGGGGAAAGCAAGCGACCGTCGCACTGATGATACCGGCGGTGATATTGCTGGTTGCGGCCGAGGTCCCCAACAACATCAAGCGGTTCACGCGTCATCCGATGCTTTGGGGCATCAGCTTGTGGGCCGGCGCGCATCTGCTGGCCAATGGCGATCTGGCATCGTTACTCTTGTTTGGAAGTTTCGGCGGATTCGCCCTGTTTGATATGTGGTCCGCGAACCGGCGCGGCGCCGAAAAAAGCAGCCGGGTTTACCCCATAGCCAGGGACTTCTTGGTCGTTGGTATCGGATGTGCGGTCTACGCGGTCCTGCTCTTTACCCATATCTATTTTACAGGCCTTTCCGTATTACCCCTCTGATAGATGGGAACGATGGCAAGTGTACGGCCCTCATCTTGAAACACCCTCCGATCTACGACTGGTTCAGCGAAGGATTCGACACCGCCGATCTGCGCGAGGCAAGAGCGTTGCTGGAAGATTTGTCGTAGTTCTTTCTTGGCTGCTTGGCTGACCACCTGCTCCCCCAAGCCCACGAACGAGCGGTTATGGAGTGAGGCAGACGCCCAGAGCCGGAATTAGTCGTGATGCGGATGGGGGGAGCATCATCCGGGCCACGGGCATTTTTCGGGCGTCCATTGCCCGAGCATGCGCTGCGCTTCCTCGAGCTGCCCCGCGGAAAGCGTGTCTGCGATGCGTTCCTTGTTCACGGCCGCGAACCGGTTGCCGCTCCTCGCCCAGACGGCGTACCACACGTAGGC
>CAZSDY010000131.1:6104-10837 GCA_964605765.1 uncultured Ectothiorhodospiraceae bacterium | reverse complement strand
CCGGCATCGGAGTTTCTCTCAGGGCGCCAGTGTGGGGTAAAGCGCGTCGTATTCGGAGCCCGCTTCTGGGATGATAGGCTAAGCTCCGCGCCGCGTCATTTTCCAGGGCGTGGATCTGGCATTTCTCCGGCCATTACACGGAACAGGGCACGTAGGAGGTTGCAGATGCAAGGTGTTGGGTACTTGCGCAGTCGCGCGAGATCTTTCTCCCCCGGGGATGCGCGGTGGTGACCGTGTATGTCAGCAATGGCCCCGGGGTGGACGCCGCCGCATGACGCGATGACCCGCCGGGTGCTCTTCGTGGGGCATGCGGCGACGCGTTCCGGCGCTCCCATCATGTTGCTCGATTTTCTGCGCTGGCTGCGCGAGGCTTCCAGCCTCGAGTTTGAATTGCTGCTGGGCGGTACAGGGCCTCTGCTCGCGGACTACGAGGCCGTATGCACCACGCGGCTCTTTACGCCGCGGCCTGCCGGTACCCTTGCGCGCTTCACGCGCGCGATGCCGGGCAGGTGGTGGCGCTATCGCCGAAACCTGGTGCGCTCCTACCGGGCGAGGCGCGTCGACCTCGTGTACTCCAATACGATCGCCAACGGTGCGATACTGGGCGTGCTCGGGGGTCTTGGTTGTCGGATCCTCTCTCACATCCATGAGCTGGAATTCGCCATCAGCGTGTTTGGGCCCGGCAATCTCGCCTTGGTCAGGCAGCACACACATCGATATGTGGCGGCGGCCGAGCCGGTCAAGCACGTGCTGTGCGCCCGGCACGGGATCGATCATCGTCGTGTCGATGTCGTGCGCAGCTTCATTACGCCGCGAGCCCGGCCCGACCCACGGCGTTTGGCCGGACTGCGCGACGAGTTGGGTATTCCTGGTGGCGCGAGCGTCGTGGCCGGCTGCGGTATGGATCTGTGGCGCAAGGGCAGGGACCTGTTCGCGCGGGTCGCGGCGCACGCGCTTCGCCGCTCGGCGGTCCGGCCCATTCACTTCGTGTGGCTTGGCCGGTGGCGCAACGAGGAAGAAGCGAACCAGATTCGCATCGATCTGGTCCGGCTTGGCCTGGATTCCGTCGTACATCTTGTCGGTGAGGTCGCGAACCCGGATGATTATCTGGGTATGGCGGACGTGTTTCTGCTGACCTCCAGGGAAGACGCGTTTCCTCTGGTGTGCCTGGAGGCGGCCTGCCACGGCATCCCGACTGTATGCTTCGATCGCTCGGGCGGCATGGTCGACCTGGTCCGTGACGGCGCCGGCCTCGTCGTGCCGTACGGCGATATCGCGGCAATGGCCGATGCCCTGATGGCGCTCATCGATGACCCGGACAAGGCCAGCGCGCTGGGTGCGCGAGCCGAGCGCAAGGTGCGTGAAGCCCACACCACGGAAGTCGCCGGGCCCAGGCTGTTGCAATGCATTGAACGCGTGCTGCAACCTTGAAATGCACTATCCCAGGGACGCCGGATTATCCTTGGCCGGCACTTGCATCGTCGTCGGGCAGACGGTGTGCCGGCATGCCGCCGGGCACGGGCTGTTCGACGAGCCTGCCGAAGTCCATCTTGACGAGCCGATCGCAAGCGTCGAAGTAGCGGTCGTCGTGCGTGACCGCAATCACGGTCTTGCCGCGCTCGCGCAGCGCCGGGATCAGTGCACGATAAACGTAGCGGCGAAACTCCGGATCCTGCTCGGCGCTGAACTCGTCGAACACGTAGATCTGGCGGTCCTCGAGTTCGGACACGAGGTAGGCGAGACGCTTGCGCTGCCCGGTCGAGAGCTCGGTCGACGAGAAGCGTCCGTCCGTGAAGCGGATCCTGCCGCTGAGCGCGAGCTCCCCGAGCAGTGTCTCAATGCGTTGCGGGTCGGGATCGCGGATGCCGTGCAGCTTCCTGTAAAGATGGAATTCCCCAAAGATAGTGGTGAACATCTCGCGGTAGGGTTGCTCGGTGCTCTGGTCGAGCGCCCGGCCGTCGACCAGTGTCTCACCGGCGCTAGGCTTGTAGAGGTGTGTCAGCACCTTCAGCAAGGTGGTCTTGCCGGAGCCGTTCCCGCCGACGATGAACAGCACCTCGCCGCGGTTGATATCGAGGTCCACGGGGCCTATGCCGAACGATTCCCCGGCTGGCGGCATGCGATACTGGAAGCACACCCCGCGCAGGCTGATGCGCTCGAAGGTGAGCGGAGCAGCACTTTGCGGCGTTGACTCCGCGAGCGACGAATACGCCTCGATGCCCTCGTCCAGGCGCATGAGATTCTGGTAGCAGACCCGCGCCTTGAGCATCGACGGTATGGAGCCAATCAACATCTCGAAAGGCCCGAGCATGAACAAGATGGCGGCAACGAACTGAAAAACGACGATGTTGTCAGCCGGGGTCAGCCACGGCAGCACGAAAATGATGACGGCGATCAGCACCAGCGTGAAAGCGCGCGCCGTCAGTTCGCTCTTGAGGAACAGGTCATCGGAGCGCAACTCCGCGTCACGGTGTGCGCGGGAGACCACGTCCAGATCGCGTAGTGCATCGGTCTTCTTCGCCTGATTGATCTTGAGCTGCTTGAAGGCATGGAGAAGGCCGTTCATCTCTTCGAAGAACTCCGCCTGCTTGCGCCGCGCAATGCGCATGTTCGCACTGCCCTCACGCTCCTGTGCGAGATAAACGCCGACACCGGCAACGATGGCGATGAGGGCCGCGCCGAGGCCTTGCAGCGACAGGTATCCCATGTAAGCCAGGCACACGAGCAACAGCAGGCCGTGCTCGACGGCCCGCATCGAGATCGTGGCAAACCCGGCGACCATGTGGATGTCGACGCTCAGTCGTGCGAAGATCTCGCCGCGGGTCTGCTCCTCGACGAAGCGAAGCTGCGTGCGCATCAGTCGAGCGCAGGTGCGCAGACGCAGCCCTTGCTCCATGCGGCGAACCAGCCCGTTGGTGCGTGACTGGCGATAGTAATCCGCACCGAGGTGTAACAGGACCAGGGAGCAGAACGCGAGAACCAGCAGGGGATCCACCGAGCCATGCAGTAGGCTCGCCGCCGCGGTGCTGATGGTCGTCAGCACCAGCCCGCGGCTGACGCCGGAGACAATCGACGTGATGACAATCGTCGCCTTCGGCCCCTTCGCGTGCCTGTTGACGAAGCCTATGAGCTCGAGCACCCGAACCCCCTGAATTCTTTGGCGCCTTGTGGCGCCCGCACATTGCCCTGCACCGTAGCGTGAGCCGCCCGTCATGTTGCACGACGGCCGGAGGCCTAGCAATATGGCGACCCGGGTTCACGTCCACCTCGGGCATAGGTAATGTCCAAGCCGCGATTCAGCATCATCGTTCCGCACTACCAGGGCGTGATCTCGCACGAGCGCTTCTGCCGCGGGATCGCATCGCTGCGCGCCCAGAGCCACGACCCGTCCGACGTGGAGATCCTCTGCTACCACGACGGCCCTTTTCTCGATGCAGGAGTCGCCTGGCCCATCACGGTGCGCGAAACCCCGCGGTGGTTCAATGACTGGGGACACTCCCTTCGCGACATCGGCATCCGCGAGGCGCGCGGGGAGTACATCCTGCACTTCAACCCGGACAACGTGTTGTACCCGGACGCGTTGAGCCGTCTCGGCGCCATCGACAACGACATCGTCGTGTTTCCCGTGCGCATGATGGGACTGCAGGTCTCGCGGCGCCCCTTCGCATCCCCCCCATACGTATACATACATCCCAGGGACTACTCGAGATCCGTGGTGTTGAGCGGTCGCCCGGTCAGGAAATACCGTATCGATTGCATGCAGCTCATGATGAAGACCGACCTGTGGCGCGCGGAGGGCGGATGGAGCGACAAGCGCTACGCATCGGACGGCATTCTCTACGAGCGATTCGCAAGGAAATACGGTGTGACCTACGTGGACGGCCCGCCGCTCGGCGAGCACTGGTAGCCCCTCGGTGACGAACCGGTGGTCAGGCGCGAGACAGGCGCGTGCCGAGCAGCCAGCACAGGTACGGCGCCGAGCCGAATACCATGAGATGGTCGTTATCGTGGATGTGCCGAAACGGCAGGCCGCGGACCGCGTGCGAAATGTTGCCCTGTGGTAACTCGGGGTCGTGGGAGTTCTTCCGATCGAAGGCGTGCTCGGGCCACGCCAGCGAGGTGAGCGACTTTTCGGCCGCTAGGAAGTGCCGGCTCAGTCCGATCTCGCCGTTGATGATGGCCTCTTCGCGCGATCGGCAGTCCTGGCCCGGGATACCCCCTTGCAGCGCCGCGAGCGCACTCAACTTGCTCAGGTACGCATAGGTCTGAACATGCGTATGACCGCCGTCGGCCGTGCCCCCGCACAAGCCCTCGAAGTTGATGGTGTTCCCGCAAAGTCCCGAATTCGGATGACGCTCGAATTGCCGGACGAAGTCCCGGTACCAGTGCGCGCGCATGGGGCCATGGGCGCTGCGATTGAGGAACAAGACGAACGCGTCGTCTGCGCAGTTCGCGCTCATCTTGTGCAGGTTTGCCGCGGCCGAGCTGAAATCACGCCCGACGTTGGACTTGAACGTGATATCGCGCACGCGCAGCGCAGGGTTTCTCTGCATGCGCTCAGCAATCCCTCGCACGCGCCTTTCATCGAGACGGCTGCGTTCCCTGACCTCACTCACCGAGATGTACACCTCGACAGGGGCCAACCCGGGGTCCAGGCGTGCCATTCTCGACGCATTTGCGTAGTCGAGCGGGTACGAAGCCATGTCGTTGGCGGTGGAATAGGAAAGCAGGTA
>CAZSDY010000131.1:0-6004 GCA_964605765.1 uncultured Ectothiorhodospiraceae bacterium | reverse complement strand
CTTGCTCAATAGAACGTGTCGCAGCCGTCAAAGACGATCAGCGAAGAGCCATCCTCGTCTTCGAGAGTGTCGAGGGGGTGAACCCCGCGCTCATTCCACCCGGAACGTATCCTGGATACCAGCGGCAGGTGCGGGTTGCTCGCCATGCGCTCCTCGTAAATGCTCTGCGAAAGGCGGGTCACCTCGAACAGGTGCAGGCGGTTGCCGTAGGTCGGGTAGCAGTCCTGGCGCACACTGAACACCCGCCCGGTGCCGGTCTCGACGATGACCCTGCCGCCTGGGCGCGCAATATGCGGATCGCCGCTCACTATCGGGCTCATCGGGTGCTCCTGCCAGGGACCTCGAAGCGAAGGTGCACTGTAGAGCCCCAGGTGGTCACAGCTCTGGCGTGTACAAGCAAAAAGGTACCACCGTCCCCGGTAGGGAAACGGTGTGGGGTCGATGAACGTCCCTTCCATCAGAATGCTGTCGAGCACCCAGTCGGTGGGAAATTTCTGCGCCCTGTAAAGACGCAGCGCGCCTGCGCGGAATGTCTCCGGCAGCATGAAGTGCCCGCCATCGTGCCGGAACACGCAGGGGTAGGACAGGTGAAACGGCTCGCTCAGCACGATTCGGCGATAGCGCCAACGGATGCCGTCGCTGCTCTCGGCAAGACCGATCTCGCCGTTACCGCGCGTGTTTTTGACCTCGAAAAACAGGTGATATCGCCCGTTGGCGCGTACCACGAAGGGGTCGGCCACGAACTCGGCGTTGCGATCCGTGACGTCGCCGGCCCACAGCCCTGGCCGCACCGGTACCTGCAGCGTTTCACTGAGCCGGATCGAATCACGGCTGCCCTGCAACGCCGGATCCGCCACGCGGCAGCTGCCGATGGCAAACAGGTAGGGGTTCCATGGTGTGGTACCCGGCGGCATGGTGTGCGCACCGGGCAACAGCATTCTCGCCAGCGTGGCGTATCCGTATCGATTTCCAAGCGGCGTAAAACGCACGACGGCAAGGAAGGCACCAATCGCGGCCAGCGCAAGTGCCAGCGCGGCGATTGTCCAGGCAATAGCCGTCATCCGGGTCGTCCAGATCGCCGCTTGGATGCGAGCGCGGCGGGCGCACGGCGTAGCACCTTCGTCTCACGTGCCGCGCCGCAGGCGGCGAAGTGTGAGTCGTCGGACGGTCCTCCGCCAGTCCCTCTGCCCGCCTTGCGCTCTCGCCTCACCGGAATGCCGCCCTCGCTGGTCAGCATAGTAACGCATGAATGCGAAGCTCCGTCGTTGTGATTTCGTACCAGACAGGTAATCTTGTCCCCGGCGCAAAGGCCGCGGGCAGTCAGAACGCGTTGACATTAGGGATGCACGGCATACAAAGGCAATTGACGCGGGGTCTGGTGATGCTGCTTGCCCTGACGTTCGCCGCGGCGCTCCCGGGCGAAATCCGGCCGGCTGCTCCCGGCTTCGGATTTCCTGTCCCGCCGCGCAGCGAGCAACTGCTCTTCTATCTGCAACGCTCCATGAACGCCAACACGGTGGTGTATGAGGCGAACATGAAGCCCAACGGAGAATTGGACCCGAGCAACCCGGTGCGCGTCTACTGGTTGCGATACAACACCACCGGCGAGGCAAAAGCCCTGAGCTTCGTCGAGCGTCATCTGGCGTTCGGGGTTCGGGCGACGCCGATTGCCGACGAGGTCGGTGGTTACGATGTTGGTATCGTCTCTTACCGCGAACGCAGCGCGCGTGTGTACGTAGACGGGCACGGACGGCCAATCGCCGTCACGCGTATCCATGGCAGAAAGGCGAGACTCGATTGGGTGTTCCTGATGCTGGGCGATTACGAGTTCATCCCGCGTGTCGAGTTCATCGAGCTGTTCGGTACCGATATTGAAACGGGAGAGCCTGTCTACGAGCGCTTCGAGCCGTGAAGCACGCACGGCGAGTCTCGGATGTTCGCGCGGTGTGCGACGCGTTCAAGCCGTGGCGCCGTCGATATCCCCCTGTCTTTCCTTTTGGTCGCGTCGTCTCACGGCAGAAGCGTCAATGAATGCTGATGCGTGGCTGGACGAGGTCAGCGTCATCGTTAAGACATTCGAGAGGCCGCGATGCGTCATGCGGCTCATCCGCTCGATACGCGTGAACCACCCTGAACTGCGTGTGCTGGTCTGCGATGACAGTCGGGAGCCGCTCTTCGGTGACGGTGAAGAGCCGTTTCCGGGTGTTGTCTGGCTCACCTTGCCGTTCGAGGCGGGGCACACGCTGGGAGCCGGCCGTAATTACCTGATCGACAGGCTCGATACCCCTTACTTCTTTCTGTGTGACGACGACCACGTGTTTACCACGGGGACCCGGCTTCAGCCCATGTGCCGTTTCCTGCACGCCTGTGACTATGACATCGTCGGCGGCGCGCAGGGCCGGCGCGAGTACGGTGCCGCGGTTTTCGAGCGGCGCGGCGCAGTCGTGTATCAGCACTTCTTTCGTCACCGCGGCCAGGTGGCGCCCGGCGTCGTGTCCTGCGACCGGGTGTCCAACACGTTCATGGCGCGTACCGAATCCGTACGGCGTGTGCGGTGGGAGGCGCGAGTGTACGCCAACGAGCACGCCGACTTCTTCCTGCGCGCCCGGGAAGAGGGCTTGCGCGTGGCACAGATGGGGCGCACCTACGTGGACCACGACCGGCGTTGCGAGCAGTCCTCGGGATGGCTCGCAGCGCTTTGCACCGCTTGGGTAGCACACCCGGACAGGCGCTACCGGATTGCCAGGCTGGGCGGCGGTGGCAGCGACCGCGCGGCCCGGCGGCACGCGAAGCGCCTGTACCAGGAATTCGTTCTCGAGAAGAACGGAATCGAGGATATCGTTGACGTCTACCGTTGGAGGGATAAGCGGGCGTTGGAGCGCCTCATCGGCAAGCCGGACGACCCCTCCCCGATCGAGGACCCGCATGCGCCGGCAACTGCCGGCGCGCGCTCGCGCCGCTGAGCGGGGGAGCTCGCATGCTGGTCGCAGTGGTCAACCACAACATGAACCGGCACGCGGGTGAGCTGGCGGCGGGTTTTGCCCCACTCGTCCCGGTGGTGACAATCGACAGCGGGTCGCGTCTCGCTTCCGGAGAAAGAGAGATCTTCGACATCATCCTGCCCAACGTGCACTACAGTGGTTTGTTGAACGAAGCGGGTGCCCAGGCGCAAGCCAGACAAGAGACGGTTCTCTATTTCGTGTGCTCCGATGTCGAATTCGACGACTATTCCTTTGCCATCTCCTGTGCCAGAGACGCCTTCGCTGATCGCAGCGTGGCGGTGTATGCGCCGAGCGTAAATGCAAGCTCCCATGCGTCGATGCTGAACAAGCGTAGCGGGGGCGTACGCTCCGTGTGTTTCGTCGAGGGGTTCTGCTTTGCTTCGCGCGTTTCCGTGCTGCGCGAGATGACGCCGGTCGACCTTAGCGTGAACCGCATCGGCTGGGGACTCGACGTGTACCTGGGGTATCTTGCCATGAAGCGCGGGCGGCGCTCAGTCGTCGATGATCGTGTCTTGGTGCGCCACCCCGTTCCCAGCGGCTACAGCAAATCCGAGGCTCGATTTCAGCGCGATCGCTGGTTCGATCTTCAGAGTCCGGCCGCGAAGCGCTTTCGTCTCCTCACGGGCAACCGTTTGTCGCACTCGCGATACGCTCCCGGCATTCTGAAGTGTCTGCGCTGGTAGCCGCCGTGCCGACCCTGCGCCAGTAATCGATCATGGATGCGTAGCCGGTCGTATCGAGCGCTCGCGCTTGACGCTCCAGCGTCCTGCGCTCGCGCTCGCTCAGAGTCCGGCGCGGCAGCGCGATGGGAGAGCCGGCGTACTCCCTGGCGTGCCAATTCTCGAGGATATGCACCGCCCGCCTGGGACACGGCACGCTGCGCCCGTAGCAGGCGCACACGACCATCGGATGAATGAGGTCGAGCGGCATCGCTCCATGCCAAGCCTGGAAGGGGTAGGCTGAAGGATCGCCGTGTGACAGCGCAACGCGGCGCTCGTCGTCGCGGATGTAGCTGTGCAGGTCGACGTGGGTGCGCTGGAACGGCATGCCGGGCTTGAAGATCTGCAGCTTGTCGACTCTCATGCCCTTCACCGGGGACGTGGAGCGGCGATTTGCACCGCACCAGCCCCGCTCGAGCAGCAGCCGCGTAATGCGGTCCGAGAGTGTCTGCCAGTGCGCCTCACTCGCGACCTCCACCATGACGTCCACGTCGTCGTCCACCACGTCTTCGATATCTGTCGGGTGGTTGGTTCCGTAGCGAAGCGCCCAGATGAGGGTGCCCTCGGTGAGCCAGAAGGTCACACCGACCTCTTCCATGACGTCCAGTGTGTCGTGCACAGCGGACTCGTACAATCGCCGAAAGGACTCTGTGCGAAGATTCCAGGCGAACAACTTCAGGTAGGTGAGGATCGCGCCACAAGTCAGCGCCGGAATCAGAAGCACGGACCAATACATGCCTAGCGCGCCCCCCCGTGGCGCAACCGGGCAAGGATCTGCGCCGGGGCAAGGATTGCATCGCCCAACGCCAGCGCCAGCAGCGCGAGCAGATAGAGATCCAGCAGACCCAGCAGCCAGAATACCAACCCCAGAACCCCGTAGAGCTGGTCGATGGCGGACAACACGGCGAATGCCCATGTGCCCCATCGCACGCCACCGGCCGCCTTTGAAGCTTGTGCTGTTTTTTCTTCAGCGGTCAATGAACGCCAACACGGTGGTCTACGAGGCGAACACGAGACCCGACGGAAAGATCGACCCGCGTGATCCCGTTCGCGTGTACTGGCTACGGTATAACACGACCGGCGAGCGCAAGCCACTGAGTTTCATCGAGCGTCGCCTGGCGTTCGGGATCCTGGCGACGCCGCGAGACGGCGAGGCCGGCAGCTTCGATATTCGATTCGTCTCCTACCGCAAGCGTTCCGCCCGACTGTCACTGGACGAGCGCGGGAACCCCATGGCGGTAACGGCCATACGAGGCAGGCCGGCCAAGCTGCAGTGGGTGTTTTTGATGCTGGGGGACTACGAGCTCATCCCAGAGGTGGCTTTCATCGAGCTGTTCGGCTCCGACCTGGCAACGGGAGAGCCCGTCTATGAGCGCTTCGTGCCGTGAAGCGAATACTCGTTCCATTCAAGCTACGCTGCGGGCGGTGTTATCATTGCGCCTCCCCGCTTGGACGTGCGCTAGACCGTGAGCCTGCCGCCGGCAAGATCAACACACCGACTCCGGGCACTGGCGATGTGCCCGCGGGCGTGCAACGTCACGCGGTGCATGAGCTTGCTGGTGGTCTACTTCCTCGGTGTTCCGGTCATCGTGGCCTCACGCGTCATCCTGCACTATTCGCACCCCGAGCAGTTCGACGGCACGGTGCCTTCCATCAGCGAGACCGCGGCGTACCATCCTGGCAGTTTCCTCTTCTCCCTGGGGATGAGCATCGTCGCCTGCAGCGCGGCGTTGTCCGTGCACATGATCGCTGGTATGCACCGGCGGCGCCTGGACGATCTCGGTCGTTGTGGTGCGGAAACGAACTCGATCGGCATTGTCCTCGGCGTGGCGTACGCGCTCGGCATGTTGGCCGCGCTGTCCTTGTTCATGCTCGCCAACGTGAGCCTGTCCGATCAGAACGCCTTGCACGTGGCGTTCTCGGTAACGTTCTTTTTCGCCCAGGTAGCGTTCATGGTGCTCGACTGGGTGTGCTGGCGCATGCTGCTCGCGCGCACCCGTCCAATGGGTATCACGCTCCACGGTGAGCTGCGTGTCGCACGCGGGCGCCTGCTCGCCGGCATCGTGTGCGTATCCCTGATCTTTCTTTTCCTGTTCCTGACCAAGGATCGCGGCATTTTCACCGACAGACTGCTCGTGCAGCACGTCTACACTCTGGCGGAGCTTTGCACCGCGTTCATGCTGCTCGCCTACGCGCCACTACACTATCCCGATGCCCGGCGCCATTACGGCTACGAGCCCACGCTCGGCTGCACGACGACGGCGCCGGAATCGGCCGGCTAGC
>CAZSDY010000130.1:0-10931 GCA_964605765.1 uncultured Ectothiorhodospiraceae bacterium | reverse complement strand
CCGAACCCCGGCGTCCCCGTGGGCCCCGGGCGGGGGGGCCCTGCCCGCCCTGGGTGTGCCCCCCCCGGCGGGAACCCCCGCGGGCCGCTCCAGCCAGGCGAACGACATCAACAACGCCGGGCGGGTCGTCGGCCGGTCGCACGCTTTTCCTTTGAGCGCCTCTTTTGATTTACGCTTCAACCAACACGCCTTCCGCCTGGACCCGGGCGGCGTTATGCAGGATCTCGGCGTATTGCTGCCTTCCACGCTGGACAGCAGCGAAGCCGTGGCCGTGAATCAGGCGGGGTTTTCGGTGGGTAGCTCCATTGACGGTGGTGGATGTAACGTAGTCGGCAACTGCTTCTCGTTCAGCTCGCCCTTCATCGACGCCCCTGAAATCGGCGGCATGGTCAACCTGCGCCCCATTATCGGGACGCGCCAGAGCGCGACCGACATCAACGACAACCTCGATGTCATTACCGTGAATCTGCTGGCCGACCTCGACCAGCTCGGCGATGGGAAGATTATCAGTGAGGGTGTTGTCAGCCTCGAAACCGACCCGATCCGCCGGTTCAACGCCGCGGCGCTCAACAACAGCCGGCAGATCGTGGGCAGCTCCCGCCGGACCAACCAACCTGAGGTGGCGGCACTGGTCGAGGTGAGCGGCCCGACGAGCAGCCCCACGGTCGTTCAGACTCTGTTGACGCCAGTCACGCTGTCGAGCAAAGCCAATGACATCAACGACTCGGGTCAGATAGTCGGTCAGGCGCAACTCCCCGGCCGTCTCGCCGCCATGCTCTGGGAGAGCGGCGTCATGACGGATCTCAACACGGTCATCGATCCGTCTACGGGCTGGATGCTGCGCGACGCGACCGCCATCAACGCCGTCGGCCAGATTGTCGGTAGCGCCCGGAGCAACACCACCGGCGCGGAGCACGCGTTCCTCCTCACCCCGCTGGCCGCGCCCCCCGCCATCGGCAACGGCAGCTTCGCAAACGGTCTCACGGGCTGGTCCAGCGCCGGTAACGGCAGCGCCGTGCTGGTCGACTTTCCCGCGGGCAGCGGCAACCCGGCGGTTCAACTGACGGTCGAGGATACGGCATCCGGGGCACCACCGGTCATCCTCTCACAGCTCATCGACACACCGGGCGGCCCGTTCTCGATCAGCTTCGACTTCCTCTTCCAGACGCCGACCGGGTCGCTGCAGGTGGTGCTCGACGACCTGTTGCTCGCCACCCTGGGGCCGGGCGGCGGTGGGGGTGGCGCTCTGCTGAACGAGAGCCTCCTGGTGAGCGACGCCGCCCTGTTCGGGCTCGCCAACGCGCTCCTCGAGTTCAAGCTGTTCCCCGGCAGCCCGGCGCAGGTGGTGCTCGACGACATCTCGCTCGACGCGGAGAGCCCCGAGCCCGCGACGCTTGCGCTGCTCGCGCTCGGCCTGGCGGGAATCGGCTGGCGCCGGCGCGTGCGCTGCTAGAAGAAATGCGGGGCAGAAAATACGCGAACAGCACACCTAATTTAGTTCTCGTCCCACCTCTGGCATGGTGGCTTAGCGAAATAGGTATATTGTCCCCGTATTTCCGCGGGGGAGGGAACGCTGTCCGGAAGTCAGCCGCCCCGAGTCAACCGAGGTGCCGGTGGAAGAAAGCCAGCGTGCGCGCCCAGGCGAGCTTCGCGTCTTCTTCGTCGTAGCGCCCGCCGCTGGGGTTCGCGAAGGCGTGGTCGGCCACGTACCAGTGCACTTCCGGGTCGGGCTTGCCGGCCGCCGCCATCGCGCGCTCGAAGCCGCCCACCATCTTCGCGTTCATGCGCTTGTCGAGCGTGCCGAAGTGGCCGAGCACGGGACCCTGCAGCGCTGCCAGCTCCTGCGCGGTTTTCCTCACGTTGCCGTAATAGATTACCGTTGCATCGACGCGTGTCGCGAGAGAAGCGTTGAGCGACCAGCCGCCGCCGAAGCACCAGCCGACGGTCCCCACCCTGCCATTGCTCGCCGGGTACGCGCGCAGCCAGTCGATCCACGCGACCAGTGCCTGCCTGGCCGCCGACGGGTCGAGCGCCTTGCGATAGCTGCTCGCCTGCTCGCGCGTGGTGGCGACCTTGCCGTCGTAGAGATCCACCGCGAGCGTCACGAAGCCCCGCGCGACGAGCTCGGCGGCGACCGCCTTGATCTGATCGTTGAGCCCCCACCACTCGTGGATCAGTAGCACCACCGGGGCCGGGGTCACGGCGGGCGCCCCGAAGAAGCCGGCCACGGTCTTGCCCGACGCCGTGGTGATGGTGCGCCGCTCGAGGCCGTCGCCGGCCGCGCGCGCCAGTATTGGATCGGCCAGCACCACGCCGAGCGGGAGGCTCACCAGACCGCGCAGGAAATCCCGCCGCCGGGCCGAAGACAGGCCAACCGTGCGCGCACGTCTTGTCGAAGCCCCACAGGATATCTCGTCACACATCGTCGTCTTCCTTAGGGGACACTCATAATTTTATAACTTAAGAAGAGCATTCGAATACTGTAATACATGACGACTGCTTACGCCCGTCGAATACTCTTCTTAAGTTATAAAATTATGAGTGTCCCCATACCCCGGCCTCGAGAAAATCGCAGATCTTCGCGGGCGCCGCGGACACACCGAAGTCGCGCACCGAAGCCGCCGTGTCCACAATCTCGTCGAGGAAAGTTTCGTGCGCCCCGAGGGCCGGATCTTCGCTGGTCCCCTCGACGTAGAGCACCGCGAAGCGGGCCGGCCGCCCGTCTTCCTTCGGCCTCAGCACGCGGCCCATGCGCTGGATCATCTGGCGGCGCTGGCGGCTCGTCGCGACGATGATGCCGAGATCCGCATCCGGCACGTCCAGCCCCTCGTCGAGCACCTGGGGTGCGACGATGGTGTGCAGGTGCCCGCGCGCGAAGCGCTCCAGCACCTCGCGTCGCTCCACCGTGCCGAGCCGGCTGTGCAGGGCCTGCGCGTCTATACCGAGATCCACCAGCTCTGCCGCGGCCAGCTCCGCGGCGCGCACCGTCTGCGTGAACACGATCACCCGGCGTGCACCACCGACGGCGCCCTCGAGCTTGCAAAGTCCCTCGAGCTTCGCGTTCGTCTCGGCCAGCAGCTCGCGGCGCCGGTTGAAGGCCGAAAGATAACGTCCCGCCGCAATAGCCTGGAGCCTGGTGCCGTCGAGCCGCAAGCGGTTCACCGCTTTCATGAACTCCCCGAACGGCTCCGGCGGTATGCCGAATCCCTCGAGCAGACGCGCGCGCGCGCGGCGCACCTTGTCGCTGAGGTACTCGTAGTGCAGCCGTTCCTCTTCTTCGAAGGCGACCGCCACCAGCGCCACCTTGAAACGCGCCACCACCCCTTGTGCGATGGCGTCGGCGTAGCCAAAGCGATATACGACGCCGCCGAAGTAGGGCTCGATGACACTGCGGTGGGCACCGTCCATGCGCGCGTGCGTCGCGCTCAGTCCGAGTCGCCGCCCAAACCCGGCGCCGAGTGCAACACGGTTGATCTCCGATCCCAGACGGTGGCACTCGTCGGCCACCAGCAGGCCGGCATTATCGCCGAGCCGCAAGTCGCGCGCCCGCACCGAGTTGACCGTGCCGACCAGCACCTCGCAGCGGCGCAGATCGTCGCGGTACCCGTCCCCCAGACAGCCAATCGGCGCTTCCGGGAAGACAGCGCGCGCCTCCCGGATCCACTGCTGGAGTAAATTCCGCGTGGGCACCACGACCACCGACTTGCCGCCGCTCGCCACCTGCTCGGCGACAGCGCACAATCCGACACGCGTCTTGCCCGCCCCGGTGACCGCTTCCACCACGCCCCGGTAGCCGTTCGCCACCCACGCCGCCAGCGCGGAGCGCTGCCACGCGTACAGCGCCTGCCAGGCAAGCGCCTGGTGCGCAATCCGCGCCGCGGTCACCTGCGCAGGGGATGAAACGAGCTCGACGCCTGAAATCGGCAATTCGGCAACCAGAGACTTTGCGAAATTGACGTTATAGTACTCCACCGCCGATCCGTACGGAGCGGCGCGTGGCTGATAGCGCACGCCCCGTCACGAACAACTCGGGCCGACGGGACAACCGCGCTCCCGCCGGTCGGCCGTGGCTCGCTATCCGGTCTTGCGCCGCCGTGAGGGTGTAGCCGTAGACCTCGAACAGCCGGGCCTTGTCCTCGCCTCCTGCCAAGCCGAATTTGACCTCCGACTGCCGGAACCTGTCGGGCTCAGGAACAGTCTGCTATGGCGGTGAACTACCCGCCACACAACGCGTCGACTTCGGCGTCTTCGGGGAAGCGATTGAGTTCTTTCTTCGAGAACAGAAGCTCGCCGTCTACCGTGATCTCGAACACGCCGCCACCCGAGCGTTCCAGCTCCACGTCGGCGCCGAATTTCTCGACGAGCCTCGCCTTCACACGGAGGGCGGTCGGTTCGTAGTTTCAGACACCGCAGTATTCGATTCGAACTCTCATGTCAGCCCCACGCGTCACGTCGCGTTTCCGGCACCGTCAACCCGATGGCGTGCGCTGTAAACTTAGCGCCCTTCGCGGCTGCAGGTCAATGATGACATCGTGTCACGCAGTGCGATACGGCATCGGTTGGACGCTCCAGGAACGAGTTGCTAGGATGATTCTTACCCGCCCCAGCATGCAGACCTACGCAGAGTCCTGTCCGCCGACCGAGGTGATCTTCAATGATTGACTCCATACTCGTTGCCACCGATGCTTCGCCGGCGTCGAAGCGCGCACTCACACTGGCCGCTGACATGGCGGCCAGGTACGGCGCCACGCTGCACATACTGCACGTGGTGCGCGACATGCAGTTGCCGCCGCAGCTACGCAAGCTCGCTGAAGTGGAAAAGATTGCCGGTGAGCGCACCGATGTGCTGGTCTTCGTCGGTGAGCAGATCCTGCGCGAGGCTGCCGAGCGCGCGCGCAAGAAGGGCGTCAAGGACGTGCACACGGCTGTGGCAAGAGGCGACCCGGCAGGCGCCATCATCAAGTACGCCAAGCGGCGCAAGCTCGACCTCATCGTGCTGGGCACGCGGGGTCTGGGCAAGGTCAAGGGCGTGCTGATGGGGAGCGTCTCGCGCAAGGTCGCAAACCTGTGCGACGTGAGTTGCTTGATCGTGCGCTGATCAGCCGTGGCGGTTTGATGGGCCTGTCATAGGAGCGCGATTCATCCCGCGAGCTTCTCGGAATCGTGCCCGCAACCCAGGGGCTTCGTGTCAGAATACGGCAGTGCGTGGAGGGTGTGATCTCATGGCTCAATCTTTCGACAGTATCGTCATCGGCGCCGGGAGATCAATCCGGACTCCAGCTTTTCCGTTCTCGGTTGAGCGGTGCCGCCGCAACAGGAATCAGGCACGATGAAATCGCACGCGCGGGTGGTGGTCATCGGGGGCGGCGTGGTCGGCTGCTCGGTACTCTATCACCTGACCCGGCTCGGCTGGCGCGACGTGGTTCTCATCGAGCGCTCCGAGCTCACCTCGGGCTCGACCTGGCACGCGGCAGGGGGCTTTCACACCCTGAACGCGGACACCAACATGGCCGCGTTGCAGGGTTACACCATCGGCCTCTACAAGGAACTGGAGGCCATTTCGGGCCAGTCCTGCGGTCTGCACCACGTCGGCGGCCTGACGCTTGCCACCACGCCCGAGCGCATGGACTTCCTCAAGGCCGAGCGCGCCAAGCACCGCTACATGGGTCTTGACACCGAGATCGTTGGGCCCGCGGAAATCGAGCGCCTGTCGCCCATCACCAACACCGAGGGAGTCATCGGCGCTCTTTATGATCCGCTGGACGGCCATCTGGACCCGTCCGGCACGACCCAGGCCTATGCCCGAGCCGCGCGCGCGCAGGGCGCGGAGATCACCCTGCGCAACCGTGTCGAAGCGCTTGCCCAGAGGGCGGACGGCAGCTGGGACGTCGTCACCGGGAAGGGCACCATCAACGCCGAGCACGTGGTGAACGCCGCCGGCCTGTGGGCGCGCGAGGTCGGTGCGATGGCCGGCGTCTTTCTGCCCCTGCACGCGATGGAACACCAGTATCTGGTGACCGACGATGTCGCGGAAGTCTACGAGCGTGACCGCGAGCTGCCGCACGTGATGGACCCCGGCGGCGAGAGCTATCTGCGCCAGGAAGGTAGAGGGCTCGTCATCGGGATCTACGAGCAGGCCTGCGAGCCCTGGGCCGTCGACGGGACGTCATGGGCGTTCGGCCACGAGCTGCTGCCGGACAAGCTCGAGCGTATCGCGGAACCGCTGGAGTTCGCCTACAAGCGCTATCCCGTGCTCGCCCGCGCCGGCATCAAACGCGTGATCAACGGGCCGTTCACCTTTGCGCCGGACGGCAATCCGCTGGTCGGCCCGGTACCGGGCACGCGCAACTTCTGGTCGGCGTGCGCCGTGATGGCGGGCTTCAGCCAGGGCGGTGGTGTCGGCCTCGCGCTCGCGCAGTGGATGGTCGAGGGCGAGCCAGAGCGCGATGTGTTCGCCATGGACGTAGCACGCTTCGGCAGCTTCTGCACGCGCGCCTATACCCGCGTCAAGGTGACCGAGAACTACCGGCGCCGCTTTGCCATCTCCTACCCCAACGAGGAGCTCCCCGCCGGGCGCCCACTGCATACGACCCCCGCCTACGCCGTGTGGAAGGCGCAAAACGCCGTGTTCGGCGAGGGCCATGGCCTGGAGCACGTCAACTACTTTGCGCCGCCGGGGGAGACACCGTTCGAGACGCCGAGCTTCCGCCGTTCGAACGCCTTCGCGAGCGTGGCCGCGGAATGCCATGCAGTGCGCACCGCAGCCGGCATCAACGAGATCCACAACTTCAGCAAGTTCATGGTGACGGGAGAGGGTGCCGCGGCGTGGCTCGACCACATCATGGCGGGGCGCATGCCGCGCCCCGGGCGCTTGGCGCTCAATCCCATGCTGAGCCCGAAGGGGCGGCTCATCGGCGACTTCACGGTGTCGTGCCTGGGAGCGGAGCGCTATCAGCTCACTGCCTCCTTCGCGGCGCAGGCCTTCCAGATGCGCTGGTTCCAGATGCACTTGCCCGCCGGCGGCGTGCGGGTCGAAAACGTCTCTCTCGATCGCATCGGCTTCCAGATCGCCGGTCCGCACGCCCGCGAGCTGCTGTCGCGCGTCACCCGGGCCGATGTCTCCAACGCGGCGCTGCGCTTCCTGGCCGTCCGCGAGATGGAGGTGGGGCTGTGTGACGCCACCGTGCAGCGCGTCACCTACACGGGCGATCTGGGCTACGAGATCTACGTGCCCTGTGAACAGCAGCGCGCGCTGTACGAGGCGTTGTCGGGCGCCGGGGAGGATCTCGGTCTTCGCCCCTTCGGCATGCGCGCCATGATGAGCCTGCGCCTGGAGAAATCCTTCGGCGCGTGGCTTCGCGAGTACCGCCCCGACTATACGCCGGCCGAGACCGGCCTCGATCGCTTCGTCGCCTTCGACAAGGCAGCCGATTTCATCGGCAAGGCGGCGGCTTGCGCCGCACGCGAAGCCGGCCCCGAGCGGCACTTATGCACCTTCGTGGTCGACGCCGATGACGCCGATGCGTGGGGCGACGAACCCATCTGGAAAGACGGCAAGGTGGTCGGCTTCGTCACTTCCGGCGGCTACGCGCACCACGCCGGTGAGTCCGTCGCCATGGGGTTCCTGCCGGTGGCGCTCATCGAGGAAGGACAGCGCGTGCAGATAGAGATTCTCGGCGAGCTGCGGGCCGCCAGGCTCATTACGCAGCCGCTGTTCGACCCGCGGGCGGAGCGGATGCGCGGATGAGCATGCCGGGAACAGCCCGCGGGCAGGCGCGTGCGACGCGCTCGCGTGACCGTCATATCGCGGCTCGTGTTGCGTCCGCGCGCTGAAGGCTCGCGGCCAGAGGCCGGCGAGGCGCCACCGCGGCGGCGGGCCGACCTGCGCCCGCTAAAGCACCTGTGGCCGTTCATCCGCCCCTACCGGCGCACCGTGGCGCTTGCCATCGTGGCGCTGCTGATCGCGGCGGCCGCGAGCCTCTCCCTGCCGGTCGGTGTGCGTTTCGTCATCGACGAGGGTTTCTCCACGGACACGGTGCGCGCGGCGGGCGCCGTGCACGCCATCGACCGCTACTTTCTTGCCCTGTTCGCGCTGACGGCCGCGCTCGCTGTTTTTTCGGCGGCACGCTTCTACCTCGTCTCCTGGCTCGGCGAGCGGGTGGTTGCCGATGTGCGCAACGCCGTCTATAGGCACGTGATCACGCTGAGCCCCACCTTCTTCGAGGTGACGCGCAGCGGCGAAGTGCTCTCCAGGCTCACCACCGACACGACGCTGGTGCAGTCCGTGGCGGGCGTCAACCTCTCGATCATCCTGCGCGGCGCGGTGACTTTCTCCGGCGGCCTGCTGATGCTCGCCCTGACCAGCGCCTGGCTGACCGGGGTCATGCTGCTGCTGATTCCCGCGGTCCTGGTGCCGCTGCTCATCTACGGGCGGCGCGTGCGCAAGCTCACTCGCGCCACGCAGGATCGCGTGGCCGATGCCAGCGGGCTCGCGGGCGAGACGTTCAACGCCATCCAGACGGTGCAGGCCTTCACGCTGGAGGCACATCTGGCCACGCGTTTCGACGACGCCGTGACGACCTCGTTCCGCACGGCGGTCGAGCGTATACGCGCGCGCGCGCTGCTGACCGCTTTCGCCATCGTGGTGATATTCGGAGCCATCGTGTTCGTGCTGTGGCTGGGGGCGCACGCCGTGATTGACGGCTCGATGAGCGCCGGCGCGCTCGGGCAGTTCCTGCTCTACTCCGTGCTGGTCGCCGGCTCGGCCGCGTCCCTGGGCGAGATGTGGGGCGAGTTGCAGCGCGCGGCCGGCGCGCTGGAGCGTATCGTGGAGCTGCTTGGCACGAAGCCCGATATCAACGTCCCTGCGAGGCCGGTTGCGCTGCCGGTGCCGGTGCGCGGCGAGGTCGAGCTTCGTGGCGTATCCTTCAACTATCCCTCGCGCCCCGACCGCCCCGCCCTCGCGGGCTTCGATCTCTCGGTGGCGCCCGGTGAGACGGTCGCGCTCGTCGGGCCCTCGGGTGCCGGCAAGAGTACGGTTTTTCAGTTGCTGTTGCGCTTCTACGACCCGGGTCGGGGCCGCGTCCTGATCGATGGGGTGGACCTGGCGCGTGCGGCGCCGGGCGATATACGCCGTTCAATCGGTGTCGTTCCGCAGGAGACCGTGGTGTTCGGTGCCAGCGTGCTGGAAAACATCCGCCACGGCAGGCCCGGCGCGAGCGACGCTGAAGTGAAGCAGGCGGCGTGCGCGGCCGGCGTGGACGCATTCGTGGAAGCTCTGCCACAGGGCTACGCGAGCTATCTGGGCGAGCGCGGCACGCGCCTTTCCGGCGGGCAGCGCCAGCGCATCGCCATAGCGCGCGCCCTGCTCAAGGATCCTGCCGTGATGCTGCTCGACGAGGCCACGTCGGCACTCGATGCCGAGAGCGAGCGCCTGGTACGCGAGGCGCTCGACGATCTGATGCGAAACCGCACCACCATCGTCATCGCGCACCGGCTCACCACCGTGCTCAAGGCCGATCGCATCATGCTCATGGATGGCGGCCGCGTGGTGGCCGAGGGCACGCACCAGACCTTGCTCGAGCAAAGCCCGCTCTATGCACGTCTGGCGGCATTGCAGTTCGACGGAAAATCGGGGGCAGATCCCGGTTTTCCCGGTGGAGGCTGACGCACCGAAACCGTGGTCTGTCCCCGATTTTCCGCGAATTCCCGGCCGGAACAGGTAAGCGATTCAAAGGATCTGACCCCTTGATTGTTGATTGTTACAATCGGGTGATGATGCGTGTTTCCGGCTCGAACGAAGATACCGAGGCTGCCCTTCGTTACCATGGGGCCACCAAGCACAGCGAGGAGCGGATTCGCAGCACGACGCATTTTCTGGACTGGAGTAACCGCCCCCATCCGTTCAAGATATACCGTGGCCTGCAATCCATCGCCCTGCCGTCGGATTCGCAGGCGCTGATCCATGGAATGCCGCCGGCCCTGGAGGCCATCGCCCCGAGCGCGCCGGAGGTTCAGGCGCCGGGTAACCAGGGGCGCAGCGCGAATCTTGCAACCCTTGCGCGCCTGCTCTATCTCGCTGCCGGCATCACCAAGCACAGACGCTACCCCGGCGGTGAGATGAGCTTTCGCGCCTATGCCAATACGGGCGCGCTGTACCACATCGATCTGTACGTCGTGAGCGGAGAGCTCGAGGACCTGCCAGCCGGCGTCTATCACTTCGGGCCTCACGACTTTTCACTGCACCGATTGCGCGGCGGCGATTACCGCCGCGTGCTGGCCGAGGCGTGCGGAGACCATGCACGTGTGCTGCACGCGCCACTCATTCTGGTCAGCGCATCAACGTACTGGCGCAATGCGTGGAAGTATCAGGCACGCACCTACCGTCACTGCTTCTGGGATGCCGGCACCCTGCACGCGAACCTCCTTGCCATCGCCGGCGTGGAGGCGCTGCAACCGATGGTCGTGCTTGGATTCGACGATGCGAGGGTCACGCAGCTCTTCGGGCTCGACCCCTCACGTGAGGCGGCCTTGAGCATGGTCGCGCTGGGTCACGCCGCGGGCAATCCACCACAGGCCCCGTCCCTTCCCGAGCTCGTGATCGAGACACTCCCGCTGTCGCGCTCGGAGGTGGACTATCCACTGATCCGAGAAATGCACGCCGCCTCATCGCTGGATAGCGGCGCGCGGGCGGTCGCCTGGCGCGTAACAATGCCTGAGCTGCAGGCGCCGCCTGCCGGGGGCCCGGTATACCCAATCGAGGCGAAGCAACGGGCACCGCGCACGGCACGCTCGCTTGCCGAGGTCATTCGACGGCGCGGCTCGACGCGAGCGTTCGACGCCACTCGAGCCGTCTCCTTCGGGGCGCTTTCCACGGTGCTTGATCTTGCCACGCGCCCCATCCCCGCAGATGTGCCGGGGCCGGCCGATGC
>CAZSDY010000129.1:0-10982 GCA_964605765.1 uncultured Ectothiorhodospiraceae bacterium | reverse complement strand
TCCCTCTCCGTCGCCTCTATCGCCGGCCGCGCGGAGCCAAAGTCATGCAGTAGCGGGGAGCCGTGCTCCCTGAGACAAAGGAGAGGGGTGGCGGATGAATCCCGCTCCTACAGGCGGTCGCGCCAGGGCTGCTTGCGGCGTGGGCCGAATTTTCGTCAGCCCTCCGGTCTGAATGGTAATAGAATCCGACACGCGCGTCCGCGTGGCGCCGGGTCGGCGCCGAAACGCATTCGTCCGGCCCGTGGTCGAAGAGAGGCGCGTGGCGTGAAACGGATCTACTGAATAGTGGTCCTACACGTCGTACACCGAACGCAAGAGGATTCACTATGCGTTGCACGCGTGCCGCGAGGAGCGTCATTGTCATTCTGGGTGTGTGCTTGTGGGCGCTTGGCGCCCCGCTGCATGCACACGTCGGGGTCATCAAGAGCCCCAACGATAGGGCCCGGTACGAGAGTTTCACGTTGCCCAACCAGCTCGAGGTGCTACTCGTCTCGGACCCCGAGACCGACAAATCGGCCGCCTCGCTGGCGGTGCACGTCGGCAGCGGCAGCGACCCCGACGAGCGCCAGGGACTGGCGCATTTCCTGGAGCACATGCTGTTCCTCGGCACACAGAAGTACCCGCGCGCCGGAGAGTATCAGGACTACGTGCGCGCACACGGCGGCGGCAACAACGCATATACCAGCTTCGAGTTCACGAACTACTTCTTCGACATCGATCCCGACTTCCTGGCCCCGGCGCTGGACCGCTTTGCCCAGTTCTTCATCGCCCCGCGGTTCACGCCCAAGTACGTGCAGCGGGAGATGCATGCGGTGGAGTCGGAGTACCGCTTGAAGCTGAAGAGCGACGGGCGCCGGGGTTCCGCCGCAATGAAGGCCGTGATGAATCCGGCGCATCCCATGAGGAAGTTTCAGGGCGGCAACCTCGAGACGCTCGGGGCGCCGGGTAGCCGCCCCATCCGCGAGCAGTTGATCGCCTTCTACGAGCAGCACTATTCGGCCAATATCATGGCGCTGGTGGTGCTCGGCAAGGAGCCCTTGCCGGTGCTCAAAGGCTGGGTGACCGAGAAGTTTTCGGACGTGCGCAACCGCGACGCGCGCCCGCTTGCCATCACCGAGCCGTTGTTCGAGCCGGGCCGCCTGCCGCTTCGACTCGACATCGTGCCGACCAAGGACACGCGATTGCTGCAGTTCATGTTCCCGACGCCAGCGGTGCGCGCGCTCTACCGGCGCAAGCCCACCTATGTGATCGGCGATATTCTCGGCTACGAGGGGAAGGGCAGCCTGCTATCGCTTCTCAAGACGCTAGGCTGGGTCGATTCACTGAGCGCGGGCAGCGGCATCAGCAACGCGCACGAGGCGACGTTCAACGTCTCCATGGGCCTGACGCGCGAGGGAATGAAGCACATCGCGGACATCGGTGATTATCTGTTCCAGTATATCCGCTTGATGCGCGAGCAGGGCATCGCGCGCTGGATGTTCGACGAGCAAAAGCAACTTACCGAAATCGACTTCCGCTTCCTGCAGCGCGACGAAGCCATGGACCATGTCACCGCGCTGGCGACCAATCTGCACCTGTTCCCCGCCGCGGAGGTGATCAGGGGACCGCTCGCGCTCAAGACCTTCGACCCTGCATTGGTACGGTTGTTCCTCGGCTATCTGCGCCCCGACAATCTGCTGCTCACGGTGACCGCCAGGGGCCTGCAGACCGATGCCACGGCGAAGTGGTTCCACACCCCGTACAAGGTCTCTCCCATCGCGCGCGAGTGGATCGATCGCTGGGATCACGGCGAGCGCGACGAGCGCCTCACGCTGCGCGCGCCCAATCCGTTCATCCCGCACGATCTCGATACCAGGACCGTGCGCGAGGCGGGCACCGTGCCGGTGCTCATCGAGGACCGTGCGCGGCTTCGCCTGTGGCACCGCCAGGACGAGACCTTCGGCACACCACGATCGAGCTTTTTCTTCTCCGTGCGCTCGGCGCTTGCCAACGATACGCCGGCCCATGCCATGCGAACCCGCATGTACGTGGACCTGGTCAACGACCAGCTCAACGAGTTCTCCTACCCGGCATCCCTTGCCGGTCTCGACTACAGTCTCTATCCCCATCTACGCGGCCTTTCCGTGCGCATCTCCGGCTTTACCGAAGAACAGCCCGCACTGCTCACGCGTATCGTGGAGACACTTCGCCACCCCCGCATCGACGCCGAGCGTTTCGCGATTCTCAAGGAACGGCGCCTGCGCGCCCTGCGCAACGTCAAGCACGACCGCCCCTATTCACGGGCCATGTCGGAGCTCACGCGGCTGCTGCTCGACCCGAGCTGGACCGAGGCCGAGCGCATCGCTGCCCTCGAGCCTCTCAGCGCCGGAGATCTTCGGGCCTTCATCCCGCGGCTGCTGGCCGGGGTCGGCGTGACGGCCTTGTCGCACGGCGATGTCTACCGCGGAGAGGCCTTGGCGCTGGCGCGCATCGTGGATGCGTCCCTGCTCGATGGGAGCGAGCCCGCGCCGGTGGCCGACGGGCAGGTGGTGAGGCTCAGTGCCGGCGATCGATACCTGCGCGACCTCGAGGTCGAGCACGACGACTCGGCCATCGTGGCCTACTTCCAGGGGCCGGACAAGAACATGGCGACGCGCGGGCGCTTTGCGCTGTTGTCGCAGGTGCTCTCCTCGCCCTTCTATAACGATCTGCGCACCGAGCAGCAGCTCGGCTACATCGTCTTCTCCACGCTTTCCACCTTGCTCGAAGTGCCTGGTTTGAGCTTCGTCGTGCAGTCGCCCACGAGCGATCCGGGTACCTTGGAAACCCGCACGCAAGCGTTCATCGAACGCTTCGCTGCCACGCTTGCGGGCTTGAGCGAGGCGCAGTTCGAGCGCCAGCGCGAGGCGGTGCTGACGCGGATCCTGGAGACCGACAAGACGCTGGTGGACCGCAGCGCACGGTACTGGCGCGAGATCGACAGGCGCCACTTCCGTTTCGACACGCGCGAGCGCCTGGCACAAGCGGTGCGCGGCATCGGCAAGGACGAATTCGCCGCCTTCTATGCGCGAATCCTGTCGAACGCGGGGACAAAGCGCATCACCGTGCGCGCGATCGGACAGAAGTACAAGGACGCGCTGGCTGGCGGTGCGCGGGACGACGAGCGCGAGAGGATCGGCGAGCCGGGCGCCTTCAAGCGTGGCAAGACGTATTTCCCGCGCACCGACCCCGGGACCGGCGACCACACGTTGCCGGAGGCGGCATGATGGACGGCGACGAGGAGATTCGCATGCACCCCGGTCAAGGGCGGCAGCGCCTGGAGCACAACAAGCTCGCCAAGCGACTGCGCCGCAACGTGGGACGGGCCATTCAGGACTACAACATGATCGAGCAAGGCGATCGCGTGATGGTGTGCGTCTCCGGCGGCAAGGACTCTCACACGCTGCTCGACGTGCTGCTCGGCCTGAAGCGCAGCGCACCGGTCGATTTCGACGTCATCGCGGTGACCCTCGATCAAGGCCAGCCGGGTTTTCCCGAGCACGTCTTGCCAGCCTACTTCCGGGAGGAAGGCGTGCCCTACGAGGTGATAGAGCAGGATACCTACAGCGTCGTGAAGCGCGTGGTGGCGCCCGACAAGACCATGTGCGGGCTTTGCTCGCGGCTGCGTCGCGGAGCGCTCTACACCTATGCCCGGCAGCGAGGCATCACCAAGATTGCGCTCGGTCACCATCGTGACGATATTCTCGAGACCCTGTTCCTGAACCTTTTCTACGGCGGCAGGCTCAAGGCGATGCCGGCCAAGCTGCTGAGCGACGACGCACGGCACGTCCTGGTGCGCCCGCTTGCCTACTGCAAGGAAGCCGACATCGAGCGTTATGCCGCGGCGCGTGCGTTCCCGATCATCCCGTGCCGCTTGTGCGGATCGCAGGACAACCTGCAGCGCGCGGCCATCAAGAAGATGCTCAGGCAGTGGGACAAGGAGTCTCCGGGACGCCTGGAGACCATGTTCAAGGCACTGACCCGCGTGGTCCCGTCACATCTGGCCGACCCCGAGCTTTTCGACTTCCGCGCGCTCGGCGCCGCGGGCGCTGTCGATTGGCTGCGGCGCGCTCCCGCGTGCGACGGTGAAGCAGCGTCGATCGGGTACAATGCGCCCAATGACGCATCGGAGAGACTCGGCCAATGAGCGTACAGGAAACCATCGAGCACAAGCTGGCGCAAGGGCTCGCGGCCAAGCATATCGAAGTTGTCAACGAGAGCCACAAGCATAACGTGCCGCCGGGCTCGGAATCGCACTTTCGCGTGGTCGTTGTGGCGGACGATTTCCAGGGCAAGACGTTGCTCGCCCGCCATCGCCTGGTCTACGCGTTGCTCGGCGAAGAGATGAAGAGCCCAATCCACGCCCTCGCGCTGCACACCTATACCGCGAAGGACTGGGCGGCGCGCGCAACGAACGCGCTCGAATCACCGCCTTGCCACGGCGGCGAGAAGGCCGGCGCGCGGCCGTGAAACTCGGGCTGTCTCCTCGCGCACTCTGGGTGGGCGCGATACTGTGGCTCTCAATCTGCACGCCTGCGGCGGGGCAGCTCGCATCGAAGGCATACGAGGTGCCGCCGGTTGTGCGCGCGGCAGACATACTGCCGTCGCGCATGCTGAGTTCCGGTCACTACCGGGTCAGGGACCGGGTCAGCGTGGAAGGCGAGCTGTACGGTTTTCGGATCGAGTCCGACTACGGCCTGTACGAGGTGCAATCGCTCGCAATGCTCGAGATTCGCCTCCACGAGCTGGCAACGCTGGCGCAGGCCATCAGCCAGTTTCGGGTGCGCGACAATGCATTCGCGGAGCGCCTGCGCGGGCAGCTCAGCGTGGGCGCGTACTCCATCGTGGACGTCGTGAAGGCGCCGTTCAGCATGGCGACCCAGCTCGCCGGCAACATCGAGCGCACGGCCGAGGAGCTGCGTGAGCTCCCGCGCGGCGTAACGTCCGAGGCGCGGGCCAACCCCTACGTGGACACGGTGGCGAGCGACCCCGTGACCGGTGCGCACAAGCGCAATGTCGCCTACCAGCTTGGCCTGAATGTCTATTCCACGAACCCGCGCGTGCAGGCCTTTCTCAACACTGTCGCGAAGGAGCGAAGCGCCGGCCACTTCGCGGCGGGGGTGGCCACCATTCGCGTCGCACCCTCGAGAAGCGTCAGGATTGCAGGCGGGCGGCTCGAGGCGGAAGCACGCAACCTGCTGAAGAATCTGACGCCCGACGAGCTCGATGCCGGCGTGGACGACCAGCTCAGGCGTTTTGGCGTGCCGGCAAGCGTGCGTTCGGCCTTCGTGCATCACGGCTACTACTCTCCCAGCCACAAGACGGTGATCACGGCCTATTTGGATTATTTGCGCGGGGTCAGGAGCCGTCCCACTTTCATCAAGGCGGCGTTGCGCGCGGGCAGTGAGGCCCAGGCCGTTGCCTTCGAGAACCTGGCTCGCATGCTCGCGCACTATCACGAGACCATCGAGCCGCTTGCCGAGCTGGGTGCGTTCGAGGATCAACCGCTCGCGATCACGCGCAGCGGCACCCTGCTCATTCTGATGCCGATCGATATCCTCTACTGGACACGTGACGTCGACACCGTTTTCAGCAGCCTCAGCCGGCGCCTGTCCATGCTCGGCCAGACCCGCTTCGACCTCGTGTTGAGCGGCGCCCTGAGCGAGCCTGCGCGCGCGGCGATTCAGGCGCTCGGATTCGGCGTGTATGAGCGATTTCTTACGCGCGGCTGAGCTTCGAGCGCCGTGCTCAGTCGCATTGCTCTTCGCGTGCGGCTGCATCGAGGCTCGCGCAGAGCGTCTCGATGCGCCGGGTGATGCGTTTGGCCCTGTCCTTGCCGCCGCCCAGGAAATAGGGCGCCTGTGCGTAATAGTCGCGCAGATCCGAAAGCGCGCTGACATCGGTGTCATCCAGCTCGACGGCCCGTTCCAGTGAAGCGCGCGTCTTGCGCGCGAGACTGATGGCCGTTAGCCAGTTGGCGTCTTCGGCGAGTCGTCCATAAGCGCGTCCCAACGCGCGGTGGTAGGCCGCTACGCCCGGTGCCTGGGCCACGGCGCGCTCGAACGCCCGTACCGCACCCGCGTAGTCGCCCACCTCATAGAGGTGGCGGCCGATGGCATGCTGGTGCTCGGCGCTGTCCGTGTTGGCCGCGTGCGCATCCACCAGCGAGAGAATGAAGACGATCGAAACGACGGAGAAAAATCGTTCCAATTGAAACGACCCGCACTACGAGGAGGCGCGCGAGTGTCCCACAAGCGACATGCGAATGCCAGCCGGGCGCGGGCAGGCGCCCGGCGAGCCAAAGCGTGCAGCCGGTTACACTCAACAGGCTGCGATTGAGAACCGATTCACAAAAAGCGTTGACCCGATGTGGAAAACTCGTTAATGCTGCAACATGGAACGACCGGCATGGGCGCGATTCCAGCAATTGTGACCGACAGAAGACGCTACCCGCGAGTTCACCTGTTCCGACCGATGACACTGGTCGATTGCATGGGCAACTGCATCAACACGAATCTGCGCAACATTACGCCGGACGGCGTGCTGGCCATGTGCGACCATGCCTCGGCCACCCAGCTCATCCCGTCGTGCAAGCTCGGCATCAATGACCCGCCGGTGTACGTCGACGCCAGTTTCAACCTGCCGCTGGACCATGAGTTCCTGGAGATGGACTTGCGCTGCCGCGTGAAATGGATGCTGGTGGTGCCCGATGAGGGAGTGGCGCTGGGCATGCTCTTCGTGGAGTTCAGGGGCGAGAGCCGGGGACACCTGGAGCGGTTCATCGTCGAGTCGATGCGCCCGGACTGAACGCTTAATCCCTTATTCGCTCTTTATCTCTATCAGGTCGATCTGGAAGACAAGGGCCTCGTTCGGCCCGATCGCCTGACCGGCGCCCGACTCACCGTATGCCAGGGTGGGGGGCACGAAGACCTCCCAGCTATCGCCCGGTGTCATCAGCGTCAGGGCCTCCTGCCACCCGGGGATCACCTGGTTAACCGTCAGCGTCGCGGGTTCACCGCGGCTGAAGGAGCTGTCGAACTCGCGCCCGTCGATCAGGTGTCCGCGATAGTGCACGACCACCGTGTCCTCACTGCCGGGGTGCGCATTGCCGTCTCCGGATGCAAGGACGCGGTACTGCAAGCCGCTCGCCAGCGTGGTGACCTCCGCGCGCCCCTTGTTCTGCTCCAGGAAGCCGGACGCCGCCTGCAGGTTCTTCTGCGCGAGCGCGGCGCGCCGGCTGATGATCTCCTCCCGGTAGGCGGCGATGGCACTGCGCATTTCCTCGGCGGAGATTCGCGGCGGGTGCGCGGACAGTACGTCGCCGATGCCGAGAATCACCGCATCGTAGTCGAGGTCGCTCACACGCGATCGGATGCTCTGACCGAATTGCAATCCCATCACGTAGCTTGCCTTGCGCTTGTCGGTATCGAGGGGCGCGGTGTCCTCGGCCGCAACGGCGCTGTAGATACCCAGGCCGAGCAGGATGAAAAGTACACGTGTGTTCATGGTTGTTCCTCATTCACTGCGGCGAACGCGCGCACTCGCCGCGCCGCCGGCAGAGCAGGCGCGTTCAAGGGCTCGCCCTGCTGGGGCACTCGTGTCGCCAGGGCTATTCCGGATGTGCGATTCTGGATGAACGCGACGGCGAAAGGTACCATGCCTCGCCTGCGCAGTCTGCACTGGCCGTTGACAATGTCGGACCATGAACAGTTTTCCGCTTGACTGATGCGCCGTCATCGCATCTACGTGGACATGGCGCTCGAGGAGCATCAAACCATGGTGTTGCCCGCCGGCGCCGCGCGTCACGTCGGGCAGGTTCTGCGGCTCGGTCGCGGCGAGATCTTCGTCCTGTTCAACGGCAGGGGAGGCGAGTTCGATGCGCGGATCGTCGAAGCGCGACGCGACCAGGTGTGCGCCCTGACGGACGTCTTTCGCGACATCGACCGGGAGTCCGCGCTGCGCATACACCTTGGTCAGGGGCTGGCGCGCGGCGAGCGCATGGACCATGCGTTGCAAAAGGCGGTCGAGCTGGGTGTGAGCGAGATGACCCCGCTCACCACGCGCAGAAGCATGGTCAAGTTGTCCGGCGAGCGTGCGCGGCGGCGCCTCGTGCACTGGCGCGGAATTGCCAGGCACGCTTGCGAGCAGTGCGGCAGGACACGTCTGCCGGACGTCGGGGAACCGGAGGGACTCGAGACCTGGGTCGCCTCAGTGCGCGCCGGTCTGAAGCTGGTGCTCTGCGCCGCGGCGTGCGCAACCGTGGATGACATCGACTGGGCCGGGGACAGCATCGCCTTGCTGGTCGGCCCCGAGGGGGGGCTCTGCGCGGAGGAGCTCGAGTGCGCACGCGACGCCGGGTTCCAACCCCTCGCGCTCGGCCCGCGCATCCTGCGTACCGAGACCGCCGGCATCGCCGCGTTGACGGCGATGCAGCTACGCTGGGGGGATCTGGGCATGCGTGGATACGCCGTGCGAGGTGGTTCTGGGAGCACGCCGGGCTCAGGGGTCGCTTCAGCATAACCTTGCCTTTCTGGACGCCGATCCATCGCGCCTGGCTTCGCTACCCGTCACTTGAATAGCCGGCCATTCGCCTCTCTCGCGTCTTCCCGGTCACGCCCCCAGGCACCCAGAAAGACGAAGTTGTTTTGGCGCGAGTCCTCGGGCAGTCGTGGCGCGGTAGATTAGTCCTGAGTCCGACGCGGCCCTAGCCCTTGAGCACCTTGCGTACGCTGGCGCTCAGGCGCCGGCTGACCTCGACCGGTTCGGGTATATCCGCGAGACGCACCACGGTGCGCCCGTTGCGGTCTTTCTCCAGCGCACGCACGTGCTCGCGCGCCACCAGGGCGTTCCGGTGCACGCGCAGGAAACGTTCGCCGAACTCCTCGGCCAGCATGCTGAGAGGATCCTCGATGAGCGCCTGGCCCTGCGGGTACCGCGCGATCACGTACTTCTGATCGGCGCGAAAAAATCTTATGGACTCGACGGGTACCAGCTCCAGCCGGTTGGAGAGCCGGGCGCTGATGTGCGTGCGCTCGCTCGCCGTGTCCATGCTGGATTGGCGCAGCGCGTCGAGCTGCGCGAGCGTCGGGCGCCGCGCCCGCTCGACGGCGGCCGCGAGGCGCTCCCGGCGTATGGGTTTCAGCAGATAGTCCACCGCATTGGTTTCGAAGGCGGCGAGCGCGTGGTTGTCGTAGGCAGTGGTGAAGATGACAGCCGGGGGATGCTCCAGTCGGGCGAGATGGCCTGCCACCTCCAGCCCGTCCATGCCGGGCATGCGGATATCGAGCAGGATGATGTCGGGCCCCAGCTCGGCGCAGGCGCGCAACGCCTCGTGTCCGTCACTCGCCTCACCCACCACCCTGCCGAGCGCCGCCTCGTGCACGAGGTGGTGAAGGCGCGCGCGCGCGGGGGGCTCGTCGTCGACGATCAGGATCTTCACGCTTCCTCACGCAGGTAGGGAAAGCCGATACGCAGGCAGTACGCATCATCACCGGCATCGACATGGAGCGCGGCGCGCGGGCCGAAGAACGCCGGCAGGCGCTGCGCCACGTTGTCCTGCGCCATGCGGTTGCCCTCCCGATGCGAGGCGCGGGACTGCGGGCTCAATGAGTTGCGGATATCGACCACGAGATAGTCTCCGTCGCGCTCCCCGTTGATGCGGATCTCTCCGCCGTTCGGGGAGGGCTCGATGCCGTGGTAGACCGCGTTCTCTATGAGGGGCTGGAGGATGAGCGCGGGCAGCAACGCGTCTTGCGGCAGTGCAGCTATATGCCAGTCCACCTTGAGGCGCGCTCCCAAGCGCACCTCCTCGATGCGCAGATACTCGCGGCACACCTCGAACTCGCGCGCGAGCGTCACCGGGACGCTGGCATCGCCGAGGCTGGCCCTGAACAGATCGGCCAGATCCTCCACGATCTGCTCGGCGACCGCCGGCCGCGTACGCGTAAGGCTCGCGATGGTGTTCATGCAGTTGAACAGGAAGTGCGGCCGGATCCGTGATTGCAAGGCTTGAATGCGCGCATTAGCCTCGGACTCGAGGTTGCAGCGCCAGCGATGCTGCACGTAGAAGTAGCGCAGCGCCAGCGCGCCGACCATGGCGGCAACGCCCATGTTGCGCAGCACGAAGCGCCAGTGCCGCGTGGCGCTCGAGGCGTCCCCCGAGAATGCACCGTGGCGTGCCAGATCGTAGAGCCCCTGCCAGCCCTGCAGGGAAGCGTCCAGGCGCGGCTCGACGAAGTGCCGCTCCACGAGCCAGTAGGTCGCCTCGCTGAGCAGCAGGGTCACGAGCAGGATCAGCACGTAGCAGATTACCCCGGCGAGAGAATCCGTCAGGCGGCTGAGCGCGCGGCGCGATATGCACAGCACGGCGAGGCTGCTGAGTCCCACCCACTGGATGAACAACGAGATGAGTGCGAGATCACTCCATGGGTCGACCCTTTCCCCGGACGCTGCAAGCACCAGCAGGAAGGCGAGCAGTTCCCCGATCACGACGACGGGAAACACCATGCCAATGCCGCAGAACTCGGGCAGGAAAGAGGAATCGATATCGCGACCGGAAACGCGGGTCGACATGTTGCGAGCACCTTGGCATCCGTGCTTCCATTATAGTTAGCCCGCCGGCCTGAATCCGTTGGCCACCGCTCACCCCCGGAACCGGGAGAGGGTTGGGGTGAGGGGGGGCGTGGCGGAGGACCCTCCCCCTGTCCCTCTCCCGCTCGCGCGGGCGATGGGGCCCTTCGCCATGGTGCCCGGGCCACGGCGGCGACCCCGCCAACCGTACGGGAAGTGCGGCGCCTCCACCCCCTCGCCCCCGGAACCGGCGGAGAGCGCTGGGGTGAGGGGGCGGGGGCCGTGGTGTTGGAGGCCTCGCGGTCACGGATCGATGGGTTGCTTCGGGGGTCCGTAGCGCCCGGCAGCCACGCAACACCCGACCCAGCCGCGATTGACCGGGATGAGCTAGTATC
>CAZSDY010000128.1:0-11010 GCA_964605765.1 uncultured Ectothiorhodospiraceae bacterium | reverse complement strand
TGGTCGCGCTGATCGCAACGGCGGCGCCGAGTGACCGGTTACGGTAACAGGCGCTACCGCGAAAGGTCTGCTTTCATAGGTGCAGTATTCACAGCGGACATCGCCCCGACAGCCGGTTTGGGTCGCGAGCCGAAGTGCCGGTCGAGAACAATCCCGATGACCCCTGGAGCAATACAACGACAGCCTATCCCGTACCGAGGATGCTCTAGCGACGTCGAGGAACGGTGGTACTTCAAAATCGCTGCCGCGGTACTGTTTCTGGCCTCCGACGAGGCCTCTTTCGTGACCGGCGAGGCGCTGGTCGTAGACGGTGGGGGCGTCGCCGGCTGAATGGTCGGACCGCACCTTGGTAAGGGGTAGGATCCGACTTATACTCTAATTCATTGCGGGGAACTGGTGCGATGACCACGCGACTCCTGCAACTGTCCGATTTACATCTCCTCCGCGAACCGGATGGGCGCATCCACGGCGTGCCGACCCGCGCTACGCTGGGCGAGGTGCTACGACACATCGATGTCCACGAGGGTCAGCCCGACCTCCTGGTGATCACCGGCGATCTCGCCCATGACGGCGAGATCGAGACCTACCGGGGCCTGCGCGCATTGCTCGGCGACCGCCTGGCCTGCTGCCGGATGGTGCCCGGCAAACAGGACCGACGCGAGAACCTGCGGCGCGCCTTCCCGGATCTCGTGCCGGCAGGTGCCGGACCACTGACCTTCGCCACCGCCGTGGGCGGCTGGCGCGCCATCGGTCTCGACTCGAACGTCGCGGGCCACGAGGAGGGAAGGCTCTCGGACCGGCAGATCGAATGGCTTCGGTCCGAGCTGCAGGCGCACCCCGATGCCCCGACGTTGCTGTTCATACACCACCCGCCGCTCGCTGCCACCCCGGGCGGCGAGGCGGATCTTGAGGACCCCGGCGTGCTCGTCGATCTGGTCAACGCGTCCCCGCAGGTAAAGGCCGTGTGCTGCGGCCATGTTCATTACGAGTTCCAGGGTGCCCTGGACCACGCGACGGTCTACACGACACCATCCACCGCGCTGCAGTATCACCCCACCAGTGGTGACGGCCTCGACCACCTGGCGCCGGGCTATCGGCGGTTCAACCTGGGACCGGAGACCTTCGAGACCGAGGTCGTCAGGCTGCCCACACTCGAGTATCCGCCGTCATGAAATTGCAGGATTCGTATCAGCAGGCGGGCCTTGGGCAAACTCCCTCAGCGCCGGTCCATCTCTTACGCCAGGCGTGAAAAGAGCAGTGTCGCTGACATTTCTCGCGTGAGTCCGGGCGACTGCCGTCTCGTGTGCTGCAACACGATGCCGTCTAATCGAATCGGCCGGGTGTGGCTTGCGGCCGGTGACGGCTCCACACCGGTGCCGCCGCGGGTCTCGCCGCCACCGCCGCAGTGAGCCTCTCGACCTTGGGGACGTGCCCCGGACGCCACGCGTCCTGCTGCGCCCAGCGGCTCACGACGGCGATATAGATGTCGCTCAGGCAAAAGCCCGACGTCAACAGGAAGGGATCGCCCGCGATGCTGCGCTCGAGGAGCAGCCACCGCTCGCGCCAGATGGCGCGTGCGACCTCGCGCACCGCAGGGGCGCTCTCCGGAGTCGGCGCAAAGCGTTCCGGGTAGTCGTTGATCTCCACCACGGGGTAGATCTCGGTCGCGACGAACAGCAGTGAGCGCAGCGCCTGCGCCCGTTCGGCAGAACCTGCCGGCGGTAACAGGCGAGCCTCCGGGTGGCGTTCATTCAGGGTCAGGAGAATGGCCACCGACTCCGTGAGCGTTTCGCCAGCGGGCGTGATGAGGGCCGGAATCTTGCGCTGCGGGTTGACCGCGGCATAGGCGTCGTCACGCTGCGCTTCGACCGCCAGATCCACATCCCGGATCTCGTAGCTGACCCCGGCCTCCGCCAGCGCCAACTCCACCGTCAGCGAACCCGATCGCCGGCAGCCGTAGAGGATGTAGGTCATCGTGTGCGCCCCGTTGACATAACAGACTGCAACCCTACGGCAGCCGCCGCGGTGATGCCACTCGTTAATCGACAGTCAGTCCTCCGGCATACCGGCCTTGCGCAGGCTATCGAGCCATACCCGGCGGTGCTGGGATTGAGTGCGATGACGCGTTGGAAATTCGCGCCGGCATGCCCGGTTCTTTGCGCGGCCGCGTCCGGTTCCTTACGATACGCTGAGGTCCCAACCCGGGAGGCGGAGCAGCGTCACATGTTGGACAGGCTCGAGCGGGCACTTCGCAGCGGCGGCGGTTACGCGGAGCTGCGCCTGCACGACAACGACTACACGCAGCTCACCCTGCGCAAGGGGTCGCTGCTCGACAACAGCACATCGAGGATCGGCGGCGTCTCGGCACGCTGCCATGCTGCGGGTGGCTTCGGTTTCGCCTGCTTGCCCGCGCGCTCCGATGTGGCGCTGCGCGACGCGCTCGCCACCGCCCGGTCCAACGCGGGATTGCTGGCCGCGAGGTGCCCGCGCGCGGCCGGCGCGCTGCCGCAGACCGAGCCAGGGACAGGTGTATTCGACTATGGCAGTCGGGATTCGGTATTCGGCGCGGCCGAGCGGCTGGATGTCGTGCGCTCGCTCGACGCGTATATCGCGCGGCGCTATCCCGGTTTGTTGAGCCGCGACCTGGCGCTCTCCACGATCAGCATGGAAAAGGCCCTGGCGACATCCGTGGGCGCGCTCACCTATTCGCGGGTGCCGCGCAGCACACTGCTCGTCAAGTTTGCCATGCAGGCCAACGACGGAGTGGTGGAGCTGCATGATACCTTCGGCGGGTTCGGCGAGGCGCCCGAGCAGTTCTCGCGGCTCGACGATTTGTACGCGCATATCGACAAGTTGTACGACGAGCTGCGCGAAAAGGCAGCGGGTGCCTACTGCACGGCGGGCGAGTACGACGTGGTGCTGGACGCGGCAGTGACCGGGATGCTGGCGCACGAGGCCATCGGACACACCTGCGAGGCCGATGCCGTGCTCGGCGGATCGATCGCCGCCGATCTGCTGGGCAAGCCCGTGGCATCGCCCAAGATCACGCTGGTCGACTTCGCGGGCCGCGGTCCTGACGGCGGGGCCAGCCTCGCCATACATGTCGACGACGAGGGCACGCCGTGCCGCGACGTGACCATCATCGGCGACGGCGTGTTGCGCGGCTACCTGACCGACAAGGAAAGCGCAGCGCGCCTCGGCATGGAGCCGACCGGCAACGCACGTGCCTTCGAGTTCAAGGACGAGCCGCTGGTGCGCATGCGCAACACGGCCATTCTGCCCGGCACGGATCGTCTTGCCGACATGATCGCTGCGGTCGAGCGTGGCTACTATTTCAAGCGCTCGCTCAACGGGCAGGCCGATGCGACCAGCGAGTTCACGTTCGGCATCGCCTGCGGCTACGAGATCGTCGAGGGCAGGCTCGGCAGACCCATCAGGGACACGACCATCTCCGGCGTTGCCTTCGACGTGCTGGAAAGCGTCACCCATGTCGGTGACGAGCTGCAGTGGATGAAAGGGGGGTGGTGCGGGAAAAAGCAGCTCATCCCGGTCGGTATGGGTGGGCCCGCCATCAAGTGCCGGCTCACCGTGGGCGGTATGTAAGTCATGTGCACCGACGGGATGATTTTTGCGGCGGACCTCGTCGAGCGCGCCCGGCGCGCAGGCGCTGATGGAGCACAGGCCGAGCACGTGCGCAGTGAGTCGTTCGAGATCAACTTCGACACCGACGGCGTCACCCTGCTGCGCAGCACCGTCAACGCGGGCGTCTACCTCGACGTGCTGCGCGGTGGGCGGCGTGGCGCCGTGAGCTTCAGCGGCGAGTCGCGCGAGGCCTCGGTGCAAGCCCTGGCCGCGGCAATGCGCTCGCTCGAGGCCGGTCTTCCCGACTCCGCCAACCGCTTGTCGGCTGGGCCGTCGGCGCCGAATGCGGTCTACGGCGACGGCAAACCCGACCGCGAGGCGATGCTCGAGCGCGTGCTGGCGCACGTGGACTGGATGCGCCGTGCCTACCCGCTGGTGCGCTCGCGTTCGTGCAGCTACACGTTCACCCTGAAACGGCGGTCGTTCTGCAACTCCAACGGGGTGCGCCAGGCCGAGCACCGTGGCAGCTACCGCGTGGCGCTGCTGTTCGCGGCACGCCGGGGCACGGCGGTCACCTCGTTCAACCATGCGGGAGCGACGGCATTCGCGCCGTTTCAACGTATCGCCGATGCCGGCGCGGTTGCACGCCTGCTCGATGAGACCATGCGCTCGTTCGAACCGCGACCCGTGCCCGGAAAATTCACCGGAGACGTCATCGTTTCCCCGGCCTGCATGGCGGTGTTCACCCGCTATATCGCGGGCGCGCTGGACGGTTATGCCCTGCTCGCGGGCACCACGCCGTACCGGGCGAGCCTGCACAGCCAGGTGGCGAGCCCCTGCTTTACGCTGCTCAACCGGCCGCGCCGCGATGTTTTTCCGGGCGGTGCCGACTTCGACCGCTACGGTGTGACCACCCGCGATCTCGATGTCATCGTTGACGGCGAGCTGCGCGAGTTCCTGATCGATTTTCATACCGCCGCAAAGCTCGATCGCCCGCAGACGGCCGGCCGCACCAATTTCATGGTTCCGGGTGGCGAGATCGGCCTTGACCAGATGATCGCCAACACCCGGCAGGGTATCCTGCTGTCGCGTTTCGCCGGCGGGCACCCAAACGACAATCTGCAGTTCAGCGGCGTTGCCAAGAACTCTTTCTACGTACGCGACGGCGCCATCCAGTATCCTCTGGTCGAGACCATGGTGGCGGGCAGTCTAGGCGAGGTCATCGCAAACGCCGGGGCGGTATCGCGCGAGACCGTGAATTTCGGCAACGGCGAGTTTCCCTACCTGGCCACCGCCGGGATGACGATATCCGGCAAGGGGGCATGAGGCGCGCCCGAATTACTCGATGAAGAGGCCGAGGTCGAGGGCGAGCTGCGCCTTCACGTTGCCGGGTGACGGTGTGCCGCAGAAGAGGTCGAGGTGGTGCGGCCCGTGCTTGATCCCGCGGCGCAGCACGTCGACGGTGCCGCGTTTGCTGATTTTCCCGAGCAGCCCCTCGGTCTCCCTCTCCAGCGCCAGGATGTCGGCACGGATCTCCTCCAGCGTGCGCAGCGGCTGGGGCTTGTAGAAGTAGCGGGTGAAGCTGATCTCGTAACCGATCTTGACGCTGTCGGGGACGTACCAGGCGTCGGCGGCGTGGGGCATCACCTCGCGGCGCACGAAGTCCTCGATGCCGCCCCCTTCCAGCAGCGGAATCTGGTTCCGGAACTCGAAGCTCTCGAGGATGTCCTGGACGTTCGGTGAGAATCCGTCGAGGTAGGCGTGGAAATCGGCTGTGAGCTGTTGGAAGCTGGAGAATGCCTAGAGCGACGCGCTAGCCCCAGGGCGGCCGGGTGTCCCAGCGGTCCCAGAACGCGGTGTCGGCGGAAGGGTAGCGGCGCGTCAGCCCGAAGTTGCCACGTGGATAACCGAGCGGGATGCAGCAGTGGAAGTCCACGTCATCCGGGATGCCGAACAGCGCGTACACTCGCTCCATGACGCTCGGGTGCAGCGTCGTCAACACGGAGCCGATGCCGAGTGCGCGGGCCGCAAGCATCAAGTTCTGTGCGGCGGGGAACACCGAGCCGGCCGCCGCACCGCCCACAGAGAAAGCGAGCACCACCGCCGGTGCGTCTCCCATCTCACGCGCGAGTAGCGCAGCCATGCGATACGGCGAATCGACCGGCACGTCCTGATCAGGCTTCCATCCGTGGTCGTCTGCGCGCTTGGCCCACCAAGCCTCGTGATAAAGCTTGCCGAACGCCTGGATCTTGCCGCGATCGCGAACCACGAGGAAACGCGCGGGCTGGATGTTGGCACCGCTGGGCGCCTTCGAGGCGGCGTCGAGCACGAGCTTGAGCTGCACGTCCTCGACAGGCCGCACAGGATCCAAACGCCGTATCGCACGTTGCGTGAACATCGCATCGGCGAGGGGCATGTCAAGCTCGGCGGGTGGCTCGAGGTGGACCATCTCCATCATCTATTCTTTCCTCTGCGGTGGATGTCGTTGTGCTCATCAAGGGAGTCATGAAAGGATATCCGCCATGACGGCGTAGACCCGTCTCTCACTGAATGCACCTTGCCCGGCAAGTTGGTGATGGAACGGTCATTTGTATGCTGTAGCGAGGCGTCAACTGCCGGATCTGGGATTATGTGCCACCTGGGACTTCGATGAGCGATCATCAGGATGTGCTGGAGAAGTTCAAGAGCTACGGGCAGCAGGACCGGGAGGAGGGCGCAGATTGAACCCGTCGGCCCGAATACGGATCGGCGGTGCGTGTGTCAGCGCGGCTCTTTTTCCGCGGTCAGGCGTCCTCTGTTCTCGAGCTCGGCGCGTATCAGCACGGGGTCCGATCCCACGTCGATGAAATCGGTGAGTATGCGCACGGTTTCGTCCAGAAGAATGTCGAACGTGTCCTCGTCCTTCTCGGGCGCCGTTTCACCTTCTTCACCGAGCGGCTTCAGGCCGCGCGCGATGCGCAAGGTGTTGAGCCGTGCTTCGCTCGCCTGCTCTCGTGCGTCGATCTCGGCCTTTCGCCTGGACTCGAGCAAGGAGACGGTCTTTTGCTCCTGGACGGTGCGCCGCACCCGGTTTTCTTCGCGCAGGTAGTTGAATCCGGGATCCGATGCGACGCGGCGCTGCTCGCGGCGACGCAGCGTGGCAATGGTGCTGCCCAACCCGTGAAAGGGGCGGTAGCTCGCGGGGCTGATCGTGGCCCAGGGCAACGCGTTCTTCAACGCTCGCTCGCCGGTGTCGTCCGCGCCATCCACGAACGGGAGCACGATGTCCGGAACGACGCCGCGATGCTGCGTGCTGTCGCCGCTGACCCGGAAGAACTGGGCTATCGTCACCTTGAGCTGCCCGAGCTTTCCGATGTCGGGACCCACGAAACGGTTCAGATCGACGACATTCTGCACCGTGCCCTTGCCATAGGTCGGCGCGCCGACCACGATGCCGCGGTTGTAGTCCTGTATAGCCCCGGCGAATATCTCCGAGGCCGATGCGCTCTGCCCATCGACCAACACCGCCAGAGCGCCGTCATACGCAATGCCCGGATCGGGGTCGTCATTGACTTTCACCCTGCCGCTCGAATCACGCACCTGTACCACCGGCCCGGAGGCGATGAACAGGCCGGTGAGCTCGGTCGCTTCCACCAGTGATCCGCCGCCGTTGCCGCGCAGATCAATGATGATGCCGCTCACCCCTTCCCCCTCGAGCTCATGGATCAGGCGGCGCACATCGCGCGTCGTGCTGCGGTAATTCTTCTCGCCGCGCGCCATCGCCCCCATGTCCAGATAGAAGGTCGGCACGTCGATCACGCCGATCTCCACGTGCCTGCCGTTTTCGCCGAGATCGATGATCGATTTCTGCGCCGCCTGGTCCTCCAGCTTGATCTTGTTGCGCACCAGCGTGATGAAATCCGTGGGCCCTTCGGTGCCGGCATCCTTGTGCCGGACCTCGAGGCGCACCACGGTGCCCTTCGGTCCGCGGATCAGATCGACGACATCCTCCAGGCGCCAGCTCACCACGTCGATCATCTCGCCGTCCTCACCCTGCGCCACGCCGACAATGCGGTCGTCGACCTGGAGCTGGTCACCCAGGTCGGCAGGCCCGCCGGGGATGATGCGCCGCACGACGGTGTGCTCGTCCTCGCTTTGCAGGGCCGCACCGATACCTTCCAGCGAGAGGCTCATGCGGATCTTGAAGTTCTCCGAGGTCCGCGGCGAAAAATAGGCCGTATGCGGCTCCACGCTCGTCGTGTAGGCGTTCATGAAAAGCTGGAACACGTCGTTCGCGGTGAGCTGCTGAGCGCGGCGCACGATACCCTGGTAACGCTTGGTGAGCGTTTCTCTCGCCTGCTCGATACTGCGACCCGAAATCAACAGACTGAGCAGATCATTCTTGACGCGTTTGCGCCACAACTCGTCGAGTGCGGCCGGTGTGCCGGCCCACGCGGACTTCTCATCGCGCAGCCTGAATGCTTCGTCCCTGTCGAAGTCGAAGTCGTGTGACAACAGCGACAGGGCGAACTCCTCGCGCTCGGCGACACGCGTGCGGAAAATGCGGAAGATCTCGAAGGCGGGCTTGACATAGCCGGCACGCAGAAAATCGTCGAACTTGCGGCGGTACGCCTGGAAAGCGTTGATATCGCGTTGCAAGAAAATCAGGCGGTCCGGATCCATGCTGTCCAGATACTTCGTCAGGATTTCCGCGGAAAGCTCGTCGTCGAGCGGCGCCTTGAGGTAGTGGTAGTTCGTCATCAGATGCACGATCAGCCCGGCGGCCTGACGGTGCTCGGACGTGACGGTGAGCGGTGCCGGCTCCGTGACCGAAGCCAGTGATGCCGGCAGTGCGCCGGCGGCGAGCAAGGCGAGGACGCAAGACCTCACGATGTGCCGAAGTGCATGCATGAATGGACTCATTGCGTGAACGTGCTCGTGTTGGACCCCCGGCAGGGATCGGAGTTTCATTAACGGGGTGGTGAAAAACACCGTTTTTCACCACCCTCTTAATCGGACACCACCATAGTGGCACAGGGCGGGCTGCGTAAACAGTATAGCGGGGTTTCTGCGTAGTCCGTCGCGTTTTTCCCCTGTCCCGGCTCCGGGATCGGGCCGTTCAGGCCCCACCCAGGCTGCCTTGCATGGCGTCGCGGTAAAGCGATTCGCAATTTGCCACGCTGAGTGCGACAGGGTTGGTAGGCGAGGAGGGGTCGACGGCTGCCATCTTTGCGAGTTGCCCGGCGTGTTCCAGTCCAACCCCGATGTCGACGAGCGTGTGCGGGATGCCGACACGCTCGCGCAGCGCCAGCACCCAGTCCATCACCGCCTGGAAAGACGGCTTGGCCATCCCCAGATAGCGCGCGAGTGCGGTCATCCGGTCGTCGATGGCGGGACGATTGAATGCGAGCACATAGGGCATGACCACCGCGTTGGTCAGGCCGTGGTGCGTATTGAGCAGCGCGCCGCACGGGTGGCTGAGGCTGTGCATGGCCCCCAGCCCTTTCTGGAACGCCGTCGCCCCCATGGTGGATGCGACCTGCATGTGGGCGCGGGCTTCGATATCGCCGCCGTCGGCACACGCGCGAGGCAGCCAGTCCTTGATGAGGCGCATTCCCTCGAGCGCGATGCCTTGCGCGAGCGGGTGATAGAGCGGGCTGGAAAATGCTTCCATGTTGTGCGACAAGGCGTCCATGCCGACGGCCGCGGTCAGGTGCGGGGGCAGGCCGATTGTCAGTTCGGGGTCTGCGATCACCCTGGCGGGCAGCATGCGGGGATGGAAGATGATCTTCTTGGTGTGGTCGCGCTCGTCGGTGATGACGGCCGCGCGCCCCACCTCGGAGCCCGTGCCGGAGGTCGTGGGAACGGCCACCACCGGCGCCATGCCGGCCTCGTTGACGCGTGTGAACCAGTCTTCACGATCCTCGAAGTCCCAAATCGGCCGCCTCTGACCGACCATCAGGGCGACGGCCTTGCCCGCATCGAGCGCACTGCCGCCGCCGAAAGCGATGACTCCGTCGTGCCCGCCTTCACGAAACGCGGACACACCTGCGCGGACATTGGCTTCCACGGGATTGCCCTGCACCTCGGAGAACACGCGGCAGGCGAGCCCGCGCGCGACGCAAGACTCGGCCGCGTCGCGCACCATTTCGAGTCCCACGAGACCCGGATCCGTGACCAGCAGGGGCCGTGTCATGCCAAGCTCCGAGCACGCATCGGGCAACTCGCCGATGCGCCCCGCACCGAACCTGATCGGGGTGGGAAAGTGCCAGTTGCCGGCCAGCTTCATCTCGTCGTTCATTCGGTTGCTCCCTATGACATGGTGCCCGCAGGCGGCGCATGAGTCATATAGCCGTGCGCAGGTGGAACGATTTGGGCCGCGTAAGCTGCTCGTAGCCGACCCTGGACAGGGTGCAGCCTCGTCCGGAATCCTTGACCCCGGTCCAGGCCAGAGCCGGGTCCAGGTAGTCGGCCCGGTTCATGAAGCAGGTGCCCGTCTGCAGCCGTGAACCGATTTCGACCGCGGCGCGCTCGTCGCTCGTCCACACCGACGCCGTGAGCCCGTAGCGGCTGTCGTTCATGAGCGCGACGGCTTCCTCGTCCGACGCGACGCGCATCACCCCGACCACGGGTCCGAAGCTCTCCTCGCTCATCACGCGCATGTCGTGATTCACATCGACAAGGAGTTGCGGGGCGAGGTACGGTGTCCCGGCCTTGTCCATGGCAAAGGCGCTGGTGTCGATCATGGCGCGCGCCCCGGCGGCCAGCGCGTCGCCCGTCTGGCCGCGCACGAAATCCGCCGCGCCGGCGCGTACCATGGGTCCCAGGGTGGTGTCAGCGTCCAGCGGATTGCCCAGCCGATACCCGCTCACGACCTCGACGGCACCGTCGACGAACCTGTCATACGCGTGCGCGTGCACGTAGATCCTCTCGATGCCGCAGCACGACTGGCCGGCATTGAAGTATGCGCCGTCCACGACGTTCTCGATTGCATGTTCGATGTTGGCGTCGGCGCGCACGTAGGCGGGGTCTTTGCCCCCGAGCTCGAGCCCCACGCCGATGAAGCGCCCGGCCGCGGCTTCCTGCACCGCCCGGCCGCCAGCCACCGAGCCGGTGAAGCACACGAAGTCCACGGCATCACTCTGGATCACCGCGCAAGCCCCCGCATGGCTCAGATGCAGGTACTGAAAGAGTCCGTCTGGCAGGCCCGCCTGCTCGAAGGCCTGCGCGAAGCGTTCCGCGCAAAGCGGGGTTTGCGCGGAATGCTTGAGCAGCACCGCGTTGCCCGCCATCAGCGCCGGTATGATCGAGTTGACCGCCGTCAAATAAGGATAGTTCCACGGCGCGATCACGAAGATGACGCCGAGCGGCTCACGCCTGATGAACCGGGTAAAACCCGTCTTCGGTGCGAGCGCGATCGGCTCGAGGACCTCGGGCGCTATCTCGATC
>CAZSDY010000127.1:0-11222 GCA_964605765.1 uncultured Ectothiorhodospiraceae bacterium | reverse complement strand
CACGCCTCTCTGGTACAAGTACGTGGGGGCGTGCGGCGAGGTCATCGGCATCGATTCGTTCGGGGAGTCGGCACCGGCGGGCGTGCTCTTCGAGCACTTCGGCTTCGGCGTGGACAACGTGGCGCAGGCCATCGAGCGTGCCATGGACGGTACACCGTGATAGCGCGATGTTCTTGGCACGCTTGGGGGCTTTGCGAGAGCAATCATCGTCTCGGGATGCTCGCAAGTCTTGCTGAAGAGTTCTTTTTTTTCGCTCCTCAGGGACATCCGTGGGTCGGGCTCGCCGGGATTCTCCTGTACCCCTCTGAATGGATGAGGGTTTGTCTGGCTGTAGAGGGCGAACGAGGTGATCCTCGAGCTGGCCGGGCGGTTTCCCACAGGATCCACAAGCGGTTCGCTCTCCCATAGAAGGGTGCTCCGGCATGTGGACTTGTGGAGAACCGCCGCGACTCGCCCACGAATTCTGCAGACGAGGCTTTTTTTTCGACTTGTAAAAGGACAGTCATGGCAATTCGAGTAGGCATCAACGGCTACGGGCGTATCGGCAGGAACATCCTGCGCGCGCTCTACGAGAGCGGCCGCACGAGCGAAATCAGCATTGTCGCGGTCAACGATCTGGGCGATGCGCACACCAACGCGCACCTGACGCGCTACGACACGGCACACGGGCGGTTTCCGGGCACGGTGCACGTCGAGGACGACGCCATGCTGGTCAATGGCGATGCGATCAAGTGCCTGGCGGAGCGCGATCCGGCAAAGCTGCCGTGGGCGGAGCTGGCGGTCGACGTGGTCGTGGAGAGCACGGGATTCTTTGCCAGCAAGACCAAGGCAGCCGCGCACCTGGAAGGCGGTGCGAAAAAAGTCATCATTTCGGCCCCGGCGGGCAAGGAAGTCGACGCGACCATCGTCTACGGCGTCAATCACGATACGCTGAAGGCTTCCCACACGGTGATCTCGAACGCCTCGTGCACCACGAACTGCCTGGCCCCGCTGGTCAAGCCCCTGCACGAGGGTATCGGCGTGGAGCACGGGCTGATGACCACCATCCACTCCTACACCAACGACCAGGTGCTCACCGATGTCTATCACTCGGATCTGCGCCGCGCCCGCTCGGCCACGCAATCCATGATTCCGACCAAGACGGGCGCTGCCGCCGCGGTCGGCCTGGTGCTGCCGGCGCTCGATGGCAAGCTCGACGGATTTGCCATGCGCGTACCGACGCTCAACGTGTCGGTCGTGGACCTCACCTTCACGGCGTCCCGCGACACCAGCAAGGTGGAGATCGATACCTTGCTGCGCGAGGCGGCCGAGGGCGAGCTCGCGGGCGTTCTCGCCTACAACGAGGAGCCCCTGGTGTCGGTGGACTTCAACCACAATCCGGCCTCGTCGATTTATGAAGCCCCGCTCACCAAGGTCCAGGACGGGCGGCTCGTCAAGGTGCTCGCGTGGTATGACAACGAGTGGGGGTTCTCCAACCGCATGCTCGATACGATCGTGGCGCTGATGAACGCACCGCCATGATGACTCCGCGTGCAGTGCCGGCGCGGCCGTGGTGGTGCCCGTGACGCTGCCGGGTACGGACGACCTCGATCTGGCGGGCCGGCGGGTGATGATTCGCGAGGATCTCAACGTACCCGTCGACGACGGCGTGGTCACCAGCAACACGCGCATCGAGGCCTGTGTGCCGAGCCTCTCGCGGCTGGCCGAGCGCGGCGCGCGTACCCTGGTGCTGTCGCACCTTGGCCGACCGACGGAAGGGACATTCGATCCGGAATTCTCCCTGGCGCCGGTGGCGACCCGGCTGGGCGAGCTGATGGGCCGTCGGGTTCGCCTCGCGGGCGACTGGCTGGACGGCGTCCAGATCGGGCGCGGCGAGATCGTGCTCGGCGAGAACGTGCGCTTCAACGCCGGCGAGAAGGCCAATGACGAGGCGCTGGCACGCACGATGGCGGCGCTTTGCGACGTGTTCGTGATGGACGCCTTTGCCACCGCACACCGCGCCCAGGCCTCGACGCACGGCGTCGCGCGATTCGCACCCGTTGCGCGTGCCGGACCTTTGCTGATACGCGAGATCGAGGCGCTTGGCCGTGCCCTCGAGTCCCCCGCTCGCCCGCTGCTTGCCATCGTGGGTGGCGCCAAGGTATCGACCAAGCTCGCGGTGCTGGAGACCCTGTCGCAATCGGTGGACACCTTGATCGTCGGCGGCGGCATCGCCAACACGTTCATCGCGGCGGCGGGACACGACGTGGGTGCATCGCTGTACGAGCCCGATCTGGTGGATACGGCGCGGCGCATCATGCACGCCATCGCCGAGGGTGGAGGCGAGCTGCCGGTGCCCTTCGATGTCGTGGTCACCAATGCACCGAGCGATACCGCGCGGGCACGCGTGGCACCGGCCTCGGAGATCGCGGCCGACGAAATGGTCCTCGACATAGGCCCGCGGACCACCGAGCGCTGGTGCGAGCATATCGCACAGGCCGGCACCATCGTGTGGAACGGGCCCGCGGGCGTCTTTGAGCGCGAGCAGTTCTCTGCCGGCACACGCGCGCTCGCCGACGCCATCGCGGCAAGCGGCGCCTACTCCATCGCCGGAGGGGGCGAAACGCTGGCCGCCATCGACAAGTACGCGCTCGGCGATGGTGTCTCCTACATCTGCACGGGCGGCGGTGCGTTTCTCGAATTCCTGGAGGGCAGGAAGCTGCCGGCCGTGGAGATACTGGAGCAGCGCAACGCGCGTTGAAGCGCTGCGCACGTGGCCGGTCGGCGAACGCCTGACCCGCAGCCGGGAATTGCCTTACAATCGGACCCGAACCCGGAAGGAACGGTGGGCTGTGCCCGCCTAGAACATGCCTGGAGGTACACGAGATGAACGCAGGGGAACTGGCCACCACTGCCGCCGCGATGGTCGCGCGAGGCAAAGGTATACTCGCGATCGATGAAAGCATGCCGACCATCAAGAAACGCTTCGATTCGATCAATGTCGAATCCACCGAGGATCAGCGTCGCGCCTATCGCGAGATCCTGATCACGACGGCGGGAGCCGAAAACTACATCAGCGGCATGATCCTGTTCGACGAGACGCTTCGCCAATCGACGGCGGCCGGCGTGCCCTTCGCGAGCTCGCTTGCCGAGCGGGGCATCCTGCCCGGCATCAAGGTCGATGCCGGCGCCAAGGACCTCGCAGGCCACCCCGGCGAAAAGGTGACCGAGGGGCTCGACGGGCTGCGCTCTCGCCTGCGGGAGTACGCGGATCTGGGCGCGCGCTTCGCCAAATGGCGCGCCGTTATCACGATCGGGGACGATCTCCCGAGCACGGCGTGCATCGAGGCCAACGCGCACGCGCTCGCACGCTACGCCGGCCTGTGCCAGGAAGCCGGCATCGTGCCCATCGTGGAACCCGAAGTCCTGATGGACGGCACGCACAGCATGGAGCGCTGCGACGAGGTGACCGGGGCGACACTGCGCCGCGTGTTCGCGGCCCTCAGCGAGCAGGGCGTCGTGCTGGAAGGCACCATCCTCAAGGCGAGCATGGTGCTCTCGGGCAAGAATTGTGCGGTGCAGGCCGGTGTCGAAGAGGTCGCCGAGGCAACGGTGCGCTGCCTGCTGCGCTCGGTGCCTGCCGCCATTCCCGGCGTCGTGTTCCTGTCGGGCGGCCAGAGCGCACAGACGGCAACCGCACACCTCAACGCCATGAACAGCGGCGGCGCCGCGCACCCCTGGACGCTCAGCTTTTCCTACGGGCGTGCGTTGCAGGATCCCTGTCTCAGGACGTGGCTTGGCGATCCGCACAATGCCGACGCCGCGCAGCGCGCACTGTATCGCCGCGAGAAGATGAACGGCGCCGCCTGTCTGGGGCAATACACCCCCGACATGGAGCGCGAGGCGGCCTGAGGGGGACCAGGACGGGGTTCCTGCGAGCCTACGCATGAAATCATCATCACCGACACCAACCGGGCTCACCCTGCATCAGCAAAGCCGGGTGTTGGAAATCAGCTTCGATGACGGCGCGTGCTTCGACCTGCCCTGCGAGTACCTGCGCGTGTACTCGCCATCGGCCGAGGTGAGGGGTCACTCGCCCGAGCAGGCGGTGCTTCAGATCGGCAAGGAAGATGTCAACATCGTCAGTCTGGAACCGGTGGGCCACTACGCCGTCAAGATCCACTTCGACGACGGACATGACTCGGGGTTGTATTCCTGGGACTGGCTCTATGATCTGGGGAAGAACCAAACACGGCACTGGGCGGCCTACCTTGACAAGCTGCGTGCCAGCGGGCACGAGCATTCAAGGGGTCAGATCCCTTGAAAGCGACCAATACCGCGAGCAGCCCCGGTCTCGGCCATCCCTGGCTGGGCACTCGGCAGCGAGAACAGATTCAAGGGATCTGACCCCTTGAATTGGTCGATCGAAAAACTCAAAAAACAGATATCTATACAAGTCCACACTTTCGGCGCATGATAAGTTCATAACAATTCCAATAGTTCTCTACCCAATTACCAAGAAAGCAATGGAGGACGAAACAATGTTCCATCAATCATTTCTGTCTTTCCTCTCGCGCCTCTTGCGCGGCGGCGCAGCGGCGACGATTTGCCTCGCGCTGTGGCCTGCCACGCTCGTGCTGGCATGTCCCACGTCGGCGAATCCACAGGGGCTGACCCCGGCGTTCCCCCAGCAACTGGAGCTCGCCGATTTCGAAGCTAAGAAGGGCAAGCTCAGCATCTCCCAGAATCCACGCTGGGATGCGGACGTGGCGTCAGGGAAGCTACCGCCCGTCGAGAAGCGTCTGCCGGCGGAGCCGTTGGTGGTGATGCCGTTGCGCGACTGCGGCAAGTACGGCGGAACGCTGCATGGCTTTGCGCGCGCCTACGAGTCCGGCACCTCGGAGATCCTGGCCTGGCGCCAGGTCAACTTCGTGCGCTACGCGGACGATATGCAGACGGTGGTGCCCAACGTCGCCAAGGGCTGGAAGTGGAACGACGACTTCACCGAGATCACCTTCTTCCTGCGCAAGGGGCACAAATGGTCCGACGGCGAGCCGTTTACCGCCGACGACGTGACCTTCTGGGCCAACGACATCATCAACAACAAGGACATCCACAAGGAGACGCCCTTTCCGTGGGGGATCGGAATGCGCGCCGAGAAGATCGACGAGACCACGGTCAAGCTCATCTTCGACAAGCCCTATCCGGCGCTGCTGCAGTACCTGAGCGGGATCGGCTCCTACTTCACCCCCTTCGCGGTCAAGCACTTTCTCGCTCCGATGCACATCAAGTACAACGCCAATGCGGACGAGGAAGCGAAAGCGGCCGGCTACAAGAACTGGCGCGAGCGCTTCGACCACTTTTGGGACAAGTGGATGGACTCCACCGGGTCCACCCCCGATGGTATGAAGATCCCGACCCTCGAAAGTCACCTCATGGTCAGCATCAACACCCAGCGGCGCATCTTCGAGCCCAATCCCTACTACTTCAAGGTGGACACCGAGGGACGCCAGCTCCCCTATGTCGACAAGCACCACGAGCGCTTCCTGGACAAGGAGCTGTGGCCCATCGAGATCGCGAATGGGCACTTGGACCAGAAGTCTCAGAACATGGCCGTGAACGATTATCCGGTGCTCAAGGAGAATGAGGCCAAGGGCAACTACAAGGTGACCCTGCCGCCGTCGGCACTCGGGCCGGTACTGATCTTCAATCAAACTCACAAGGACCCGGTGCTGCGTAAGATCTACGCTGACGTGCGCTTTCGCCAGGCGATTTCACTGTCGATCAACCGCGACGAGATCAACGAGCTCATTTTCCTGGGGCTTTCCGAGCCGCGCCAGGCAGTGCCGGTGGCAAGCTTCGTGGATCCCGCGGATGAGACGTACCTGATTGAATACGACCCGGGCCGGGCCAATGCGCTGCTCGACGAGATGGGCTTGAAGCGTGGTTCCGACGGCATCCGCCGGCGCCCCGACGGCAAGCCCTTGACGGTTCTCTGGGAGTACAGCACGCAGTTCGTGTTCACGCCCGAGTTTCCCACCCTCATAGCGAGCTGGTGGAAGGATCTCGGTATCAACGCCCTGGTCAAGGAGGTCACCAGCCAGGCGCTGCGCGAGAAGGGGGCTGCCAACGACGCCGACATCACGATCGAGTGGGACGAGCCCTTCGAGCCCGTGTTGATCTCCAATGTCTCGTCGATGGTGGTACCGTTCTCGGACTTCACGCCCTTGATGGGCGTGCCGTGGCGCGATTGGTTGAACAGCGGCGGCGCGACCGGAGAGGAGCCGCCCGACTGGGCCAAGCGCTTGGCCGAGATCGCGAAGGAGTGGCCCACGGTCGAGCCCGGCAGCGACCGTTACATGGCGCTCGGCCGCGAGATCGTGAAGATCCACAAGGACAACCTCATTGTCATCGGCACCGTCGGTCGTATTCCAAAACCACACGTGGTTTCCAACAACCTCGAAAACGTGGCCGAGTACAAGATCACGAACTTCGGGTATGGCTACTCGTACGCGCTGCGCGCCGACCAGTGGTTCTTCAAGAACTGAGGGTGGCTCGGTTCGCCTTGCCATACTGACGGTCGGGACCTCCGGCGGAGCCACGCGGCTCCGCCGGATATTCACCGTTGATGAGCATTGCGCTTCCCGCTGCAGGGGAAGGTGGCCTCCATGCTGCGGCTGATCGCTGAACGGCTGGTGTCCATGGTCGTCATGCTGGTCGCCGTGTCCATCGTCGCCTTTGTCCTGATCCAGCTCCCCCCGGGCGACTTCGCCGATTCCTACGTCAACAAGAAGGCCCAAGGGGGCGTCGTCTTCACCCAGGCGGAGGTGGACGAGATGCGCCACGAGCTCGGTCTGGACCGCCCCTTCTACATCCAGTACATCGACTGGCTAGGCAACGTCGTTCACGGAGACTTCGGCTTCTCGTGGGAGTATCACCGGCCCGTCTCGGACGTCATCGGCGAGCGCTTGGGTCTCACCCTGGCGCTCGCCTTCAGCACGCTGCTGTTCACCTACCTGCTCGCCCTGCCGATCGGTATCTTCTCGGCGGTGCGCCAATACTCGATCGGCGACCACACGGTCACGGTGATCGGCTACCTGGGGCTCGCCACCCCGAACTTCATGCTCGCTCTGATCCTGCTCTACCTGGGGCACAGGTGGTTCGGCCTGAGCGCGGGCGGGATCTTCTCGCCCGAGTTCGAGGATGTGCCGTGGAGTCTGGCGAGGTTCTGGGACATGCTGGCTCACCTGTGGGTGCCGGTGGTCGTGCTCGGCACGGCGGGGACCGCCTTTCAGATGCGCACCATGCGCGCAACGCTCCTGGACGAGATCAACAAGATGTATGTGACGGCGGCGCGGGCGGGCGGAATATCGGAGTTCAGGCTGCTCATGAAGTACCCGGTGCGCATGGCGCTGAATCCAATTGCAAGCACGCTCGGATGGGAGCTCACCAACATCATCTCGGGTGCGCCCATCGTCGCGCTGGTGCTGTCGTTGCCGGATACCGGCCCCTTGTTCCTGAACGCGTTGCTGAATCAGGACATGTACCTCGCGGGCGCCATGATCCTCATCTATTGCTTTCTCGTGGTCATCGGCACCCTGGTATCGGATCTGCTGCTCATGTGGCTCGATCCGAGAATTCGACTCGAGGCGGCGCGCTGATGAGCAACGCCGTGGGCAGCCAAACCGCCACCGCCGGTCCTCTCACGACGGAGGGCGGCGCGCGGCGCTACGATGTCGCGACCTCATGGCAGCTCATGTGGTGGAAGTTCAAGCGCCACCACGGGGCGATCGTGGGCCTGACCCTGCTGAGTGGTTTCCTGGTCATCTCGCTGATACCGGAGTTTCTCGCCCCTTATGAGCCACAGACCCGAAACCTGCGCTACGCTCAGGGACCCCCCATGGGCATCCATTTCCTGGATCAGGAGGGCAACTTTCACATCCGCCCGTTCATCTTCGGCTGGAAGAGCAAGCGCGACCCCGTGACCTTGCGCAAGATAACCACCGTTGACCGGAGCAAGCGCTACCCGATCGAGCTGTTCGTCAACGACGAGCCCTACAAGCTGCTGTGGCTAATCGAATCGGACCGCCATCTGTTCGGCGTGCAGGGCAGCAAGATCCACCTGTTCGGCACCGACCAGCTCGGCCGGGACGTGTTCTCCCGCACCTTGTACGCGACCCGTACATCGCTGTCCATCGGGTTCATCGGGGTCGCGCTCGCCTTCGTGCTCGGCCTCTTTTTCGGGGGCATCTCGGGATACATGGGCGGTATCGCCGACCTGCTCATCATGCGCATGGTGGAGTTCATACGTTCCATCCCCACGCTGCCCCTGTGGCTCGCCTTGGCCGCGGCGCTGCCGCGCGACTGGTCGGCCACGCAAGTGTACATCGCGGTGACGATGATCCTCGGCATGATCGGCTGGACCCATCTGGCCCGGCGGGTGAGGGGCAAGCTGCTCTCCCTGCGCGAGGAAGACTTCGTGGTCGCGGCCCGCCTCTCGGGGTGCAGTGATGCGCGCATCATCGTTCATCATATGCTGCCTTCGTTCATGAGCTATCTGATCGTGGACCTGACGATCTCCTTTCCCTACATCATCCTCGCGGAAACGACCCTGAGCTTCCTCGGTCTCGGGATGCGCGAGCCGGCGGTGAGCTGGGGCGTGCTGCTCTATTCGGCCCAGAACGTGCGTTCGCTCGTGCTCATGCCCTGGTTGCTGATACCGGGGCTGTTCGTGGTCGTCGCGGTGCTCGCCTTCAACTTCGTCGGCGACGGGGCGCGCGACGCCGCCGATCCGTACTCGAAATAGGTTGCCGCATGCACCCGGACGCACTCCTCGAGCTAAGCGATGTCGATATCAGCCTGTTCGCCGATCAGGGTGAGGTGCGCGTCGTGCAAGGCGTGAGCTTCGTCCTCGAGCGGGGCAAGACGCTCGCTCTGGTGGGCGAAAGCGGTTGTGGTAAGAGCGTCACTGCTTCTTCGATCCTGCAACTACTGCCGAGGGAGCTGAAGATCACGCGGGGAAGCATGCGCTTTCACCGCTCGCCCGACGGAATCGTCGATATCGCGACGCTTGCGCCGCGCGGAAACGAGATCCGCGATCTGCGCGGTAATGACATCGCCATGATCTTCCAGGAGCCGATGAGCTCTTTCTCGCCGCTGTACACCATCGGCAACCAGGTCAGCGAGGTAATCACGCTGCACCGCAAGGCATCGAAGAAGGAGGCCCGGGAGATTGCCGTCAGCCTGCTCGACAAGGTCGGCATCCCGGACCCGAATGCGGCTGTCGATCGCTATCCACACGAGTACTCGGGTGGGATGCGCCAGCGTGCCATGATTGCAAAGGCGCTGTCGTGCAATCCGGCGCTGTTGATTGCCGACGAGCCCACCACCGCGCTCGACGTCACCATCCAGGCTCAAATCGTCGAGCTGATGCGTGAGCTGCAGGAAGAGTTTCACATGGCCATCATCTTCATCACTCACGACCTGGGCGTGGTCGCACAGATCGCGGACCACGTCGCGATCATGTACGCGGGCGGCATCGTGGAACAGGGCACGGTGCGGGACATCTTTCACGACCCCAAGCATCCGTACACGCGGGACATGCTGCGCGCCATCCCGCGGCTCGGTGATCTCGATGACGAGCTCGTCGCCATCAAGGGCACCGTGCCCGGCCTGTTCGAGATGCCGGCGGGTTGTCGCTTTCACCCGCGCTGCAATGCCTTTGTGGCAGGTACTTGTGACATGCATGCCCCGGTGGAACATCGTGTGACGGACGCACATAGCGTCGAATGCCATCTCTATGAATGAGGCTGGCGCACGCAGCGTGGCGGCAGCGAGGCTGCTCGAGGTCAAGGATCTCGCCGTGCACTTTCCGGTCGGAAAGCGGGGCCTTCTCGGTCGAGCGACGGGCCTGCTCAAGGCGGTCGACGGGGTGAGCTTCAGCGTCGATCAGGGAGAAACGCTCGGGCTCGTGGGAGAAAGCGGCTCCGGGAAGACCACCGTCGGACGCGCCATATTGCGGACCTTACAGCCGACCGGCGGGTCGGTGACCCTGTATCTCGGCGACCAGGCGACAGAGGTCATGCACCTCGACGCCAGGGGCCTGCGGGCAGCCTGGCGCAACATGCAGATGATTTTTCAGGACCCCTACTCCTCGCTCAACCCGCGCATGACGGTAGGCGACATCATCGGGGAGCCGTTGCTGGTCACCGGCATCGCCAAGGGCGCCGAGATCAAGGACCGGGTCATCGACATTGCCGCACGCTGCGGCTTCAACATCGATCACCTCAACCGCTATCCACATGCTTTCAGCGGCGGTCAACGCCAGCGCGTCGCCATCGCCCGCGCGCTGGTGCTGCATCCCAAGTTCGTGGTCTGTGATGAGCCGGTCTCGGCGCTCGACGTCTCCATCCAGGCACAAGTGCTGAACCTCCTCAAAGAGCTGCAGCACCAGCTCGGGCTCACGTATCTCTTCATCGCCCATGACTTGGCCGCGGTCGCCTACGCCTGCGACCGGGTCGCGGTCATGTATCTGGGCCAACTGGTCGAGATAGCCCCGACCAAGAAGCTCTACTACACGCCGAAGCACCCCTATACCGAGGCGCTCATGTCGGCAATCCCGGTCGCCGATCCGGACGCGGTGATGCACCCGGTGCAGCTCAAGGGCGAGCGTCCCAATCCCGCCGATCCACCATCGGGCTGCCGGTTCCGAACCCGCTGTCGCTTCGCGCAGGACGTCTGCGCAACACAAGCCCCGCGGCTGACGTCGCTGGAGCCCGATACTCTCGTGTCGTGTCATTTTGCCGGCGAGCTCGATCTCAAAGGCGCGGCGGACCATCCGGGCGCGGCCAGGCAGCGCAGTCCGTGAACCCTGCATACGCTCCCGTGCACGCGCCATGACCGGACTCCGGAACGTATTGCTCATCACCGCCGAGCAGTGGCGCGGTGATTCCCTCTCCGCCGTGGGTCACCCGTGCGTGAGAACGCCGCGCCTCGATGCGCTCGCCCGCGACGGCGTGCTGTTTCGGCAACACTACGCTCAGGCGACACCCTGCGGCCCGGGACGCGCGAACCTGTATACCGGAATGTACCTGCACAATCATCGCTGCGTGGTCAACGGGGCGCCGCTCGATGCGAGGCACACGAACATCGCCATCGAATCACGCCGGGCCGGCTATGAGCCGAGCTTGTTCGGCCACACCGACATGAGTGCCGATCCGCGCGGTCTCGCGCCTGGCGACCCG
>CAZSDY010000126.1:0-11278 GCA_964605765.1 uncultured Ectothiorhodospiraceae bacterium | reverse complement strand
CGGCGTGTTGGTGCTATGCGACCCGAGGCTCACGAGCCGCGGCTATGGCAAGGTGTTCCTGAAAAGCCTGCCGCCGTTTCCGTTCAGCCGGGACGTGTGCGACGTGGAACGGTTTTTCGGGCTTGGTCCCGTGGGCTGATTCAGTGCGCGTGCTCGGCATAGAAACGGCGACCGATAACTGCTCCTGTGCTCTGCATGTCGATGGAGACACGGTGGCCGACACGCGACATGCTCCACGGCGCCATGCCCGCCTGATTCTGGAGATGGTACAAGGTCTGCTCCAGCGTGCCGATATCGCGTTGCATGAGCTCGATGGCCTCGCGTTCGGAAACGGGCCCGGATCGTTTACCGGGGTACGCATTGCAACGGGCGTCGCTCAAGGTCTCGCCTTTGGCGCAGGGCTCGGGGTTGCACCCGTCTCATCGCTGCGCGCACTGGCTCAGGGCGTGTACCGCAAGCATCGGCACAACGCCGTGCTGTGTGCGTTCGACGCGCGCATGGGCGAGGTGTACTGGGGTGCGTTCAGGGCGGACGAGGGGGGCATCATGCGTTCGGCCGGCCCCGAATGCGCGTGCGTTCCCGAGGTGGCGCCGGTACCGCCGGACCCGGCGCCGGCATGGTGCGGCGCGGGGCCGGGGTGGGAGAGCTACGAGGCCGAGTTGCAACGGCAGGCAGGACAACGCATGGACGCTGTCTTCCCGAGGGTGTTGCCCGAGGCTCACGATGTCGCCGTGCTCGCGCTCGCCGTGTTTGCCGCGGGGCAGGCCCTGGTCCCGGAGCAGGCGCTTCCCAACTACCTGCGCGACAGGGTGGTATCCGGAGGCAGCGGGCGGTTTTCAAGGGGTCAGATCCCTTGAATGCTTGTTGAATGCTTGTATTAGTCCGAGGATCCACCATTCAAGGGATCTGACCCCTTGAAAACCTTTGAATGCTTGTTGAATGCTTGTATTGGTCCGAGGATCCACCATTCAAGGGATCTGACCCCTTGAAAACCGACCCTTGAAAACCCTCTTGAAAATCCCTTGAAAATCTATCGGCGCAGTGTGGTTTAATGCGCGCCATGCGCATGCCTGTTCCCGTCTATGTTGGCCTTCGCTATACCCGCGCCAGGCGCCGCAACCATTTCATTTCTTTCATGAGCTTCAGCTCCATGCTCGGTATAGGGCTTGGCGTGCTGGCACTGATCACGGTGCTCTCGGTAATGAACGGGTTCGAGAAAGAACTGCGCGAACGCATCCTGGGCATGACATCGCATGCCACCATCACGGGGTTCAACGGGTCGCTGGACGACTGGCAGGCGCTCGCCGTGCGCGCGGCCGGCCATGCGCACGTGCTCGGTGTGGCGCCCTTCGTCGAGGCGCAGGCGATGCTCACGCGCGGGACTGCCGTGCGCGGCGTGCTGGTGCGCGGTGTGCTGCCCGGCGAGGAACCGAAAGTGTCCGAGATGGAGCGCTACATCAAGCAGGGGAGGCTGGCGGACCTGAAACCGGGCAAGTTCAAGATCTTTTTGGGGAAACAGGTTGCGCGCGCGCTGGGAGCGTTACCCGGGGACAAGGTCACAATGGTGGCGCCGCGCGCCAACGTGACGCCCGCCGGGCTGCTGCCGCGGCTGCGGCGGTTCACGGTGGCGGGCATTTTCGAGGTCGGCGCGGCGCAGTATGACTCGGCAGTGGCCATCGTCCACCTGTCCGACGCCTCCCGGGTGTTCCAGCTTGGCGGGCGCGCAAGCGGCCTGCGCATGAAGCTCGACGATTTGTTTCGTGCACCGGCGGTGGCGAGGGAGCTCGCCAGGGGATTTGGCGGGCGCTACTGGGTGCGTGACTGGACGCAGCATCACGCCAATTTCTTCCGGGCGCTACGTACCGAGAAAACCGTCATGTTCGTCATACTGGCGCTGATCGTCGCCGTTGCCGCGTTCAACATCGTGTCGGCGCTCACCATGGTTGTCACGGACAAGGAAGCCGATATCGCGATCCTGCGCACGCTGGGTGCGACACCCAACGCCATCATGATGATCTTCATCGTGCAAGGCACAATCATTGGCATAATGGGCACGCTGCTCGGCTCGGCCGGCGGCGTGGCACTCGCCGAGAACGTGCAAAGCATCGTGCCCGCCATCGAGCATCTCTTGCATACCAAGTTCCTGTCACCCGAGGTGTATTACATCAGCGAGGTGCCATCGGACCTGCGTTGGGCCGATGTCGTCAAGATTGCCAGCGTGGCGTTCGTGATGTCCGTGCTGGCCACCATCTATCCCGCCTGGCGGGCGGCGAAAACGCAGCCTGCCGAGGCGCTGCGTTATGAGTGAACCCTTTGCGATCGAGTGCCAGGGCGTGTGCCGGCATTTTCGCGAGGCGGGCCTGGACGTGGAGGTTCTGCGCAGCGTTGACCTTCGCGTCGGTAGCGGTGAGCGCATCGCCATCGTGGGAAGTTCCGGGGCCGGCAAGAGCACGTTGCTGCATCTCATCGGCGGGCTCGATACGCCGAGCCGGGGCAACGTACGGGTGGCGGGCGAGAATATCGCCGATCTCGGCGAGGCCGCGCGCAGCCGGTTACGCAACCGGTCGCTCGGATTCGTGTATCAGTTTCACCACCTGTTGCCCGAGTTCACGGCGTTGGAGAACGTCAGTATGCCGCTGCTCCTGCGTGGCAAGTCCCGCGCCGCGGCGGCGGGTGCAGCACGCGAAATCCTGGACAGGGTCGGGCTGGGAAAACGCGTGCGGCACAAGCCTGGACAACTCTCGGGCGGCGAACGCCAGCGCGCGGCCATCGCCAGGGCGCTCGTCACCACCCCCGCCTGCATGCTCGCCGATGAGCCGACAGGCAATCTCGACCGGCGAACGGCGCGCTCGGTGTTCGATCTGATGCTCGAGCTGAACCAGTCATTCCAGACGAGCCTCATTGTGGCGACACACGATATGGAGCTTGCCGCACGCATGCAACGGACTTACCGCCTGGAGGATGGCAGCTTGACGATAGACCCTTGACGGGTCAGCCAGATGGTGAAAAGGCCATGCTGGCCTCCTTCACTGCCAGGGGCAAAGACGCGGTTTAGACCTTGCTCCGGGAATCGGCCGTGGTCGTGCCTGAATCCCGGCGATGCATCCATGCATCGGCACCAGGCGGCCGAAAGACCGCGTGTTCCACCCGCCTGCCAACGCGCTCGGCCCCGAGGCCCGCCGCCCGAACCCTGTCCTATAGGGGCTCGTCGTCGGACGACGGTTCCGAATCGCGTGCCTTGTAGCCATTGCGCTTGTGGCGCCGTTCGCGCCATGAAGAGATCACGTGAATGCGCCAGATGACTTGCACCGTGACATAGCCGGCAAGTGCCGTGAACGTGCCGATCAGGAAGCACCCGAGCAAAAAGGGTTCCCATATGGCGCCGAGCTCGGTCAGCAGCCAGTGCACCGAGATTTCGAACTTGACGGGCGCCGGCGCCTGCTCGAGCAGCGTTGCTCCGAGCTTGTAGGCGGCGAAGAACATCGGGCCCATGGTGATGGGGTTGCTGACCCAGACGATCACGACGGCAATCGAGAGGTTGCAGCCGAGGCCTATGGCAATGGCGGCCGCGAGCAGCATCTGAGCTGGCACGGGCATGAATGCCACGAACAGGCCAACGGCGACGGCGAGCGCGACGGAGTGCCGGTTGAGGTGCCAGAGGTCGGGGTTTTGCAGCAGGCCACCGAACAGCTTGACCAGCGGATACTCACGCACGTGCAGGGCCGACGGTAGGACACGGCGCAAATATCGTCTGGGCATCGGAATGGTTTCCCCCGGCTCAACGCCGATGTTCGAGATCCAGGTGATGCATGGAGTGGAGTTGCTCGCGAGTGGTACAGAAGGCTTCCATGTGCCGGTCTATGCGTCCAGGGAGTGCATGATAGCGCTTGAGGCATTAAGATTATCGGCCAGGGTTCGCGAATTTTGAATGTGTCATGCGCTCAGGGACGATCGCATTTCTGCTCGGCGTATGCTTGGCGGCACGTGTGCACGGGTTGCCCGACCCGTTTGTCGTCGAGTTTCTCCCGCTCGCTGTATTTCTCGCGGTGTGGCAACGAAGCTCGCGCTGGCCGTTGCTGGTGTGCTGCGGATTCCTGTGGGCCGTCTGGATCGCGCAATTGTCCTTGCGCGAGCCGTTTCCCCGACAACTGGAAGGTGCCACGCTGCTCGCCGAAGGCGTCGTCGCGTCGATCCCCTCGCGTGAGGGGGATCGTCTGCGCATGGTGTGGGCGCTCGAGCGCATTATCGGCGCCGGGAACGACCGGGCCCCGGTGCAATGGCGGGGGCTGGTGCGTCTGAGCTGGTATCAGGCGCCGCTCGTGCGGATGCACGTAGGCGAGCGCTGGCGTTTCACGGTACGCCTTCGCAGGCCGCACGGCTTGATGAATCCGGGCGGCTTCGACTACGAGGGATGGTTGTTCAGCCGCGGCTTGCAGGCGCTGGGCTATGTCAGGGAGGGAGACGACAACGTGCGTGTCGCAAACACCCGGCGCTTCGCCGTCGACCGCCTGCGCGATGCGATCCACGCGAGGCTCGCACGCGTGCTGGGCGCCGATCGAAACCTCGGTGTCATCAATGCACTCACGATCGGCCATCGCGACGACATTAGCCGTGCGCAGTGGTCGGCGTTGCGTGATACCGGCACCAGCCACCTGATGGCCATCTCGGGGCTGCACATCGGCCTCGTTGCCGCGCTGGGCTTCGTCCTGGTCCGGCACCTGTGGACGCTCTACCCGCGTGCCCTTCTGGCACTCGCGGCACCACGTGCCGGCGCGATCGGCGCGCTCGTCTTCGCGGCCGCTTACGCTGGCCTTTCCGGGTTCTCCGTGCCTACCGAGCGGGCGCTCATCATGAGCTGGGCACTCATGAGCGGTCTGTTCATGCGCCGTTGCCTGTCCTCCGGACACACGCTCGCGCTTGCCATGGCAGGCGTGTTGCTGATCGATCCATTCTCGGTCGTTTCCGCGGGATTCTGGCTGTCATTCACCGCGGTGGCGGTGATCCTCTACGCCATGCACAGCACCGTCATCGGTGCACCAGGGCAGGTCGGCAGGCTGTGGTGGCGCTGGGGTCGGGTACAGTGGCTGGTGGCCGTAGGTCTGGCACCGCTGACGCTCCTGCTGTTCGACCGCCAACCGCTGCTCTCGCCCATTGCCAACCTGGTGGTCGTGCCGTGGGTAGGCTTGCTTGTGGTGCCGCTGGCGCTGACTGGCGTGGTGCTGAGTTTCGTGTCCCAGAGCGCCGCAGGCGTCATGCTGGGCGCGGTTTCGCAGGCGCTGGAATTGGTCTGGCCGTTTCTCTCCGCGCTGTCGAGCCTGGATCTGGCCTACGAGATCCCGGCGCGCGCACCCGCCTGGGCTACCGCGGTCGCATTTGCCGGCGTGGTCGTGCTGCTCGCCCCCCGCGGTGTACCTGCTCGCTGGCTGGGCGCGGTGCTCATGTTGCCCGCGGTTCTGTGGCCACCCGCGGTGGGGCCCCCTGCCGGCGGCCTGGCGCTGATGGTGCTCGATGTCGGGCAGGGCTTGTCGGTGATCGCGCGCACGCGCACGAAGACGCTGATATACGATACGGGGGCGCGTTTCGGAGCCCATTTCGACGCCGGTGAAGCCGTTGTTGTACCGTACCTGCGCCACCTGGGTGTGCGCCGGGTGGACACCCTCATCGTCAGTCATCGTCACCACGACCACACCGGTGGATTGCAAAGCATTCGCAAGCAGATGCCGGTCGGACGGGTGCTGAGCAACGTGACCGCGCTGGCATCCTCGTCGGCGCGGTGCGTGGCCGGCGATCGCTGGCGCTGGGACGGTGTGGACTTCGAGATCCTGCACCCCCCGGCAGGGCAGGCGGGAGACGGCAACAACGAGTCCTGTGTGTTGCTGATGCGCAGCGAGGCCGGCACGGTGCTGCTGCCCGGGGATATAGAAAAGGAGACCGAGAAACAGTTGATTGATGTCTACGGCGCGCTGCTCGACGTGGATATCCTGCTGGTCCCGCATCATGGCAGCACCACGTCCTCCACAGCGGCGTTCGTGGCCGTGACGAGTCCTGCATATGCGGTGTTCGCGACCGGCTACCTCAATCGCTTCCGCTTTCCGGCGCGGCGCATCGTGGAGCGCTACGAGGCAGCCGGAGCACGTGTGCGTGACACAACCCGCGATGGCGCTATCGCGTTCACGCTGGTGCCGGGGGAGCCTCTCGGCACACCGCGCCTCGAGCGCCTCGCCGCCGGGCGCCTGTGGACGCATCATCCTTAGGGGCTCGGGTGCCGATCTCGAGAAACATCCGCATGCGGGCCGTTTCGACCGCTGCGCCGTGCATGCGGCACGGTGATCCGGTGCACATGCACGAGTCAACCTTTCGGGCGCCCGATGGGTCTGTTAGATTCCCCCGTACTTTTTCCTGGCGCGGGTTGCGCCGGTACCACTGGTTGGCAGAGGAGATGTCGGAGTGCTCGAATTCGTGAAGGCTGGCGGCTGGTTGATGGTTCCCATCCTTCTTTGCTCCGTGGTGGCCATGGCCATCGTGGCGGAGCGTTTCTGGACCCTGCAGCGCAAGCGGATCGCGCCGGAGCATCTCGTCATCAGCGTGTGGCAGTGGGTGAAGAAGGGCGAACTCAACGAGGCGCGGGTCAAGGAACTGCGCCAGGGTTCTCCGCTGGGACGCGTGCTGGCCGCCGGGCTGGTGCATCGCCATCGGCCGCACCAGGTCATGAAGGAGCAGATCGAGGATGTGGGCCGCCACGTGGTGCACGAGCTGGAGCGCTACCTGAACTCCCTCGGTACGATTGCCTCGATATCACCGCTGCTGGGGCTGCTCGGCACCGTCATCGGGATGATCAAGGTATTTGCCGTCATCACCACGCAGGGCGTAGGTAACCCGGGCATACTGGCCGACGGCATCTCACAGGCCCTGGTGACCACCGCCGCCGGGTTGTCGGTGGCTATTCCCAGCCTCATGTTTTACCGTTACTTCCGGGGCCGCATCGACGAGCTGGTCATCACCATGGAGCAGGAAGCCATGAAGTTGGTCGATGCCCTGCAAGCGGGCAAGCCCGAGTCCAGTGGCGGGGCGGTTCGGGAAAGCGAATGAACCTCAAGAAGCCGCCCCACGAGGAGCCCGAGATCATCCTCACGCCGCTGATTGATGTGGTGTTCCTGCTGTTGATCTTCTTCATGGTGTCGACCACGTTCCAGCGGGATTCCGCGTTGACCATCGAGCTTCCCGAAGCGAGCAGTGAAGCCAGTACCGAAGCGGACTCTCCGGTCGAGATTTCGGTGGACGTGCAGGGGCGCTATTACGTTAATGGTGTTCAACTGGTCAACACGCAGATCGACACGCTGAAGCAGGCATTGCGCAATGCCGCCGCGGACAACGAAGACGCCCGACTCGTGATCAGTGCGGATGGGAAGACACCGCACCAGGCGGTCATCACCGTGATGGATGCGGCGCGCCAGCTCGGGATTCTCAACCTCACCTTTGCCACCCGGCTCGTGGAAGAGTCGCACTAGGTGGCCGGGCGCGTGATCCCTCCTCGGTGAGCAGAATCACGACAGCTTGTCTACGCTGGTACGATGCCATCTGGTACGGCAAGAACCACCCGGTGTCGCTCATGCTGGCGCCCCTGGCATGGCTGTATTGCACGGCCGCCGTGTTGCGGCGCATGGCTTACACCAGCGGTCTGCTCAACGCTCACCGCTTCGATGTGCCGGTCGTGATCGTCGGCAACATTACACTCGGCGGCACGGGTAAGACGCCGCTGGTCGCATGGCTGGGTCGATATCTGCGCGATGCGGGACTGGCGCCGGCCATCGCCTGCCGGGGTCACGGCGGTATCGCCAACACGTGGCCGCAGCAGGTCCGCGCCGACAGCGACCCGGTCGTGGTGGGCGATGAATCGGTGCTGCTTGCGAGGCTCTCGGGTTGCCCCGTCGCCGCGGGTCCGGACCGGGTGGCGACGGTGCGCGCACTGGTGGAGCATAGCGGATGCGATATGGTCATCTGTGATGACGGACTTCAGCATCTGCGCCTGGGGCGCGATGTGGAGATTGCCGTCATCGACGGGGTGCGCCGTCACGGCAATGGCCGTTGCCTGCCCGCCGGCCCCTTGCGCGAGCCGGTTTCCAGGCTCGCCAGCGTCGACGTCGTGGTGACCAACGAAGGGGCCAAGCGCGGTGAGTTCGACTACAGGCTGGTGCCTACGGCGTTTCGCGCCGTCGCCGACCCGCGCATGGAGCGCGACCTCGCGCACTTTGAAGGCGGCGCGGCGCATGCCGTGTGTGGCATCGGTCACCCGGAACGCTTCTACACGTTCATTCGGCGCTGCGGTGTGCGCGCCATCCCCCACACTTTTTCCGACCACCACCGATTCAGGTCCGAGGAAATCCGGTTTGGCGACGGCATACCGGTTCTCATGACCGAGAAGGATGCCGTAAAATGTCGTCGTTTCGCCGGCCCCGAACATTGGTACCTTGCGGTGCAGGCGGAGCCCCATCGATTGTTCGGCGCCAGAGTACTGACATTATTGGAGAGTCTACCAGGTGGACAAGAAGCTGCTTGACATCCTGGCCTGCCCGGTGTGCAAGAGCCAGTTGGATTATCGCAAGGCGGATGCAGAGTTGATCTGCAAGCCGTGCCGCCTGGCTTATCCGATCAGAGACGATATTCCGGTGATGCTGAGCGAAGAAGCTCGCTCTCTCAGCGTCGAGGAAGCCGGTGGCTGAGGCTTGCGCGCCGGCCGAATGCGGATTCAGTGTCATCATTCCAGCGCGTTACGGCTCGACGAGGTTGCCGGGAAAACCGTTGCTGGTGGTTGCGGGCAAGCCCTTGTTGCAGCATGTCCACGAGCGTGCTCTTGAAAGCGGTGCGGCCGATGTCTGCATAGCGACCGACGACCAGCGCGTCCGCGACGTGGCGCTTGCCTTTGGTGCGCATGTGCACATGACCTCGCCGCGTCACCGTACGGGGACGGAGCGCATTGCCCAGGTGCTGAGCGAGCGGGGCGATGGCGCCGAGCGGATCATCGTCAACGTGCAGGGCGACGAGCCGCTGCTGGCGCCGGCGTGTATCGCCCAGGTGGCTCGGCTGCTGGCGCGCGAGGCCGGCGCGGATGTGGCAACGCTTTGCGAACCCCTCGCCGAGATCCGGGATCTGTTCGATCCGAACGTGGTCAAGGTGGTGTGCGACGACGCGGGCAATGCACTCTATTTCAGCCGTGCCGCCATACCCTGGCACCGCGCGCAGTTCGCCGCCGACAGCGACGTGATGCCCGATGATGCGACATATCTCCGCCATGCCGGCATCTATGCCTACCGTGCCGGCTATCTGCGCGAGTTCGTGCGCCTCGGCACCGGGGCGTTGGAACGTATCGAAGCCCTGGAGCAGTTGCGCACCCTGCAGCACGGCGGGCGAATTGTCGTCGCACGGGCATGCGAGGCGATCGGCCCCGGTGTCGATACAGCGCGGGATCTCGAGCGCGTGCGCCGGCTCATGGAATCATCTTGAGCGAGCCTTTGGCGTGGCACGGGGAGCCGATGCCGATGCACGAACGTAGCGGTGTGCTGTTCGTCTGCCTGGGTAACATCTGCCGTTCACCGATGGCCACAGGCGTGTTTCAGCGGGATGCACGCGCGGTGGGGCTCGACCCCGTGCTCAGGGTGGATTCGGCCGCCACCCACCCTTATCAGATTGGCAGGCAGGCCGATGAGCGCGCACGGGCGGCGAGCGCGAGACGCGGCATCGACATCAGCGCGCACCGCGCCCGGTGCATAGAGATGAAGGATTATCGAGAGTTCGAGTACGTGATCGCGATGGATCGCGACAATTTGCAGGCCTTGCGCTATACCTGCCCGGGAGACCGCCAGCACGTGCTGCATCTGTGCCTGGATTTCGCGCCGGCTATCGACGCGCTGGATGTCCCGGATCCTTTCCACGGGGATGAGCGGGATTTCGACAACGTGCTCGACATGCTCGAGATCGCTTGCCAGGGGCTGCTGCGCGACATTCGCGGGCGCCTGGACATTTGATCTGCCCGAACCGCAAAGCACAGGCGTCGTGCGGCATCATGCGCAGCCGGCGTCTACACTATGCAGGTACGCGGCCTGCCCGCGCAGGCCCCCGCGCACTCCATGATCCAGAATAATGGCTGATCTGAACATTTCGCCGTACCCCGGACCGGCGCCGCGTCATGGGGATGGTGGCGCCCCGGCGGTAGAGCGCTTCGACGCGAACACGCGCGGCCGCGACTTCGTGGTCGGGGATATCCATGGGATGTTCACTCATCTCGAGGCATTGTTGGTGCAAATCGATTTCTGCCCGGCGACCGACCGTCTGTTCTCGGTCGGCGACCTGGTTGATCGCGGGCCGCAGTCCATGGCGTCGCTCGACTGGCTCACGCGGCCCTGGTTTCATGCCTGCAGAGGCAATCATGAGCAGTTCGCGCTGAATTCGGGCGACCCGGAGCAACTCGAGCTGTGGGTGAGCTACAACGGTGGGCAGTGGTGGCTCGATCTGACGCCGCCCGAGCACGAGCGCGTCAGGCAGACGTTTGGCCGGCTGCCGCTCGCGATGGAGGTCCAGACCGATTCGGGCTTGGTCGGCATCGTGCATGCGGACGTCCCTCCGCGGATGAGCTGGGAAGGCTTCATGACGATGCTGGGCAACGGTAACGAGAGTGCCCTGTTCTATGCGCTGTGGTCCCGGGAACGCATCACGGCGACACCGGGTTTGCCCGTGACAGGGGACATCGACCGCATTTACTGCGGGCACACCCCCACGCGCCAGACCGCGCGAGTCGGTAACGTGTGTTACATCGATACCGGAGCGGTCTACAGCCTTGATGGATACGAGGACGCGAGGCTCACGATGGTGCAGGTGCAACCCGGTACCCACGTCGAGTATGAGATCCGGACAGGCATTGAGGTCCGCGCAGCGCGGACCGAGGTCGGCGGCGCAATCAGCGTGACCGGTACGTGATTCTACCCTTGCTCAGATCGTAGGGAGTCAACTGCACGGTGACCTTGTCTCCGGTCAGGATGCGGATGTAGTGTTTGCGCATCTTCCCCGAAATGTGCGCCGTGACGACATGCCCGTTTTCCAGCTCCACCCTGAACATCGTGTTCGGTAGCGTCTCGACGACAGTCCCTTCCATTTCAATGTGATCTTCTTTTGCCAAGCTGTCCTCGCTGGGGCGGCGTTGAGAGCGCGCGTATTGTCGTTGAAATCTCCGTAGGCTGCAAAGTGTTTGCCTTGCCGCACCGGTGCGGGGCGCCGGCACCCAGCC
>CAZSDY010000125.1:8797-11315 GCA_964605765.1 uncultured Ectothiorhodospiraceae bacterium | reverse complement strand
TGCTCGTGTCGGACTGCGCTTCGGCCAACGCCTTGCCGTCGGGGTGTGAGGGCGGGTCAGACGGCGCCGGCCCGCCTCGGCGCAGAGCGGCGATGGATTTCAGCATCGTCTTGCGCTGGCCGAGCGCGGCGACGCCAAGCTCCTTCAAGTCCGCGTCGCCGAGGCCTCGAAGGCGTGCAGCCAGTTCAGAGGAGGTGGCGTCTTGTCGCGCATGGCAGATACATTAGACGTACACCAACAGGACTAATCCGTAAGTCAGCTCTTACTCGCTTGTCAAGCCGGGCGCACGGCGTCAATATCGTGGCAGGTCGAACGGGAGAGCACCTTGGTCGCCAGAGTTCGAGCGAACATCGACAACGCCGGCTTGCCGTTCATGGCGCAGCGCATCGACCTTGCGGCGGCGTTTCGCTGGACGGCGAGGCTCGGCATGCACGAGGCCGTTGCCAACCACTTCTCGCTCACGGTCGAGGACGGCGGCCGGCGCTTTCTCATCAATCCCGATCAGGAGCATTTCTCGCGCATCCGGGCGAGCGACCTGCTGCTGCTCGATGCCGATGACCCGGCGGTGCTCGAGCGCCCCGGAGCGCCGGATGTGACCGCCTGGGGGCTGCACGGTGCTATCCATCGGCGTTGCCCACATGCGCGCTGCGCGATGCACGCGCATCCCATACATGCGACGGTGCTCGCCTCGCTTGCCGACAGCCGCCTACCGCCCATCGATCAGAACACGGCGACCTTTTTCAACCGCACCGTGATCGACGAGCAATTCGGCGGGCTCGCATTCGAGGAGGAGGGTGAGCGCTGCGCGGCGCTGCTCGCCGACCCGAAGGTCAAGACCATGATCATGGGCAATCACGGCGTGCTGGTAATCGGCAAGAGCGTCGCCGACACCTTCAACCGGCTCTACTACTTCGAACGCGCCGCGGAGACCTACATCCGCGCGCTCCAGACCGGGATGCCGTTGCGCATAATGTCCGACGAGATGGCCGAGAAGGTGGCACGTGAGCTGGAGAATTACCCCGGCCAGGCCGAGCAGCACCTCGCGGCAATCAAGGCGATCCTCGACGAGGAAGAGCTGGACTACCGCTGCTGATCGGCGCGGGCGTCAGTTCGGGAACCCGCCGATGAGCGACTATCCGATGACCAACGCCGCCTCGTCCGGTGTGGTACTCGCCGACGCGGTGAAGGATCAGGTGCCTGAGCCCGACCCGGGATTCTTCCGCACCATCTGGGAGGTCGCGTTGGTTAGCGTTCGCCGTTCCCTCGGGCGCTGCACGCGCGCGCCGAGCATCCACCAGGCACCGCACATGGTCACCGAGGGCGGCTATACATCCGTCTCCAGGGCAAGCATGACCGGTGCGCCGCCAGCGCCATGCCACCGATGTCCGTAATCCTCCGGTAATCTGCGACTTGAATTTTCCGAGGTGGCCACCATCTCTTACTACAGGTGTCCATGAGCGCCTCGCGTTGTCCGCTTGCGGGCGCGTTGCGCGTGCCGGACGGTGCACGGACACCAAGGGCGCGGACACACCGGGAGACGGGCAGATGGCGAACGCACTGGCATTACGGCTTCCAACGCCGGCCGCGGACTTGCAGGGCTACCTGCGGGCCGTGCAGGCCTTCCCCTTGCTATCGGCCGAGGAGGAGCGCCGCCTCGCGCTGCGTTACCAGCGCGAGCAGGACCTCGACGCGGCTTGGCAGATCGTGACCTCGCACCTTCGCTACGTGGTGAAGGTCGCCCGAGGCTACCGCGGCTACGGCCTGCCACAGGAGGACCTCATCCAGGAGGGCAACATCGGCCTCATGAAGGCCGTGAAGCGATTCGACGCGAGTGTCGGTGCGCGCTTCGTCTCCTTTGCCGTGCACTGGATACGGGCCGAGATCCACGAATTCGTGCTGCGCAACTGGCGCATAGTCAAGGTCGCGACGACAAAGGCGCAGCGCAAGCTGTTCTTCAACCTGCGCGGCGTGAAGAAGCGTCTGGGGTGGCTGTCGCGCGAAGAGGTCCACGCGGTGGCCGAAGACATGGGCGTACGCGTCGACGACGTGCGAGAGATGGAGCAGCGCCTGCAGGCGCGCGATGCGAGCTTCGACGCCGACGACGACGACGCGCGAGAGGATTACCACCCGGCGCCGGCGGCATGCATCGAGGACATGCGCTACGAGCCCGCGGCGGCCATGGAACGCATCGAATGGCGCGAATTCGCCGCCGAGCGTATCACGGACGCCCTGGAGGGACTCGACGAGCGCAGCCGCGACATCGTCACGCGGCGCTGGCTGAGCGAGCCCGGAGCGAAGCTTCGAGAGCTCGCTGCGCAATACGGCATATCCATGGAGCGCGTGCGCCAGATCGAGCGCGAGGCCTTCACCGTGCTGCGCGACGCAATCGAGCACCCGCCGGGGTCAGCACCACTGGGGTCAGTTCTAACATTATAACATCTCGAGCCGATGCGGTGCCGACGTGTCGCCGGCTTTGGGATATCGGAATGTTACAATGTTAGAACTGACCCCGTGGCCG
>CAZSDY010000125.1:0-8697 GCA_964605765.1 uncultured Ectothiorhodospiraceae bacterium | reverse complement strand
GACCCCGTGGCCGGGCAAGTCAATGCGCATCTGGATCGAATGAACAAGAGTGAAGCTGAAAATCTTCTGAAAACAGCAGTCAACGATCCCGATGCTGAATTTCGTGCCGGCCAGTGGGAGGCGATCGATGCGCTGGTCAACCAGCGCCGCAAGCTGATGGTGGTGCAGCGCACCGGCTGGGGCAAGAGCTCGGTTTACTTCATCAGCACACGCATGCTGCGCGACCGCGGGGCTGGGCTAACGGTTATTGTTTCACCTCTCCTGGCACTTATGCGCAACCAGATCGAGGCGGCCAACCGGCTCGGTATCCGTGCTGAGACCATCAACTCGACCAATCAGGATAACTGGCCGGAGATCAGCCAGGCCATGTTGGCCGATCAGGTTGATGCCATTCTGATTTCGCCAGAGCGCCTCTCAAACGAGGCATTCGTAGAGGCGGTGCTGTTACCGGTAGCCGGTCGCGTTGGCCTGTTCGTCGTGGATGAAGTCCACTGTATCTCTGACTGGGGCCACGACTTCCGTCCTGACTATCGGCGGCTGATCCATGTGTTGCGCCAGATGCCACCCAACATGCCGATCCTGGGCACGACCGCCACCGCCAACAACCGGGTGATTCAGGATGTTCAAACACAACTCGGCGGTATCGACATCCAGCGTGGTCCGTTGGTTCGGGCCAGTCTGGCGCTGCAAACGCTGCGGCTACCCGATCAGGCATCCCGACTCGCCTGGCTGGCGCAGCATATTCCAGAGCTGCCGGGTACGGGTATCGTCTATGCGCTGACCATTCGGGATACCGAAATGGTGGCGGAGTGGTTGACTCAGCAGGGGATAGATGCGCGCGCCTACCATGGCAGTGTCGAGCATGAGGGCTTCGAGAACAGCAACCAGTACCGGCAACATCTGGAAGACCTGCTGTTACGAAATGAGATAAAGGCGCTGGTGGCAACCACGGCACTGGGTATGGGCTACGACAAGCCCGATCTCGGTTTCGTCATTCATTACCAGGCAGCCGGTTCCATAGTGGCCTATTACCAGCAGGTCGGCAGGGCCGGGAGGGCGATCGATAATGCCTATGGCGTGCTGCTGTCAGGCAAGGAGGATGAGGATATCCACGCGTACTTCCGCCGCAGTGCGTTCCCCGATGAGCGGGACGTGAATGAAATCCTCGCGTTGTTGGCCGATCATGATGAATTATCCGTTCGCGAGATCGAGCCGCATCTCAATCTCAGGCAGGGACAGATCGACAAGGTCCTGAAGATCCTCAGCGTTGAGAACCCGGCGCCCGTGATCAAGCAGGGCAGTAAGTGGCGCCGGACCCCTGTCCTATTCCAGATGGATCATGAGCGCATTGCACATCTGACCCGGCAAAGAGAAGTCGAGTGGCAGGAGATCCAGGATTACACCGGCAGTGCGGGTTGCCTGATGGCGCATTTACGCAATGCCCTGGATGACCCGGACACCGATGATTGTGGTCGGTGCGCTGACTGTCTGGGTGAACCGGTGGTGAGTATTGACGTGGATAGATCCCTGGCGATTGCAGCAACTCGATTTCTCAGACATGCGGAGATGCCCTTCAAGCCGAAGACGCAGGTGGCCTCCGGTGCGTTTCAAGTGCACGGCTTTCGGGGCAATCTGCGGCTCGAGCTTCGGGCGTCAGAAGGACGGATTTTATCGCGCTGGGGCGATGCCGGGTGGGGTGGTCTGGTCGCTGATGACAAGCATGCCGGTCATTTCCGTGGCGAGTTGGTGGAAGCCGTCGCAGAGATGATCGAGCAGCGCTGGCAGCCCGATCCCGCACCGCGGTGGGTGACCTGCGTGCCTTCGATAAGCCATCCAACGCTGGTGCCGGATTTCGCACTGCGACTGTCGGCAAGGCTGGGATTGCCTTTTGTGGATGCCATTCGCAAGATTGTTGACAATGAACCACAGAAAGACCAGCGGAACCGATTCCATCAATGCCGCAATCTGGACGGGGCGTTCGAAATTTCCGCGGGCGTCTCCGAGGCACCGGCGCTGCTGGTGGATGATGTGATTGACTCCGGATGGACGGTGACCGTGCTTGCCGCCTTGCTGCGCCAAGCGGGAAGCGGGGCGGTCTATCCGGTAGCATTGGCCGCCACGGGCACGGGGAATTAGATGTCGGTATCACCCAATACACAGGCGGTCTTGTTGCTGACGGCGCACTTTTCCAACGTGAGAGAGGCGGCGGTCAAGCCGTTGACCCCAAAGGAGTGGGGGCGATTCGCGTTGTGGCTGAAAGAGAAATCGCTGACACCGGAACAGTTAATGAGCGGCCGTCTCGGAGAGCTTCTCAACGGCTGGTTGGACAAAGCGATTACGCTGGACCGGGTCGCGGGCCTGATGGCACGCGGTTCAGCCCTTGCGCTGGCCATGGAGAAGTGGCTTCGTGCCGGGCTGTGGGTCATGACGCGATCGGATCCGGATTACCCGGAGCGATTCAAGCAGCTCCTGAGAACGGACTCACCTGCCATATTGTTCGGATGCGGTAACCGGGCCTTGCTCAATGGCGGCGGATTGGCAGTGATTGGTTCTCGCAATGCAGCCGAAAAGGACCTGGCCTACAGCCGTGCACTGGGTGCCGCGGCCGCGGGCAATGGATATTCCATAGTTTCAGGTGGCGCAAGAGGGGTTGATGAGGCGTCAATGCTCGGGTCCCTGGAAGCGGAGGGAACGGTGATCGGGGTGCTTGCCGACAACCTTCTGCGAAGCAGCTCCAGCGCGAAATACCGCAAGTATCTGATGGCGGACGATCTCGTTCTCGTCTCTTCGGTATACCCCGATGCGGGGTTTAATGCCGGCAATGCCATGCAGCGAAACAAGTACATCTACTGCCTCTGTGATGCAGCCGTTGTGGTTCACTCGGGCAACGAGGGCGGAACCTGGAGCGGGGCCATGGAAAACCTGAACAAGAAATGGGTGACGCTCTGGGTGAAGCGGACAACCGACAAAATGGCGGGCAATGCCGCCATTGTGAAGGCCGGTGGAGCGTGGGTGTCGGAGAACATCACGGATATCGATTTCAAGACGTTGCTTTCAACCAGGACAACGGACGCAGGGTCAGGTAGTGATTTATTCTGTCAGTCTACGAGTGAGGCAAGAGATACAGATGGCGAGTCTTCGCGGAAACGTCGACTCGAGCCGAAACCGGATTCCATGATGGGCGGTGCAGTGGCTTCTCAGCGTGAGGGTGCAGTCACATCGACACCTCCCGTGGATATTGAGTTCTATGACCTGTTTCTCATCAAGATCACGGCTATGTGCAGTGACTCGCCAAAGACAACGGATGAGCTGGTTGAGGCGCTGGAGCTGAACAAGACGCAGCTCAATCTCTGGCTGAAGAGGGCCGTCGCCGACGAGAGGCTGAAGAAATTCTCTAGACCGGTCCGCTATCAGCGGGTAACCGCCCGGCAAGGCGAATTGCAGCTCTGAGGTAAAGGAGCGGGGCGGTGAGTGCCCCGCTCGTTGCGCGGTGCCGAGGCCCGGCGTATCAGGCGTCGACCTTGATCCGTTTGGGCTGGAGCGCGGCCTTCTTCGGGATCACGATCTCGAGCACGCCGTTCTTGCCCGTCGCCGAGATGCTGTCCGCATCCGCGGTGTCGGGCAGGCTGAAGCGGCGATGGAAGACGCCGTGCACGCGCTCCAGGCGCCGGTAGCCGTTGTCGTCCTCCTCGCTGCTCTCGCCCGTGCGCTCGCCCTTGATGGTGAGCATGCCGTTCTCCATGGTCACTTCGATGTCGCGCGGGTCGACCCCGGGCACATCGGCGCGGATGACGAAGCGGTCGTTCTCTACCTTGATATCCACGGCGGGTGTCCAGCGGCTCGTCACGATGCTGGATGCGTCGTCTTCACGGGTGAGCACGTTGCCGAACACACGGTTCATCTCTTCCTGTAGCTGGTGCATCGCACCCCAGGGCTCGGTTCTGGTCAGCATGGATTTCGTCCACATGGTCTCTGTTCTCCTGTTCGAATCGGATTGTTGCCGTACCTGATAAAGAGGTGGCGCCGGTTGCGGTTTTTTCAAGTCGATACCCGGCGGCGGCGCACCGGCGATCTCCGCGGTGCCGCCCCACGGCGGGCTCGCCGGGAACGACCGGATGCTTGAATTACGCCCGCCCGCCCTCATTTCCCGGGTAGACGGGGACAAAGCGGGACGAACCCATGACGGCGTGGCCCGAAGGGCTCACCGGCATACCCGGGCGCTGGGAGCCCCGAGGAAACACGACGGGCTCACCAGCGACAATGGCCGCTCCCCGGCACAGGCTGGAGGTATCACGAGATGCGGATGGACAAGCTGACCACGAAATTCCAGATGGCGCTCGGCGAGGCGCAGAGCCTCGCGCTCGGGCGCGATCATCAGATCCTGGAGCCGGTGCATCTGATGGTGGCGCTGCTCGACCAGCAGGGAGGCACGGTACGCCACCTGCTCGCCAGGGCAGACGCCAACGTGAATGCGTTGCGCTCGCAGCTCGGTGACACCCTTGACCGTCTGCCCCGCGTGCAGGGCACCGCGGGCGACGTGCAGATCTCGAGCGAGCTGGGGCGCCACCTCAACCTGATGGACAAGCTCGCCCAGAAGCGCGGCGACCAGTACATATCGAGCGAGCTGTTCGTGCTCGCCGCGCTCGAAGCGGGCGGTGCCGTGGCGCAGGCATTGAAGGCAAACGGTGCGACCGGGGAAAGTATCGAGCAGGCCGTCGAGGCGCTGCGCGGCGGCGAGGCGGTCAACGATCCAGGCGCGGAGGAGAGCCGCCAGGCGCTGGAGAAGTACACCATCGATCTCACGGAGCGCGCCGAGCAGGGCAAGCTCGATCCGGTCATCGGCCGTGACGACGAGATCCGGCGCACCATCCAGGTGCTGCAGCGCCGCACCAAGAACAACCCGGTGCTCATCGGCGAGCCCGGCGTGGGCAAGACCGCGATTGTCGAGGGTCTTGCACTGCGCGTGGTCAACGGCGAGGTGCCCGAGGGACTCAAGGGCAAGCGTCTGCTGTCGCTCGACATGGGCGCGCTGATCGCCGGGGCCAAGTATCGCGGCGAGTTCGAGGAGCGCATGAAGGCGGTGCTCAACGATCTTGTCAAGCAGCAGGGCCAGATCATCCTGTTCATCGATGAGCTGCACACGCTGGTCGGCGCCGGCAAGGCCGAAGGCGCAATGGACGCCGGCAACATGCTGAAACCCGCGTTGGCGCGCGGCGAGCTGCACTGCGTGGGCGCCACCACGCTCGACGAGTACCGCGAGCATCTGGAGAAGGACGCGGCGCTGGAGCGCCGCTTCCAGAAGGTGCTCGTCGACGAGCCGAGCGTCGAGGACACCATCGCCATCCTGCGCGGCCTGAAGGAGCGCTACGAGGTCCACCACGGGGTGGAGATCACCGACCCGGCGATCGTCTCGGCCGCAACGCTCTCGCACCGCTACATCTCCGATCGCCAGCTCCCCGACAAGGCGATCGATCTGGTCGACGAGGCGGCAAGCCGCATCCGCATGGAGATCGACTCCAAGCCCGAGTCGATGGACCGGCTCGAGCGCCGCCTAATCCAGCTCAAGATCGAGCGCGAGGCACTCAGAAAGGAGACCGACGACGCATCCAGGGAGCGCTTCGCGAAGCTCGAGGAAGAAATTGCCGGACTGGAGCGCGAATACTCGGATCTGGAAGAGGTCTGGAAGGCCGAGAAGGCGGCGGTGCAGGGTACTCACCACATCAAGGGAGAGATCGAGCGCGCGCGCCTCGAGTTCGAGACCGCGCAGCGCGCGGGCGATCTGCAGCGCATGTCGGAGCTCCAGTACGGGCGCATCCCCGAGCTCGAAAAGCAGCTCGCGCAGGCGTCGCAGGCCGAGACACGCAGCTTCCGGCTGCTGCGCAGCAAGGTCACCGAGGACGAGATCGCCGAGGTGGTCTCGAAGTGGACGGGCATACCGGTATCGAAGATGCTCGAAGGCGAGCGCGACAAGCTGCTGCGCATGGAGGAGTCCCTGCACCGGCGCGTGGTCGGCCAGGACGAGGCGGTGAGCGCCATAGCGGACGCCATCCGGCGCTCGCGCGCGGGGCTTTCCGATCCGCGCCGCCCGAACGGATCGTTCCTGTTCCTGGGGCCGACCGGCGTGGGCAAGACCGAGCTCACCAAGGCGCTCGCCGAGTTCCTCTTCGACACCGAGGAGGCGATGGTGCGCATCGACATGTCCGAGTTCATGGAAAAGCACTCCGTGGCGCGGCTCATCGGCGCGCCGCCGGGCTACGTCGGCTACGAGGAGGGGGGCTATCTGACCGAGCGTGTGCGCCGCAAGCCCTACTCGGTGCTGCTCCTCGACGAGATCGAGAAGGCCCACCCGGATGTCTTCAACGTGCTGCTGCAGGTGCTCGAGGACGGGCGCCTCACCGACGGGCACGGGCGCACGGTGGACTTTCGCAACACCGTGGTGGTGATGACCTCGAACCTCGGCTCGGACGTCATCCAGTCCATGGCGGGCGAGGAGAACTACGCGCGGATGAAGACCTCGGTGATGGAGATTGTCACCCGCGAGTTCCGCCCGGAGTTCGTCAACCGCATCGACGAGGTGGTGGTCTTCCACCCGCTCGCGCGCGAGCAGATCCGCGCCATCACCGAGATCCAGGTACGCTACCTGAGTACCCGGCTGGCAACCCAGGGCATCGGGCTCGACCTCACGGGGGCGGCACTCGATCGCCTCGGCGAGGCCGGCTTCGACCCGGTCTACGGCGCACGGCCGCTCAAGCGCGCCATCCAGCAGCAGCTCGAGAACCCCCTTGCGCAGGCGATACTGGCGGGGCGCTTCGTCCCCGGCGACACGGTGCGGGTGGACGTCACGCCCGACGGGTTCCACCTGGACAAGGCGTCGCCCGGGGTGGCCGCGGCCTGAGGCGCGACCGGCCTCCCCGAACCCGAGCGGTTCGCGAAATCGGGGGATGGGAGCCGAAAACCCTGTCGCAATGAGTCAATGGTGTAGCTGACACCGGCGCTGTGCAACTTCGAAAAGCACCTTTGACATATCCATCGTTGCCCTTATTCTTGGGCTTCCAGAACGAGACAGCAGACCCCCGAGCGCACAGTGCTCTATAGCGTGGTGCAGCACCGCTTTGAGAGCGGGTTGCATCGCCATACAGAGCGGTATCCCGACGAAGCCCCGATTCTGCTTGTGCCGTGAAGCATGCCCGGTTCGCGTGTCTGATGCTCCCCTTCAGTTGACGCCACCTTGTCGACATATATAATGTATGGCGAACTCGCCGGGCGAACTCAGAATTGGAGCACGGCCATGCGAAAAGCACAGGTTTTTCTACGAGAGGACCAACGGGCGGAGTTGAGGGATATCGCCGTGCGAACGGGCACAAAGCAGAGTGACTTGATCCGGCGCGGGGTGGACATGGTCATTCAACAGGAAAAGCAGAATCACCGCGATTCGCGGGAGGCTCTTCGCGGTGTCTATGGCATATGGAAGGACCGCGATGACGTGGATGCACTGTTTCGGGACATCCGTGATGACCTCGAGGTCCGTTGCAAGAAGCTGTTTGTGGAGGAGACATGATCCTTGATAGCTGCATTCTGATTGATCTCTCCCGGGAAAATCCGCAAGCACTGGCTTTTCTGGAAGGCCTGTCGACTATACCTTCCATTTCTGTTGTGACTGCGACGGAAATACTGTGTGGGGTGAAGAATGCCCGCGAGGAGAGGCTGTTTGAGCAGCTTTTCCAGGCATGGAAAGTTGTCGATGTGAATTTGCGAATTGCCCGGCTAGCGGCGCGCTACTTGAAGGATTTCAGGGCAAGTCACGGGCTGGACATGATTGACGCCTTTATTGCCGCGACAGCCATGAGCCATGAGTGCGATCTTGTCACGTTGAATTTGAAGCATTTTCCAATGTTTGAGGGAATCGCTCGCCCCTACTGAGGCTCCCCTCGCGCGCGAGCAGATCCGCGCCATCACCGAGATCCAGGTACGCTACCTGAGTACCCGGCTGGCAACCCAGGGCATCGGGCTCGACCTCACGGGGGCGGCACTCGATCGCCTCGGCGAGGCCGGCTTCGACCCGGTCTACGGCGCACGGCCGCTCAAGCGCGCCATCCAGCAGCAGCTCGAGAACCCCCTTGCGCAGGCGATACTGGCGGGGCGCTTCGTCCCCGGCGACACGGTGCGGGTGGACGTCACGCCCGACGGGTTCCACCTGGACAAGGCGTCGCCCGGGGTGGCCGCGGCCTGAGGCGCGACCGGCCTCCCCGAACCCGAGCGGTTCGCGAGCGAGGCGGCTCCTCGACGTATTCACGGCACGCCGCGGAGGTGCACCGCGGGGCGGGCCGTCATGCCATGGCCTGCAGTGCCGCGTCGATTCTCGATCTCCAGGAACCCCTGCCCCCCAGGCGGCACGCTGTCGCTCAGCCTACATGCGGCACGATTCGGGGGATGGGAGTCGAAAACGCTGTCGCAATGAGTCAATGGTGTAGCTGACACGGGCGCTGCGCGATTTTGAAGAGCGCCTTTGACATATCCATCGTTACCCTTATTCTTGGGCTTCCAGAACAAGATCTCAGGGAATGTTTCGGGCAGATCTCTCGCTCCCGAAATCCCCCCAACACCTTTTGCCATGCACGAGATTGGTTTCCAACTGCTGATTCTGCTCGCGGGGATCTGGCTGGTCGCCGTCACCCTGCGACCGCTCGGTCTGCCGAC
>CAZSDY010000124.1:0-11331 GCA_964605765.1 uncultured Ectothiorhodospiraceae bacterium | reverse complement strand
GCTTGATGTCGCGGTGAATCACCCCGCGGCGGTGAGCATAGTCGAGCGCCTTGGCACACTGGTAGATGACCTCGGATACGCGGCTGATGGGGAGCAGGTTGTCGACCGCGCAATGGGTGCTCAGTGTCGTCGCATTCTCGATGTACTCCATGATGATATAGGGCTCGCCGTCCTCCTCGCCCGCGTCAAAAACGTGCAGGATGTTGGGGTGGTCCAGCATCCCGGCAGTGTGCGCTTCGTTGAAGAAGAGCTTGCGCGCCAGCCGGCTCGAGCTGCTGGCGCCGTTTTCGTCTTCCATGGCGCAGACCTTGACCGCGACATGGCGGTCCGCGAAAGGATCGTATCCGACATAGACGATCCCCATGTTGCCACGCCCGGCAACGTCGAGGATTCCGTACTTTCCGAATTTTTCTGGTAATGCGGCCATGTTGTTCCAATCAGGCTCGGCGCTGGCGGTACCGCCGCCCGCTGCCGGCATTGCTTGTTCGCCTCATGCGGGCGGCATGCCCTGTTGGCCCGAACGTTCCGCCATGCCAATCGGTGAAGTCCAGGCAGTCATCAACGGATGGAATGAACGATCTCGGCGAGCGAATGAGCCGCGCCAGTACCGTGCGTGACGTCGTGCCCGACCTGCTTGGTGATCTGGCTGGTCGAGAACAGGCCGCGCAGGCGCTGGGCGCGAGTTTCCTGGTCCACTTCAACGACCAGCATGTGCTGGCGCTCAAGCTGGTTCAATGTTGACACGATGTGCCCGACCCTGGCATTTCTCACGCTGATCAGGTTCAGAACCGTGAGGTCTTTCTGGCGCGTCATGATGTCCGCGACCCGAATGTCGGCGCGCGATATCCTCGATTCCTCGGCCACCTTGACGGGCTGCTCACCCTGTATGTTCTTGGCCGTGACGATACCGATCAGCGTTTTCTCGGGCGACGTGACCAGCAGCAACCGCACGCCGGCGGTCTTCATGTGCTCGAGGGCATCGTCTATGGTCACGTTCTCATGCGTGGTGACCGGAAACACGATGCCGAAATCCGTCATCACATCGATCGCCGGACTTTCCATGGTCACCTCTTCCGGCGGAATCGGCGGGTGTGCGTAGCTCGCGCGCGGCGCCAGGGAGATATGCGATAGGGGTGCGAAGTCGCTGTGCATATCAGTCTCCCAAAAGGCAATCAACCGATGGGGCGCCATCGCCTCTGCGTGCCGGATCACGGTCGAAGCGCAGTGGTGCGCCGGCACCCCGGCGGGATGGCCAAACATGTGCGGAGGGAAAGCTTAACAGATCGAGCACCAAAAGCGCTCTTCCCGCCAGGAGCTAGATCTCTATGGGCTCGGTGTTCCCGAGGTACACGCTGAGTTCCTGCCCCGGATGCAGTAGGCTACCCTCGCTGAGATCGTTCCAGCTCTTGAGTGCGGTGATGCTGACGCGGAAGCGCCGCGAGATCACCCATAGAGAATCGCCGTTGCGCACGGTGTATCTCACGTGTTGCAGCGCCTCGGCCCGCGGAACTTTCGCCGCCGCCTTGCGCCGCGTCGTGGTCTGGGCGGGCACGCCATCGAGCCACAAGCTGAGCTTCTGTCCCGGCTGCAGGTAGCGATTGCCGGCGATGCCGTTCCACGCGATGAGCTTTCTCACACTGGTCTGATGGCGTCTCGCAATCGACCACAGGGAATCGCCCTTGCGCACCAGATAGATCGTCCTGGCGCCGTTCGCGCGGCCCACGCCGGCGCCGGACGCTCGCGCATCGGCACTCAGCGTATACTCTGCCAGCGGCCGTGACGCGACCGGTACGATCAGGCTTCTGCCGGCCCGTATCAAGGTGCTGTTCAATCCGTTGATTTGCCGCAACGTGGATACCGAGGTGTGATTCGCCTGCGCGATCTGTCCCAGCGTTTCCCCGCTGACGATGAGGTGCCGCCGCCAGGTGATCAGGCGATCCCGCGGCAGGCTCTGAATGCCCGAGCTGAACCGTGCCGCCCGGTCGGCGGGGACCAGGAGTGTAGAAGGGCCCCCCGGCGCGGTAGCCCAGCGGCTGTACCCCGGGTTGAGCTTGTATACCTCGTCCATCGATATCCCGGCCAGCTCCCTGACCAGGGCCAGGTCAATCTGGCGTTCCACGCGCACCGCCACGAAGCGTGCCTCGTTGCGGATCGGCTCCAGGCGCAGCCCGTAGCGCGCCGGCGCACCGACGACACGCGCAATGGCGAGCAGCCTGGGCACGTAGTTGCGCGTCTCGCGCGGCAGGCGCAGCGACCAGAAATCGGTGCGCTTGCCCACTCGCCGGTTCCGCCTCACGGCTCTCTTCACGGTGCCCTCGCCCGAGTTATAGGCGGCGACCGCCAGCAACCAGTCGCCATCGAACATGCGGTGCAGGTGCTCCAGGTAGTCGAGCGCAGCGCGGGTCGATGCCGTGATGTCGCGCCGCCCGTCATACCACCAGTTGTGCTCCAGCCCATAGCGCTTGCCCGTCGAGCGCATGAACTGCCAGATCCCGGAGGCACCGCTGCGGCTGTAGGCGAACGGCTGGTAAGCGCTCTCGATGACGGGCAGCAGGGCGAATTCCGTGGGTAGGCCGCGCTTCTCGATCTGTTCGACCACGTAGTACAGATACCGGCTCGCGCGCTTCGATACACGGTCCAGATATCCCTGGTTGCGGGCGAACCAGTCGAGCTCGCGCTTGATACGCGCATTGTTCGGCTGGACCATGGTCATCCCGGTTCGGACTCTGGCCCACAGGTCGGCCTGCGGTTGCGAGGCGGCCGACTTGACGGGGGTGGGCGCGGCGCCCGGCGCCGGTGCCACGCGCGGTTCGGCCGCGAGCATTGGCCCATCAGGCGGTTGCGGCACGCGCGGCTCGGCGGCACGCGCGGGCTTCTCGGCGTCGATGGACTGGAATTCGCCGGCCGGTGCCGGGGGCAAACCGAAAAACGTGCGCAGTGAGGCACACCCGCCAAGCGCCGCGGCGCACGCCAGGACCAGGATCACTTTCGCGAATGCAAAACACCCAGCTCGCGGCACGCTACGGTCGCGGTGCCACTGCGGGTGCATCCCCCCTTGGTTCATGCGGCGCAATGCTAGGCGGGGCTGCACCCGGGGTCAAGCCACGGGAGTCGACGGTGGTGTTCACCTGGCGCATCCGCAGCCACCGTTGGCCCGGAAACGTTCGATTTTCAACGCGTGGCGGCGTGTGTTATTTTCACTTGAAATCGAGGCTTTCGAATATGCTGCCATGACGCACGCTGGGGGCTCTGTCGAGGACAGGCGGGCACTACACCAGTGGTTTTCCCGAGTGCCGGGCCGATTGATTCTCGAGTCGGAGGTCGGGTTATTCGACTACAAGCTGCCCGATCTGTTCGGATACCAGTTGCTGCAGGTCGGTCATCTATGCGGTGCGGACATGTTGTCCGCGAGCCGCGTCCTCAATCGCAGTATTGTCGACATCGATGGTATGCTATTCGCGTCGCCATACCCCGTGATTCGTGCCGCGGCGGACCTTTTGCCGGTGGCTTCCGACAGCGTCGATGTCGTGCTCCTGCCGCATGTGCTGGAGTTCGTCGAGCGCCCGCACGAGGCGTTGCGCGAGGCGCAGCGCGTGCTGGTGCCGGAAGGGCACCTGCTGATATCGGGATTCAATCCCTGGAGCTTCATGGGCGTCTGGCGCCTCGTCCTCGGCAGGCGTCGTGCCGTGCCGTGGTGCGGCCGCTTTCTGGCAATCAACAGAATCAGGGACTGGCTGGCGTTGCTCGGCTTCGACGTGGTTGGACTCAACGCTCGCTTCTACCGCCCGCCCTTCGGCAACGAGCAGGTGATGCAGCGCCTGCAGTTCCTCGATCGCGTCGGCGCGCGTGTCGGCGGTCTCATGGCGGGGGCGTATCTGCTGGTCGCGCGCAAGCGCGTCAGCACGCTGACGCCGATCAAACCGCGATGGACGGGACAGCGGCGTCTCGCGAGTGTTGGCCTGGTGGGTCCGACGGGACGCGTGGCACGGGGTTGTGTCCCGCGGGCACCGCGCTACGCGCAGGAAGCCACGCCGCTGATGGCGCTGAAGCGGATGAGTGCGCAGACGCGTGGCCGTTGAGTGCGAGGTGCAGATATTCACCGACGGCGCCTGCCGCGGGAATCCGGGCCCCGGTGGATGGGGTGCGCTGCTGCGCTTCGCCGGACATGAAAAGACCCTGTCCGGTGGCGAACCTCGCACGACCAATAACAGAATGGAGTTGATGGCGGCCATTCGCGCACTCGAGGCCCTCACGCGGCCGTGCCAGGTGAGGCTGGTTACCGACTCCACCTATGTCAAGAATGGCATTTCCCAATGGTTGCCGCGCTGGAAGCGGCGCGGCTGGAAGACCGCGGATGGAAAGGCGGTCAAGAACGTGGACCTGTGGCAGCGCCTCGACGCCGCCGCGTCGAGGCATGCCGTGGACTGGCGGTGGGTCAAGGGGCACAGCGGGCATGCCGAAAACGAGCGCGTGGACAGGCTCGCGCGCGCAGCCATCGAGGGAGCGCATGCGACAGATCGTGCTTGATACGGAGACGACCGGGCTCGATGTCACCCAGGGGCATCGGGTCATCGAGATCGGGTGCGTGGAGCTTGTCAACCGGCGCTTGACGGAGAGGCGATTCCACCATTATCTGTGCCCGGACCGGGACATCGATCCGGGCGCCGAGGAAGTGCACGGCATCAGCGGCGCATTCCTCGAGGACAAGCCGCGCTTCGGGGATATTGCCGGGGATTTCGTCGACTTCATCAAGGGAGCCGAGCTCGTCATCCACAATGCGGCCTTCGACGAGGGTTTCATCAACAATGAGCTCGCGCTCACCGGCGGGCCATGGAAAAAGCTCTGCGATTACTGCACGGTAACCGACTCCCTGGCACTGGCCCGAAAGCGCCATCCCGGCCAGAAGAACAGTCTGGATGCACTGTGCGCGCGTTACAAGGTGGACAACTCGCAGCGTGAGCAGCACGGTGCGCTGCTCGATGCCGAGATCCTCGCCGACGTGTATCTGGCGATGACCGGCGGGCAGGCGACGCTCGCCTTGAGCACCGCAGCCACGGTGCAGGCGCATCGCACCGGACCGGGACATTCGCGCGACCGTGTACCACTGCGCGTCATTCACGCAACCGAAGCGGAATCGGCTCTCCACGAGGCGCGCCTCGACGCGATTGAGCGCGAAAGTGCGGGGCACTGCCTCTGGCGGCACATGGACGAATGAACTTGGCAGCCGGGGCGCGCGAAACGGTGTGGATTTTCTTGCATTTATCGCAGTAAACTAGTCGGGTTTTCGTGGTGTGGTGAAGTGGCGCTGCACGGGGTGCGACCCCGAAGTGCGCCGATACGACTGATAGGGGGGGATCATGAACCCACTGAAGAGTGTTACAGGGACAATTGTCTCGGGGCTGATTCTGGCGGTTATCCTGGCCTTGATCGTTCCGTGGCCGAACCCGCAACTCGTGCCCGCGCTCGTGCGTTGGCTGCATTTCATGTCAGGCGTCGCGTGGGTCGGGTTGCTGTACTATTTCAACTTCGTGCAGGTGCCGGCGGCAGCGGCCGCCGCGGCCGACAAGGACGGTCCTGGCCCGGCCGCCATCGGCAAGTACATCGCGCCGCTGGCGCTGCTGTGGTTTCGCTGGACAGCGCTGGTGACGTGGTTGTCCGGCGCGGCCTATCTCATGGGTGGAGAACCGACTCGCTTGAATTTTGTCGACGCGTTCACCTTGCAGGGCACGAGCATGGCGATCGGCGTGGGCGCGTGGCTCGGCACCATCATGCTGTTCAACGTGTGGGTGCTCATCTGGCCGAACCAAAAGAAGATCCTCGGCATGGTGTCCGCGAGCGACGAGGAAAAGGCCAAGGCACGCACGGTCGCGGCCATGGCTTCGCGCACCAATACTCTGTTGTCCATTCCGATGCTCCTGTTCATGGGCGCATCGACCCATGGGCTGCCGTTCTAGTGGAGGTGTGGCTGGCGGCGGCGGTTTGCTGATGTGGCGGCTGACGAAGAACCCGGCGTATGCCGGGTTTTTTGTACCGTTTCCGAGCGGAGTTGATCATTGAGCACACACCTGATGTCGACCTACGGACGCGTGCCTGTTCGCTTCGAGCGTGGTGCGGGCGCGTGGCTGCGCGACCATGATGGTAACGAGTTCCTCGACGCACTGGGCGGCATTGCCGTATGCGTGCTGGGCCATGCGCACCCGGACGTCACGCGCGCGATTTCCGAGCAGGCTGCGCGCCTGATTCATACGTCCAACATTTACGAGATCGAGGCCCAGGAAACACTCGCCGACCGCCTCGCCGCGGTATCCGGTATGCACAAGATGTTCTTCTGCAACTCCGGAGCCGAAGCCAATGAGACGGCATTGAAGCTCGCACGCTTGCACGGACACGCGCGTGGGTCGGCCGCACCGCAGGTGGTGGTCGTCGACGGTGCGTTTCACGGGCGCACGCTGGCCACGCTCAGCGCGTCGGGCGGTACCAAGGTGCACCAGGGCTTCGATCCCCTGGTCCCGGGGTTCGTTCGAGTCGCATTCGACGACCTGGGCGCGCTCGAGGCCGTGGCCGCGACGCATCCCGATATCGCGGCCGTGCTGGTCGAACCGATTCTGGGCGAAGGTGGCGTGGTCGTTCCCGCGAAAGGCTACCTCGCCGGCGTGCGGGCGCTGTGTGATCGGCACGACTGGCTGATGATGCTCGACGAGGTGCAGACCGGAATGGGGCGCACCGGGCAGTGGTTCGCATGGCAGGATTCGGGATGTGCACCCGATGTCATGACACTGGCCAAGGGACTCGCCAACGGCCTGCCCATCGGGGCATGTCTGGCGCGCGGCGCCGCGGCCGAGTTGTTCGCACCGGGCATGCACGGTTCGACCTTCGGGGGCAATCCTCTTGCCTGCACCGTGGCCGGCACGGTCATCGATGTCATCGAACGCGATGGGCTGTGCGAGCACGCGCAATCGCTCGGCGCACGCTTGCAGCGCGTGCTCGGTGATGAGCTCACGGCTTGCGACCACGTTGTCCAGATACGCGGCCGGGGATTCATGCTCGGCATCGAGATGGACCGGCCTTGTGCCGATGTCGCGGCTCTGGCACTGCAAAGAGGACTCCTGGTCAACGTGACCGCCGAGCGTGTGATCCGGCTGTTGCCGCCTCTCATCCTGAGCGAACGCGAGGCCGACGAGGTGGCCGGGCGCCTGTGCGATGCGATCCGGGCGTTCCACAATCAGTGAGAGCGGTGCGTGTCGCCTATGCTGCATGCAGGTGGAGTTTTTCGGGGTGCCCAAGGACCCTATACTCGATGTGGGTTATCGCGCGTGGGCAAGGCTCGAGGACGAAAGCTTGGCAGCGGCGGCGGCCGGCATGGGATGGGACGGGGTGTCGCGCTAATCGGGATGGAGAGCCATCAGGCTTGAACGTGCTACTGGAGGTCAGCGATCTCCGTTGTGGTTACGCGGGCCAGACCGTCGTTCACGGTGTGTCCTTTCATGTCAACCGCGGCAGCCTCGTGTGTCTGCTCGGTCCGAGCGGCTGCGGCAAGACCACGATCTTGAGAGCCATCGCTGGATTCGAGCCCGTGCAGAACGGTCACGTTGCGCTCTCCGGGCGTGTGGTCTCGAGCCACGGGTCGACCGTGCCGCCGGAGAGCCGCAGGGTAGGCATGGTTTTCCAGGAGAGCACGCTGTTTCCCCATTTGACGGTCGAGGACAACGTCGCTTTCGGCGTGTGGCACGCGGCGCCCCATGCCCGGCGCGAAGTCGTCACAGAGATGCTCGATGTCGTCGGCTTGCCGCAGATGCGCACGCGTTATCCGCATGAGCTATCCGGCGGGCAACAGCAGCGCATTGCTCTTGCGCGCGCACTGGCACCGCGCCCGGAGCTGATTCTGCTCGACGAGCCGTTTTCCAGTCTGGATGTGGAGTTGAGCGAACGCCTGGGCGCGGAGTTGCGCGAGGTGCTCGAACGCCGCGGCATTACCGCGGTGCTGGTCACCCACGATCAGAGCGAGGCGTTTGCGCTGTCCGACCAGATCGGCGTGCTGCATGAGGGACGCCTGCTGCAGTGGGACACCGCATACAACCTCTACCATGAACCGGCGACCCGCTTCATCGCGGATTTCATCGGGCAGGGGATCTTTCTTCGCGGCATGCTGGTGGCGCCGGACACCATAGAGACCGATCTCGGGCCGATCCGGGGAAACCGCGCCTACGGGTGGCCACCGGGCAGCATGGTCGATGTGCTGCTGCGCCCGGACGACGTGCAGGCCGACGCCGCGTCGGAGATCGTCGCCGAGGTGGTCGGCAAGACCTTCAAAGGCGCGCAGATCCTTTATGCGTTGCGCCTGCAGACCGGCAGCACCGTGCTGTCGTTCTTCCCCAGCCATCACGACCATGAGCTCGGCGACAGCGTGGGCATCCGGGTGGCGGCCGATCATCTGGTCGCCTTTCCGGTGTGATGCGAATCCTGCTCTGCAACGACGACGGCTACCAGGCGCCCGGCATCGGCTGCTTGGCAAGTGCGCTGTCTGACGACTCCGAGGTCACCGTGGTTGCGCCCGAGCGCGACCGCAGCGGCGCCAGCAACTCGCTCACCCTGGATGGCCCGATACGCGCCAGCGAAGCGCACAACGGGTTCATCTACGTCGACGGCACACCCACGGACTGCGTGCATCTGGCCATTACCGGGCTGCTGGACGAGGAGCCGGATATTGTCATCTCGGGTATCAATGCGGGAGGCAACCTGGGGGATGACGTGCTCTATTCCGGAACCGTGGCGGCAGCCATGGAAGGCCGCTTCCTCGGCTTGCCGGCCATCGCGGTGTCGCTGGTCGGTGATCGTCCCACGCACTATGACACGGCGGTATGCGCGATCAGGGCACTGCTTGCCGACATACACGCGAGCCCCATCCCGGCCAACACCATTCTGAATATCAACGTGCCGGACCTCGCATGGGCATGCGTGAACGGCTTTGTCGCTACCCGCCTCGGTCACCGGCACAAGTCCGAGCCCGTGATCCGCGATCTGGACCCGCGCGGCAGAAGCATCTACTGGGTGGGGCCGCCGGGCTCCGAGCAGGATGCCGGTCCGGGCACCGACTTTGCGGCGGTGCGCGACGGCTTCATATCCGTGACGCCGCTGCAGGTCGATCTGACACGCCATGCGGCGCTTGGCAAGCTCACACAGTGGGTGCGGGGCATGGGCAAGTCGTGAGAAAGGCGTTTGACGGCATCGGTATGACATCGAGGCGCACGCGCGAGCGCCTCGTCAAGCAGTTACGCGAGGAGGGTATCACCCACGCGGGCATCCTGGAGACCGTGCGCGACGTTCCCAGGCACATCTTCGTCGACGAGGCGCTTGCCAGCCGCGCCTATGAAAACACGGCTCTGCCGATCGGCTACGGGCAGACCATTTCCCAACCTTATATCGTCGCGCGCATGACCGAGGCGCTGATTGGCGAGCAGCGCCCGGTACGCGTGCTGGAGGTGGGAACCGGTTGCGGTTACCAGAGCGCGGTTCTCGCGCAGCTCGTCGATAGCGTGTACAGCATCGAGCGCATTCCGGCGTTGTATCGCAAGGCGCGGGAACGCATGCGCGCGCTGCGTCTCACCAATGTGCACTGCAAGATGGGTGACGGCACCGCGGGATGGCCGGGACACGCGCCGTTCGACGGCATCATCGTCACCGCCGCTCCGATCGGGGTACCGCCGGCCCTGCTGGAACAGTTGGCGCCGCACGGGCGTCTGGTCATTCCGGTCGGCAGCGAAGGCGTGCAGCGCCTCATGCTCATCACGCACGGCGAGCAGGGCTTCGATGAGGCGTTGCTCGACTACGTGACATTCGTCCCCATGCTCGCGGGGACCGCATCCACGGCTTGCCGATGAACACGCGCGTGGTGGCGACGGCGCTCGTGGCATCGCTAATGCTCGGCGCCTGTACGCGGTCGACGGTGCTCGCGCCCGTCGCCCGTGACCCCCGAGTCGACGATCTGACGTCTGACAGCCAGCCGCTGGCGGGGCAGCACGTCGTTCGCAACGGCGACACCCTGTATGCGGTGGCATTTCGCTACGGGCTCGACTTTCGCGATCTGGCCGCGTGGAACGCCATCGTGGCGCCTTACAGGATTGTGCCCGGACAGCGCCTGCGCTTGACGCGTGGCTCGGCTGAGTCCGCGCTCGTGCAGCCCGTCGCACCGGCCGCGCGCGATCCGGTCTCGGCGCCTGCAACCAAGCGTGCGCCGAAGGCCGTGGACGTGTCCTCCGAGCCGGCATCGAAGAGCGCGGCCACCGATGGTGCTCGGCTGTCGCGCGCCTCATGGCGGTGGCCTGCCAAGGGCCGCGTGACGGCGTCGTTTGCGCGCTCGGGCAAGAAGGGAATCGACATCGCCGGCCGAGTGGGGCAACCGGTACTTGCCGCCGCGCATGGACGAGTCGTGTACAGCGGAGGTGGACTAATCGGGTACGGCGAGCTTATCATCATCAAACACAACAAGCATTACCTCAGCGCGTACGGACACAACGCGACGCTGTTAGTGAAGCAGGGCGAAATGGTGCAGGGTGGCCAGCAGATCGCGAAGATGGGCCACAGTGGTACCGACGCGATAAAGCTTCACTTTGAGATCCGCCGTGACGGAAAGCCCGTAGACCCGATTCGGTATCTGCCGAGCCGCGTCGAATAGGAGGATGTACATGGTCGGTCGTCGCGAAGGACGCACGGAGGTGCTCGCTTCGGAGTGCCCGGAGGAGAAGGACGCTACAATCGGTGAAACGCCGCGGGATGATGTTCCCGAACTCAACGACGGGAACGGCAAGGCGGCGCGTCGTGTGGAAGTGAAGTCACCGACCCGGGAAGTGCCGGATCGCGAGATGGACGCGACCCGCCTCTATCTGAGCGAGATCGGTTTCTCCCCCCTGTTGACGGCCGAGGAAGAGGTCTTCTACTCGCGCAAGGCGCAGAAGGGCGACGAGTGCGCTCGCGCGCGCATGATCGAAAGCAACCTCCGATTGGTGGTCAAGATCGCGCGCCGCTACATGAACCGCGGCCTGGCGCTGCTCGACCTCATAGAGGAAGGCAATCTCGGCCTGATCCGGGCCGTGGAGAAGTTCGACCCGGAGCGTGGATTCCGGTTTTCCACCTATGCCACATGGTGGATAAGGCAGACCATCGAGCGCGCGTTGATGAACCAGACGCGAACCATCCGCCTGCCCATACACGTGGTCAAGGAGATCAACGTATACCTGCGCGCGGCGCGGCGCCTCGCCCAGTCTCTCGATCGCGAGCCGAGCCCGGAAGACGTGGCGGAGATGCTCGACGAGGCGATCGACGAGGTGCGCGCTT
>CAZSDY010000123.1:8609-11361 GCA_964605765.1 uncultured Ectothiorhodospiraceae bacterium | reverse complement strand
ACCCTGTCCCCTTTTTCCGCTACGGCAATCTCGCCGCCTGCAGCATGCGGTTCGCCAGGACATTGCGCGACACCCAGGTCACCAGATCGTCGAACTCGTTGCCCGGCTGGTTGGTGATCTGACGCGACACGAAAAGGGTGTCGTTGTTCGTGTTCTCGTCTTCGAGCGGCGAGGTGGTGGGGTCGCGAGAACGCACCGCACCGGCCGAAACCACAATCGCGGGCACGCTGGTGGCGACATTGTTCCCGGCGCCGTCCTGAATCGTGATGTCCCCGGTCGAGCAAAGCTGGAAGGAGACGTTGAGCGTCGCCTGCGCCCCGGCGACGCAGCCTGTAGCGGAACCATTGGCCGTATCCGCGAACGAGCTCGTGACACGGTAGAGGAACGTTTGCCCCCAGGCGTCCTGGGCCTCCACGCCGAGGTCCACCCACGGCAGGTTCCCCTCACTCGCCACGCAGTTGCCGCCACCATCGACGTTCTCCTGGCCGTCCCCGTCCGTGTCGGGACACGGCAGACGCCCCGTTGGCGAAGAAATTGCAAAGCCGTACAGCGACTCGCGGATCTGGGAGAGTTGCTTTTCGGTCTCGTCGACGCGGCGCAGGTTGACCTGGGTCGCAAGCGGCAGCAGCAGCCCGCCGAGCAGCAAACCCACGATGGCCACCACCACGGCCAGCTCGATGAGGGTGAACCCCGAAGCGGATGGCATGGTACCGGCACGCGGCGCCTGCACGAGTGTGCGCTGGCCGGCCGGGCAACACGCGGGCGGCATCAGGTGTTCCAGTCTCCCCTGCCCCCGCGGCGCTTGCATCGGCGCATCCACCCTACGGCATCTGCACCGCGACCACACGGACCTTGTCGTTGAACGCGGCGGTGACCGGCCCCACTTCGAAGGTGGCGGGCGGCGGATCGGACACGTCAAGGTCGAAATCGGCGTTCTCGTTCTCGAAATAATCGCACAGGAAAGCCGGTTCCTGGCTGCCGCAGGCGCTCCCCGCCACGCGGTCCTGCCCGGCAAGCATCTCACCGGCCATGACGACGACGGCGCGCTTGTTGTCGACCGGCACCGTGCCGGCGAGCACCAGACAATCGCTGCCCTGGTCGCACACGCCATCCGCGCCCGGCACCACCTCATTTGACTCGGCCACGTACACCAGATGATGCCAGTTGTTCTCGGTAAACCACATCGGCAGATCATAGACGCTGTCGTTGGCGCTTTCCTGCACGTCCAGGTCCACGTGCAGGTTGGCGACGAAAATCGCACCGCTCGCCGTGCCGACCGCCTGCACGCTCGTCGCGACAGCCGTGCCCACGCGATTGCCCGCGGTGTCGCGATCGAGGAGAGTGACGGTCACCTGCTCGTCGTTAACCCCGTCGGGTGGTGACTGCTCGTCATCCAGGCTCTCGCCCAGGTAGATGAGGTAGGAGTCGTTCGGGTTGATCTGGTTGACGCCGCCACTCAAGTAGTCCGCCGTGAGCGAAGAGCCCAGCACGTCCTTCACCAGCCCGCGCGAAACGGACCCGTCGATCGCGCTGCGGATCTCGATCAGATCACCCGTGTCGACCAGGGAGAAATCCACCGCGTCGGCCAGCGTCAGGTTACTGGAGCCCGTCTTCGCGGTGCCCGTCAGCGTGCAGGCCTTGACGTCGTTGGCGCACACCGCACGGCGCTTGTCCCCTGCGGAAGCGTAGAAAGCGAGCGCCTTGCCCGTGAGGCGCAGCGAGAACCGGTACTCGCGCTGGTCCACGAACGCATAGTACACGCGGTACTCCTCGCCCGGGTCGATGGCAAGTCCCGGCACGGTGAGCGTGGTCGCACCGACGGCGGTCACGCGGCCCCACTCGTTGTCGTCCAAGTTGCTCACGGTATCGCCCACCTGCACGCCGAGCGCCACGAAGTCTCGATTGGTATCGACCAGGTTGTCCCCATTGCTGCCGTTGCTTGCGGGGTATTTCGGCGTTCTCTGCGTGGGGACGCGCACGCGATAGCTGTCACCGACCTGAACCGCGTTGACCGCGCCACCCGCCAGATCGTTGGCGAACTCGAGCCGTGTGTCCTGCTCCGCCAGCCTCTTGACGATGGCGGCGGAACCCGGGTCGGACAGGTTCTCGACCACCGCCCCCTTGTCCACGCCCCAGTCCTTGAAGTTGCGCGTTGTGTCGTCGAGTTTGTCGCCGGCCCCGCCCGTGGCAACGCCCCTGAAGTACGGGACGCTCAAGCGCCCGTCACAGTCGACGGAATCGACGCCGTTCCACTGGCACAGCCCGTCGGGTAACGCGACGTCGAGCACCCCGGAAAGCGCGCTGGTCTCGACGAAGCGCTTTGCCGCGTCGTTATATCTGCCGATACCGGAAGGCTTCGTCACAGTGATGCCGTTGGCCTGCTGGAGGTTCCACTCGATGCTGAACTGGCTCTTGTAGGGGTCGTCGGTCTCGTGGAAGGGCAGCTGGCCCTGCGCCACGCCGACAACCGCGTTATAGCGCCCGATGCGATAATCGTCGCCGGCGGCAAATGCGTTGGAGCTGCCGTATCTCAACGATGTGAGCGTCAGGGTGCCGTTCGCCGGCGTGTCGACGACGCCGCGCGAGCCATCCGTCGCGTTGACCAGCACGTCGCCCTGGCGCACACCCAGCGTGACGAAATCCATGCCCGCATCGGACAGCGTGTTGCCGGAGCTGCCCGCCGCGGCCGTGCCGCTCAGCACCGAGGTTTTCGGATCGGCAAAGGGGCTCAGCCAGGGATACGCGCCGTAGC
>CAZSDY010000123.1:0-8509 GCA_964605765.1 uncultured Ectothiorhodospiraceae bacterium | reverse complement strand
AGCACCGAGGTTTTCGGATCGGCAAAGGGGCTCAGCCAGGGATACGCGCCGTAGCTCGCTTGATAGCGCGTCAGCGCCTGGGTCACCTCGCCCAGCACGCGCTTCTCCACCGCCGCCATCAGCTCCTGGCGGGTAATGGCCACCACCCGATCGTTGAACGCCCCCGTCGCGCCCGACTGGAAGCTGTCGTCGCCCGTCGATGCATTGTCAGCCTCCAGGTAGTTGCTGATGTCGAGCGCATCCAGATCGCGCTGCTGGCCGTCGAACGACGGGCCCGGCGCGATGATCAGCGCCACGATGTCGCCTGTCCCGTCGAGCATCAGCTCACCCGCGGTTTCACTATTCAGCGGCGTCGTCTTGGGGTTGTTCCGGTAGCTCTTCGCCACCGCGTACCACAGCCGTTCGCCGCTGGAATCACGCAGGTCGCCGATACCGAGGGTGTCGGGCGCCGAGGTGCGGTAAGGGAGCCTGCCGACCGCATTGGCACCACAGGGCGGATTCGGTGAGCCCGACCCCGACGCACCCGGCGCGTCGGTGTCCGGACACGGCAGGAAGCCCGGGCCTTCGCCGGGATAGTTGTCAGGGTAGGTGGCCGCGAACGCAATCAGTGCCTGTTTCGCCTCGGCAAGCACATGCGAATCGACAATGGAATCTTCCAGGCGCGCCTGCGCGGCGCCGTTGAACTGCAGGAGCACCACCGAGGCGCCGGCCAGCACCACCATCGTGAGCAGCGCGATGAGCGCCGCGCCACGCTGGGCTTTCGCTGACCGAAGCCCACCGGGCATCGTCCGCAGGCTGTCCGCGCACGCGGGCCTCGTGACGCCGGCGTCGTCACGCGCGTGGCCGATTTCAACCATCCCACTTCCTCCTCGTCGCGACAGCCTTGCTATGCCGTCCCGCCACAAACAATGTCTCTCGCGACAGGGCGACGATTGCAGGCCCGGAAACAATTACCCCTGAATTCACACCGGACGTGCCTTGTTGGCATCTTAACGCCTTCGCGAGAATCGGCGATGCTTCTGAACAGAGTCTAGCGCAGGGTACGCCACGCGCGATACGAAAGTATGTGAAGCGGATCACGGATCATAGCGCAGGCGGCGCTTGCCGTGTGGGCGCGCGGCGCGGCGCTCGTCAGCCCCCGGCGCTCTCGGGCGCCTCCGCGTCCGCGGGACCGGTATCGGCCGGCTCCGGGATTTCCTCGAACAGGGGGGCATCCTCCGCGGCCTGCAGCTCATAGGGCTCGAAAATCCCGCCGCTCGTCAGATCGATTTTCTGCCCGGGTTTCATCTGCACGGTCTCGAGCCCCCCGGGCAAGCCCAGACGGACCGTGCCCCCACCCGCATAGCGCTGGGTTTCCACGCGTATGCCTTCGCGCGTGTCACCGCCGGAGACACTGGACCCGTTGATCCAGGAGGCGTTGATGCCGCTGCTTCTGAACACGACCCCGTTAATGGTCACGTTGGGCACAACCGGTCCCGAGGCCTGCTCGGGCGCTACGAACGCCTGCGGCTCCAGCGTCTTGCCGAAATCCGGGTCGTTGCGGATGTCGTTGAGCGCCGCGCGCTCCTCGGGTGTCGTGAACAGCCGCCCGAGGCCCTGCGACCAGACCGGCGCCGCGAGGCCCAGGCTCGCGAGCAGAAACGCGACCCGGATCAGGCAACGCATCAGGCGCCCTCCCCTTCGCCGGGCTGCCTGATGGTAACCCAGTCGAGGACGCAGGACGCGTTGATGTTCTGCGCGCGCGGCTGCATCTGCAGCTCCGGTGCCGACCGCCGGATGAAGCAGCGCGACACGCTGTAGAGCCCCTTGGCATTGCGGTTGAGCTCGCGCAGCAGCACCGGCAGGTCCCCCTCGTGGAGCATGCCTGCCTCGAGGCGCATCTGGCTCGCGTACACCTTGTAGACGCCGTTCGATACCGGAAACTGTGCCTTGTAGGGGCCCTGCGGCGAGAGCTCGTAACGCAACGAGGGCAGCTTGATGCGCTCCGCCGCGGAGCGCAGCGTCTCGATCCAGTCGAGCCGTTTCTCCGCACCGATGATGCCGCGCCCGGTCAGTGACTCGTACTGCGGCAGGTAGGTCTCCATGATGCGCTGCTCGTCATCGATTGCCTGATACTCGGCGCGCACACTGTTGAGCTTGCGCTTCTCGGTCGCGTGCACACGCGCCGCCTGGTCCACAAAATGAATCCCCGTGTACGCCAGGGCGCCGGCAACGACCACCGCGACGCCGAGAAAGGCGATGGCCCCTCTGAGCACCGACCAGTCAATCTCACCAACTTTCATGCCATTGCGTCCCCCGAACGACGGCGCTCAACCGGGCTGCTCGCCGTCGTGGACCTTCATCACGACGCGCAGCACGAAGCTTGCCGTGCCGACGCTGGCCGCACCGGCCGCGGTGCCGAGCAGGCGTTGCTCCGAGCTCGCGTTGAACGGCAGGGAAACGGCCTCCACGCCCTGCACCGACTCGAGCTTCAACAGCCTATCCGCGAAGCGGTTCACGGAGCCGAGCGCTTCGCGGTAGTCTCCGGCAAAAGGCGCGATGTGACCGCTCACGTGCGCGATGTGATACTGATCTCCCGACTCGGCCGGGTCTGCCGCGAGCCCCTGGGCCACGGCCTGCGCCTGCGCGCGGTCGCCTCCGCGGCCGCCGATCGGCTTGTCGGGGTCGGGTGTAGCCAGCCATTCGATGGAATCTACCCGCACCTCGGGGAACCGCTCGAGGCCCTCGCTCAGCGCGCGCATCATCTTGATCGGAGCGGCCTTGTACGCCCGCAGCTTGTCGGCGACCTGGACCGCCGTCTCGATGTCTCGTGCGAGCGCCGGGGCCGGCGGCAGCTCGTCACGCGCCTTGCTGAGCTGGGACGTATAGAAAATGCGCTGATCGGTGACGATCTTGGTCTCCTGCTTCGTATTGATGAGCTCGATGGCCTCGTAGCCACCGACGCCTACCCCCAAGGCGAGCAGCGCGAAGCCCGCCGCCAGCATGCCCGTTCGCGCACGCTGCAGGGAGAAGTAGCGTGTTTCGCGTTGCGGCGCGTAATGGTTGGGCGGCGAAGCCTTGGCCAGCAGGTGCGCAAAGATGCGGTCGGCGTTTTGCGTCTGCGCCGCACCCTTGAGACCGAGCCTGCGCGCAGCTTCCGAGGTCTGGTGATAATGATGCCGCGTGGTGACCGAATCCGTTGCCTGGCGGCGCAATTCCTCGAGAACGGCCCCCTCGGTGATGATGTGCACGTCCAGGGGCACGTCGCGCGGCAGGACACGCAGACTGCCCAGGTAACGACGGATCTTCTCGATCTCGCCGAGCACGTAGGCGCAGTAACGCGCCTCGCCGATATCGGGCGAGACCGCCAATCTGCTCACTTTGAGGTGCTGGCCCTGGAAAAACGACTGGCGCAGCCCCCCGGCGCTGTGCAGTGTCACCAGCAAGGCGTTCTCATCGGCGATCTTGAGCTTGTCGATGAGCAGGGCACTCAGCAACGGCAACGAGTAGATGCCCGACAGGGGCACCTTGAAACGCGCCATCTGGCCCAGCCACGGAGCCAGCAGATCGGGCCTGATGAGCGCGGTGAACAGGACGTGGTCGTCGCGCCGGCCCTCGGCCGCGCGGCCCTGAACAATCGCATGGCTGTAGGTGGAGTCCCTGAACAGGCGCGACTTCTTGATGCGCAGACTGGCGTTGCGGTCCGCTGCAAGACGGGCGTGCGGCACGTTCTCCTCGCGGAACTCCTCTTCCACGACGTCGACCAGCAGGTACACCGGATCGGCCGGCGCCGCATGCAGGTAGGCGGAAAACTGCGTGAGCCCCTCCTCGCTGGCCGGGAACTCGGGGGCCTCCGCAGCGATGCGGCCCGACTGCCATTGGTACGCCACCAGCCGGCCACTGCTCAGAAAGAAAACCCGCTTTGCCGCCATATCAGAAATTGATCTTCGTTATCATGTCGTAGACCGGGCCCAGCACGGAGATGATCACCCAGAACAGGATGCCGCCCAGCACGAGCGTCATGCTGGGGCCAATCATCGTTTCCAGGCGCTCCATGGATTCCTTGACGTCACGATCGTAAAAGTAGCTGATATTGAGCAGTGCCGTATCGAGCCCCCCCGTATTCTCGCCGACACGCAGCATTCTCAGCACCAGCGGGGGGAACAAGCCCGTGTACTCGAATCCCGCGCTGATGCTCGCACCATCGGCGATTTGCCGGCCGGCGCGCCGCGTCGCCTCCTCCACGGCCTTGTTGCCCACGAGCCCCTCGGTGATGCGAATACACTCGAGCACCGTGATGCCGGAGGCATACATGAGCGCGAAGTAATTCGCGAAGCGCGCCAGGATGATCTTCTTGAGTATGGGCCCCAGCACCCAGATCCGCAGCTTGAAATCATCAATGGCGTACGCGACCGCGGGGCTCGAATTGATCAAGACCTTGAGCGCCACGAACGCGATCACGGGTGAGGTAATGATGAGGTACCACCAGTCCCTGAACACCCCCGAGACGGCAATCAGGACCTTGGTGTGCATCGGCAGCTCCTGGCCCATGGTCTTGATGAAGGAGACGAGCTGCGGCACCAAATAGGTCATGAGAAAGATGACGACCAGCATCACCACGAACCCGACCGTGGTGGGATACATCATCAAGCGCTTCACGTGGGCCGCCTGCTCGTCCTGCCACTTGAGGTTTTCCGTGATGTTGTGCAGCACCTCGCCCACCCGGCCGCTGAACTCGCCCGCGCGCACCAGGTTGACGAACACATTGTCGAAGACCTGCGGGAATTCCTCCATCGCGCCCGACAGCGTCTTGCCGCCCTCGATGGTCTCGACCATGCCCGCCACGACCTCTCGCAGACGGCGGCTTTCCACCGAGTCCCTCAGATCCGCAAGCCCATCGAGCAGCGGCACACCGGCGTTGATCAACTGCTCCAGATCGAAGCAGAAGCCGATGAGGTCACGACGATCCACGCGCCCGCGCGCCGGGCGCGCGCCGCGCACCTCGGCCTCGCGGTAGTTGATGAGATCGAGGCCCATGCGCCCGAGCCGCGATTCCAGATCGGCGATGTTCGCCGCCTCGATCTGACCTTTCGTGGTCTTGCCGCGCTCGTCGATCGCCTTGTACTGCATCAAGGGCATGTTACTGGCTGAGTCGATCCGTCAGGTTCACGACACGCGAGATCTCGTCGAGACTGGTCACGCCTTCCAGGATGCGCCGCAGCCCGTCATCGGCGAGTGTCCTGAAGCCGCCGGCGGCTGCGGCCCTGGTGATCTCACGCACGGTGGCGCGCCTCGCGACCAGCTCGTCAATCTCGGCGCTGAACTTGAGAAGCTCCAGAATGGAGAGCCGTCCGCTGTAACCCTGGTGGTCGCAGCTCGTGCAGCCCACCGCCTGATACACGGGCGGTGCCTCGGAGCCGATGCCGATACCGAGAAGCTGGCGCTCCACCTTCGACGGCTCGTAGGGCTTCTTGCACTGCACGCAGAGCTTTCTCACGAGACGCTGGCCGACCACGCCGATCACGTTCCCCGCCATGATGTCGGGCAGGATCCCGGTATCGAGCAGGCGTGGGATGGCGCCGATGGCCGAGTTGGTGTGCAGGGTGGTGAAGACCTGGTGGCCCGTCATTGCCGCCCGGAACGCCATCTCCGCCGTGTCCGCATCGCGGATCTCGCCGACCAGAATGATATCGGGATCCTGGCGCATCAGGCTGCGTATGCCGTTGGCAAAGTCGAGCCGCACCGACTCGTTGACCGAGCTCTGGCGGATCATTTCCATGGGATATTCCACGGGGTCCTCGAGCGTCATGATGTTGACCGACTCGCTGCTCAGGTGGTTGAGCATCGAGTACAGCGTGGTGGTCTTGCCGCTGCCCGTGGGACCCGTCACGAGGATTATCCCGTCGGGCCGCGCCATCATCAACCGCAGCGTGGCGAGCGCATCCTCGTGCAGGCCGAGCATCTCCAGCGGCACGATGCCCTTCTGTCGATCCAGCACGCGCAGCACGATGTTCTCACCGTAGGTGGTGGGCAGGGAAGAAACACGAAAATCGACCGGATGGCCCGATACCGACAGCGAGATGCGCCCGTCCTGGGGCGCGCGCATCTCCGCGATGTTCATGCCGGCCATGACCTTCACGCGCACCGCGATGGCCGACCAGTAGTTCCTGTGCAGGCTGCGGATCTGGCGCAACACGCCGTCGATGCGGTAGCGGATGCGCAGAAACTCGTGCTCCGGCTCGAAGTGCACGTCCGAGGCGTCGCGCTTGACCGCGTCGGACAGCAGGGCGTTGACCAGACGCACCACCGGCTGACTGTATTCCTCGGTCTCGGCCTCCAGGCTGCGGTAGTCGACCTCGCCGGTCTCGATCTCCTGCAGGATGCCGTCCACTGACAGCTCGTAGCCGTAAAACTGGTCTATGGCCTTGTTCAGATCGGCTTCGCCGGCGAGCAGCGCCTTGATCTCGATGTCGCTGTCGAACAGCGCACGCACGTGGTCCATGGCGATGACATTGAAGGGATCGGCCATGGCCAGCGTCAGCGTGTTGCGGCTCTTGTCGAGCGTCACCGCAAGCAGATGGTAGCGCCGCGAGATCTCCTTCGGTATGAGCTTCACCACATCATGGTCGACCACGACCCTGCCCAGGTCGACGCTGTCGTAGCCAAGCGCCCCGCCGAGCACGTCACGGATCACCGCCTCGGTGGCAAATCCCAGGCGCACGAGGATCTTTCCCAGGTGTTCCGGCCGGCGCGCGCTCTTCTGCTCGGTGAGCGCGATGCGCACCTGGTCCTCGCTGATGACACCCTTGCCCACCAGCAACTCGCCGATACGCGTCGTGCCAGCCACCGGGGCCGCCATGTTCATGGCGCGCTCGTCGCACCGGTGATGGACTCTATGCGCCGCTCGACAGCGGCGAGCTCGAAAGCCCTGGGGTTCTGCCGGGCCAGATCGAGCGCCGCGCGATAGAACTCGAGCGCGGCCTGCGGCTGGCCCACGTGGTCAAGGCCCACCGCCAGGTTGTACGCGTAGTCGGCGTTGGCGGTGTCGAGGCTGTAGGCCTTGAAATAGGCGCTCTGCGCATTGGCCCAGCGCGACTGCCTGGCATAGAGATTACCCAGGCTGAAGTGCAGAAAGTCCGCACTCGGCTCACGCTCGAGCATGATCTTGATGCGCGACTCGCTGTCCGCCGGATCCTCGCTGCTCTCGAGCGCGATGAGCGAAGCCTGTGCCACACTGTCGCGCGGATTGCGCCGCAGCAACTGCGTGTACACCTCGACCGCCGCCGCCGGCCGCGCCTGTCTGATTGCAATGGCCCCCAGCCCCAGCAGCGCGTCGCGGTTCGTGCCGTCCTTGACGAGCACTGCCCGGTACGCCTTCTCGGCGCTGTCGAGCTGACCGCGCATGAAGGCCCGGTAAGCGTCCATGAGCAGCGGATTCACCTTGCTCGAGACCTTGCGCCTGGAGATGCTGATGCCCTGCTTGCGTATGGCACCTGGCGCGATGAGTCGCTGCTCGCCCAGCACGGCCGCTATCTGCTGGTCCGCGGAGGCCAGCAGCTCCTCGGGACTCAGCTTCGGCTCCGGTGGCGGCAACACCTCCTCGGGCGGCACCTCGACCACCTCGGGCTCGGGCGGCGTCAAGTCACCGCTCACCGGCGGCTCATCCTGCAGCACATCGCCAGGCGTCGGCTCGATGGAACCGGGCGCCGTGCCCTGCTGCTGTGGTGCCGCAACGCCCCCCACGGTGCTCGGCGCGGCCGCGCTGTCCGATGCAGCCACCGCCTGCGATGATGCACCCACCGTGCCCGGGGCGGACCGCGGGCGAATCGAGGAGGATTCGCCCGTCAGCAGCGCGATCGTTTCCTGGGCCCATTCCTGCGGGTCCTGACCGGTATAGACGCTCCAGGCGTATCCCCCACCGGCGAGCACCACGAGCATCAATACGGAAATCACCGCCCACGTCGCGGCGCCACTGCGCCGGCGCGGCAGCTTGGCGTCGAAAACGGTCTTCGCCGCGGCCTGCGCTTCGGCCGCCTCGCGCTGCTGCACGACCGTCGTGGCCTCGTCGGTCTCGATCGGCATGGACATCGACAAGGATGCGGAATGGGATCCGTCGAAGTACCGGTCCACCGACGCCTTGACCGCTTTCATGGAGGGCAACGTGGACGAGGTGTCCTCCAGGGGCAGGGGCTCATCGGTGGGGGTGATGAACGGGATGTCGTCCAGTCCTTCGGGCGACCGCGACTGCGGTTCGGGCTCCCCGGGCTCGGGCGTCTCAGGGGGCTCCAGCGCCATCTCCGCGGCGTCATCGACCTCGAGCTCGAAGCCGTGGCCGACCTCACCTGCCTCGTCCCGCATTGCCCAGGGCTCGTCGCCGGCATCCGCGTCCTTCGTCTCCGGCTCGTCCATCGGATCCAGAGACAACTCGGCGGGCGCCTCAGCCCGTCCCGCCCCCCCCCTGGACGCCCGTGCTTCGCGCTCTCGCTCCGCACGCCTGAGCGCGTCCCTCAAAAGACCCAATGCTCGCAAC
>CAZSDY010000122.1:0-11462 GCA_964605765.1 uncultured Ectothiorhodospiraceae bacterium | reverse complement strand
TTCCCGCGCCACGCGGTGCGTGACGGCAACTGCCCCGCGCGCTATAGTCCAGACGAATCCGGGGGAGCCGATGGGCTTGGCTGAGAGGTCCCAGCACGGGACGACCCCTAGGCGTGCAGCGATTTGGACCTCCCTGGCGCGCCATACCTGATCCGGACAATGCCGGCGTAGGGAAGGACCAGCTCGATGATCAGCCGTTCAGCCACCATTTCCCCTTGTCCGTCGAGCGCCCTTGCCGGTGCAGTTGGCGTAGAGATCCGCGCGAATCGGTTCTCGCTCGGCGGCGAGTGTTTGTTCGCGGGGCTCGGCGTCACCTTGCAGGCGGGCCTGACCACCTGCCTGCTGGGACCGAGCGGAGTGGGCAAGAGCACGCTGCTGCGCCTGCTGGCAGGGCTGCTGAGCGGCCCAGGGATCGGCATCGAGTGCAGCGATGCGCGGCCGCTCGGCGGACGCGTCGCCTACATGGCCCAGGACGACCTGCTGCTGCCCTGGCTTTGCACGCTCGACAACGTGACGCTCGGTGCACGCCTTCGCGGCGAGACCCCCGACCGGGGTCGCGCCAGGCAGTTGCTGGCGCAGGTGGGACTCGGTGAACACGAGCGCACGCGGCCCGAGCGCCTGTCGGGCGGCATGCGCCAGCGCGTGGCGCTCGCCCGCACACTGATGGAAGAGCGGCCCGTGGTGCTCATGGACGAGCCGTTCTCGGCGCTCGATGCGCTCACCCGCTTTCATCTGCAGGCGCTGGCTGCCGAGCTGCTACGGGGGCGCACGGTCATGCTCGTTACGCATGACCCTGGCGAGGCGCTGCGACTCGGCGACCACATCCATGTGATGCACGGGCGTCCCGCTTCGATGGACGAGGCCCTGAGTCCACCCGGGTCGCCACCTCGCGATCTCATGGAGAAAGCACTCGAGCCGTTCACTCGCGAACTGATGCTGCGCCTGGGTCTGGCCCGCTTTTCTCAGCAGGGCACCAAGAATGGTACTTGAACTCTTGCAGCCAAAAGACATTGGCGATCGACCGAGTCAGACAGTACGCTGTTTCGGTTCGTGCACACCTGATTCCGCAATCCCGGTGGGAAATGCCGGCTAGTCGGAACGCAGGCGCGGCGATGCGGCACCTGGGTCGAGCCGGATGGCGCCTCGCCTTGACGGCGCTGGGGTTGCTGGCCCTATGGCAAGCGCTCGTGTGGTTGTCGGGTGCGCCATCCTTTCTGCTGCCTTCTCCGGCACGTGTGGCGAGCGCCTGGGTCGATCACGCGGCGCTCATCGGGTCACATTTCCTGATCACCGTCAGTGAGATCCTGCTCGGCCTGCTCGGCGGCATCATCGCTGGCAGCCTGGGTGCCCTCAGCATCACCTACTTTCGTCCCGCCCGGCGCTGGCTTCTGCCGGTCTTGGTCGCCAGCCAGGCCGTGCCGGTCTTCGCGCTCGCCCCCCTGCTGGTGCTGTGGCTGGGCTACGGCATGGCGTCCAAGGTGGCGATGGCCATGTTGATCATCTTCTTTCCCGTGACCGCGGCGTTCCTTGATGGACTGCGGCGCACCCGGCCCGGCTGGCTCGATCTGGCACGTACCATGACCCGCGGGCGGCTCACCCCGCGCCGCGCCGCCCTTGCGAGTTTGAGGCACGTACGCGTTCCCGCCGCGCTGCCGGCGCTCGCCTCAGGAATACGCGTCGCCTGCGCGGTCGCCCCGATCGGCGCGGTCGTGGGCGAATGGGTGGGCTCCAGCGCGGGACTCGGCTATCTCATGCTGCATGCCAACGCGCGCATGCAGACCGACGTGATGTTCGCGGCTTTGTTGACGCTTGCCGCGTTCTCGGTCGCGCTGTGGCTCGCGGTGGATACCGCTTTGCGCCGTGCGCTGCCATGGCAGTCCGACAGTTTCAGTGACGAGTAGAAACGAGGGAGTGATCGTGATGAAAAAGCTACTGTCGACCAGCTGTGTCTTGCTCTACACCCTGCTCGTCGCCGCCTCCGCCACAGCCGGCGAACCTTTGATCGTTGTTCTCGACTGGTTCGTCAATCCCGATCACGCGCCGCTCGTGATTGCCGAGCAAGGCGGCCTGTTCGCCGCGCAAGGGCTCGAGGTGGACTTGATCGCCCCGGCCGATCCCAATGACCCGCCCAAGCTGGTGGCTGCAGGGAAAGCCGATATTGCCGTTTCCTATCAGCCGCAGCTCCAACTGCACGTCGCCCGGGGTCTGCCGCTGAAGCGCATAGGGACCCTGGTGGCGACACCGCTCAACTCGCTGCTGGTGCTGCGCGACGGGCCCGTGCAATCGATCGCGGACCTCGCCGGTCGCAAGATCGGGTTCTCGGTAGGCGGTTTCGAGGATGCGCTGCTCGGTGCCATGCTGCGAAAGCACGGCCTGGGACTCGAGGACGTCGAACTCGTCAACGTAAACTTTTCCCTCTCGCCGGCACTCATCTCCGGCCAGGTCGACGCCGTAATCGGCGCGTTCAGGAACTTCGAGCTGAACCAGATGGCCATCGAGGGCGTTGCGGGGCGGGCGTTCTTCGTGGAGGAAGAAGGCGTGCCCCCCTATGACGAGTTGATCCTGGTGGCGAACGCCGAGCGCCTGGACGATCCGCGCCTGGGTCGATTCCTGAACGCCGTGGAGAATGCCGTGCAATACCTGGTGAACCATCCGCGGGAGAGCTGGGCACTGTTCGTGCGCGGCAGACCGGAACTCGACGACGAGCTCAACCGGCGCGCCTGGCGCGACACCCTCGCCCGCTTTGCCCTGCGGCCACGGGCGTTCGACGCACGGCGCTATGCACGCTTCGCGCGATTCCTGCAACGCGCGGGCCTCATCGAGGAGGCGCTCCCCCCGGGGCGCTACGCGGTCGAGATAGATTGAGCGCGCTTGCGTATAATCGGCAGGCGGCCGCTCCAGCCAGCGGCATGCGTGGTGCGCGCACGGCGTCGATGTCACCGGCGGGCATGCGGTCACGGTAACCCACGGGAATCTAAGCACATGGATATAGAGCAAGCCCGATACAACATGGTCGAGCAACAAATCCGTCCCTGGAACGTTCTGGACCAGCACGTGCTGGACCTGGTCTACCGCACGCCGCGTGAAGCGTTCGTGCCGGAACCGTACGCGGCACTCGCCTTCAGCGACACCTGTATCCCGCTGGGCGAGGGTGAGGTGATGATGACGCCACAGGTGGAAGCTCGCATGCTGCAGGCGCTCGCCATCAGCCCGGGGGACAATGCGCTGGAGATCGGTACCGGCAGCGGCTACGTGACGGCACTGCTTGCGCGCTCCTGCCGCGTGATATCGAGCATCGAGATCTCGAAGCCCCTCAGCGAGAGAGCACGCGTGTGCCTCGCTCAGCACGAGATTGACAATGTCACGCTGGAGGTGGGTGATGGAGCGGGTGCCTGGATAAAAAGCGCCCCTTACGACGTGATTGCGGTGACGGGCTCGTTGCCGGTGCTGGACACGCGTTTCCAGGAGCAACTCAAGGTCGGCGGCCGCCTGTTCGTGATCGTGGGTGTGGATGCGCCCATGGAGGCGCTGCTCGTCACACGCGTCGCCGAGGGCGAGTGGACAACGGAAAGTCTGTTCGAGACCAGCCTGCCCGCGCTCAGGAATGCCGGCCGGCCCGATCGGTTCGTATTCTGAAGCGCTGCGGTCGCCGCAAGCCCGCGGTGCGGCGACTCGACCCGCGCGACATTCCCGTCCCGGCGGCGGGCACCATCGTCACCGTGCCGACGCCCGGACACGGGCGGCCTTGCCTGCACCGTAAGCCCCGCAGAGGATTCGCGCCAGAGCCGCGGACAGCACTTAAACTGATACTTTTATATACTTTTTCAATATATTGATATATAAGACTGTTTTGGATCAGAATTGGTTAGGCAAGGCGAAAGATAGCGATGCCGCGCAATAGCCTTCACGGATCCGGGCTCGCATGCCCGGGGCGCGTGTGGCGGAGATGCTGCGCGGTGCTGCGCATGGGTGTCGCGGTCACACTGATCGCCGGCATGCAGGCGTCCCGCGGTGAAGACCTTCTCGACGTCTACCGCGAGGCGCTCGGCAACGATCCGCAATACCTGAGCGCGGGCGCGGCCAATCGCGCCACCCGCGAGTTGCGCCCGCAAGCCCTCGCCGCATTGTTGCCGAACGCGAGCTTCAATGCCGAGACCCGCGCGAACTCGCAGAATGTCCGTACCCTGTCGGGCGCCGGCGGTCGGCTCGGCGTTACCAACTTCAACAGCACATCGTTAACGGTGAGCCTCACGCAGCCCGTGTTCCGCAAGGAACTGCTGATCCAGTTGTCACAGGCCGACACGCGCGTCAAGCAGGCCAACGCGGACTATGCGGCAGCCCTGCAGGATCTCGTCTTGCGTGTGGCCGAGCGCTTCTTCGGTGTCCTGTCCGCGCTCGACGATCTGAAGTTCGCACAGTCGACCCGGGACGCCAATGAACAGCAGCTCAGGCAGAGCCGGCAGCGCTTCGATGTCGGGTTGATCGCGATCACCGACGTGGAAGAGGCAAAAGCGGGTCATGACCTCGCCGAGGCCCAGGTGATCGACGCGCAGAACCTGCTCGACAACGCACGCGAGGCCATGCGCGAGGTGACGGGCCGCTACCTTCCCGCGTTGGCGCTGCTCGGTGACCGCCTGCCCCTGATCGCGCCCGACCCGCAAGACATCGACGCGTGGACCAGGACCGCGCTCGTGCAGAACTGGAAGCTGCTCGCCACTGGCTATGCCGCTGACAGCGCGCTCACCGAGATCAAGGTCAGGGAGGCACGGCACCTGCCCACCGTGGACGTGATCGCGCAGCGTAACGTCTCGAAGAGCGGCGGGGGCTTCGGACGGAGCAATATCGTGAGCGACAGCGTGGCGCTGGCAGTCAACGTACCGATTTTCTCGGGCGGTCTGGTCCTCTCTCAGACCCGCGAGGCACGCCATCGCCACCGCCAGGCACTCGACGATCTGGAGCGCGAGCGGCGCGTCACGCAGCGCCAGGCGCGAGATGCGTACCGCGGTGTCATCTCGGGCATCTCACAGGTCAAGGCGCTGGCCCAGGCGGTGGTCTCCAACAATTCCGCGCTGGAGGCTATCGAGGCCGGGTTCCAGGTCGGCACGCGCACCTCCGTCGATGTGCTACAAGCACAAAGTGCGCTTTTCGGGGCGCAGCGCAACTATGCGCGGTCACGCTACGACTACATTCTCGATATCTTACGTCTCAAGCAGGCTGCCGGCACGCTCAGCGAGAAGGACCTGGCCGAAATCAATCGCTGGCTGGAGTAGTAGCGAGGGGTTGGTCGTCACAATCCATGAAACTGTCGAAATTCGGCACCCGATTCACGGCCCGTACGGGCATCCTCAGCTTGATGGACGACCTCGGCGAGGCCATGGCCGGGGACGCCGACCGGCTGATGCTCGGCGGCGGCAACCCGGGACATATACCCGCCGTCGAGGCCCTGTTTCGCGAACGCATGCAGGCCGTCATGTCGAACCCCGGGCAGTTCGAGCGCATGGTGGGAAACTACGACCCGCCGGATGGCAGCAAGGCGTTCCGCGAGGCTCTCGCGGCACTGCTCGCCAATGCATTCGGATGGGACGTCGGCGCACGCAACATCGCACTGACCAACGGCAGCCAGTCGGCCTTCTTCATGCTGTTCAACCTGTTCGGCGGGCCCTCGGCCGGGGGCGAAGCGCGTAAGATTCTGCTGCCGCTGGCGCCGGAGTATATCGGCTACGCGGATATAGGCCTGGACGCGGCGTTCTTCGTCTCCACGAAGCCCACCATCGAGCACATCGATGCGCGGACGTTCAAGTACCACGTCGACTTCGACGCGCTGTCGATGGGTAACGATATAGGCGCAATTTGCGTGTCCAGGCCCACGAACCCCACGGGCAATGTGCTGGGCGACGCGGAAATCGAGCGGCTGGTGGGCATGGCCGCGGCACGCGACATACCACTCATCATCGACAATGCCTACGGGACACCGTTTCCCAATATCATCTTCACCGACGCCAAGCCCGTGTGGACACCGAACATCATCGTCACCATGAGCCTGTCCAAGCTCGGGCTGCCGGGCCTGCGCACCGGCATCGTGATTGCCCGCGAGGCGGTCATCCGCGCGCTTGCCGGCATCAACGCCATACTCAACCTTGCGACCGGCAGCTTCGGCCCCGCTCTCACCCTCGAACTGGTGCGCTCCGGCGACATACTGTCAATGAGCCGCGACTTGATCCGCCCTTTCTACCAGGACAAGGCGACACAGGCCGTCGCTCTACTGCACAGCGAGCTCGCGGGCTACGACTATCACGTCCACAAGCCCGAAGGCGCCATATTCCTGTGGTTGTGGTTCAGGGACCTGCCTATCACCTGCGAGGATCTCTACCAGCGCTTGAAGCAGCGCAACGTGCTGGTGATTGCCGGACAGCACTTCTTCCCCGGCCTGCCGGGCGAGTGGCGCCACAAGCACGAATGCATCCGCGTCAACTATTCCCAGGGCAGCGACACGGTGCACAGAGGTATCCGCATCATCGCCGAGGAGGTCAAGCGCGCCTACCGCGAGGGCAGCTAGATTAGGCCGCTGTAGGAGCGGGATTCATCCCGCGAACCTTGCAGGGCTTCAAATGCCCTGCCCGCCGTGTTCGCGGGTTCGCGGACTGAAGTCCGCTCCTGCGGGCGGCGCTCGATAGACCGGGGTGGCTTGGGTGGGCACCCGTAGCGAAACCGTGATGGAGCCGGGAGGACCGGTAGACGGGAGAATGCGTCATGTCGCGAGCCAACAAATCCAGCACTTTCTTGATCACGACCGCGTGCACGCTGCTGCTGCTTTCGTTCGGCTACCGCTCGGGCTTCGGGCTGTTCGTCAAGCCCATCACCGAGGCCAACGGCTGGGGCCGCGAAGTGATATCCATGGCGCTGGCCATCCAGAACCTGCTGTGGGGCATCGTGGCGGTGTTCGCCGGGGCCCTTGCCGACCGCTACGGCAATGTCAGGGTCGTGGTCGGCGGCAGCTTACTCTACGCGCTGGGCATGTGGCTGATGGCGGACGTGGACAGCCCGTGGCTGCTGCATACCTCGGCCGGCGTCCTGGTCGGAGCGGGTATCGCGGGAACCGCCTTCGGCATCGTGCTGCCGGCAATGGCGAGAGCGGTCGGAGAGGATCGACGCCAGTGGGCGCTGGGGCTCGGCACCGCGGTAGGCTCGTTAGGGCAGTTCGCGATGGTACCGCTCATGCAGGGTCTCATCGACGCCTGCGGCTGGATTCTGACGCTACGGCTGCTGTCGGTCTCCGCGCTGCTGATGGCGTTGCTCGCCATGCCGCTCGCGCCCTACTCGGGGGCGACAGAGGCACGCCACAACGCCGACGCACAGACGATGGGCGAAGCGCTGCGCGAAGCCTTCGGGCACCAATCCTATGTGCTGCTGGTCACGGGATTCTTCGTGTGTGGATTCCACGTCGCGTTCATTACCGCACACATGCCGGCGTTCCTCTCCGACGCCGGTTTCGAGGCAAGCGTCGGCGCGTGGAGCATTTCGATCATCGGCCTGTGCAACGTCATCGGCGCCTACCTGTCTGGATTACTGTCAGGCGGGAAGACCAAGCGCCGTGTGCTGGTGATCATCTACCTCGGCAGGGCTGTCGCGATCAGCGTGTTCATGCTCGTCCCGTTCACCCTGGTATCGGTGTTCACCTTCAGCGCCGTCATGGGATTTCTGTGGCTCGCCACGGTGCCGCCGACATCAGGGCTCGTCGCCGTCATGTTCGGCACGCGCTACATGGCGCTGCTCTATGGGATCGTCTTTCTCGGCCACCAGCTTGGCAGCTTCACCGGTGTATGGCTCGGTGGATGGCTCTACGATCGTACCGGCAGCTACGATGCCATATGGTGGATAGGCGTGGCGCTCGGACTCGCCGCCGCGCTGGTGCACTGGCCCATACGCGAGCACCCGGTGACGCGCCTCGCAACGCAGTCACCGTAAAGGGGAAGATTCGGGTTCCTGCTGACATCCGGCCTAGACTCTCGCGCAGACTGACCCTCGCTGGCCTGTTAGGGTGCCGCGCGGAACACGAACAGCGGACTGCTCCAGGCCTGGAAGCCGTCCTCGGTGGTGACGCACACCCAGATCGGGTTGTCTCCCTCGGGCATGAGGGCTACTGAACGCGTCAAGACGACCTCACGGTGCGGATTGTCCTCCGGCAGGCGGAACACCCGGATACACCGCGCGAGGCCGCCGGCCTCCATGACCACATCGTCCAGACCGACCTCGGACAGGGGTTGGTTCAATGACCCGTGGTTCGTGCGCAGGTCAATCGTCGCGCCGGGAACTTCATCCAACCAGACATCGAAGCCCCCGAAGTTGCCGGTCGTCATGGCATCCCATTCCACCGTGTCACTCGCGCGGCGCGCCACCAGGCGCTCGTGATTCCACGCGTTGATCTTCGCCATGTGCCTGATGTTGCAGCCTGAAAATCTTGCGCGCCCACGCCAGTTCGTCTGCCGGCCGCGGCCACGGTACTCCGCCCCGCTCCAGACCACGCGGATACGGCTGCCCAGTTCCTGCGCGCCATAGGGTCTCACGACCTCCAGCACACGCGTCGCGTTGCGGATCTCGATGCGCTCGACCGGCGCGTGCGCCGCGACCTCGACGTCAAGCGCGATCTCGGGTTGCCGGCACTCGACGATGTCGCCCATGACGGCCTCGCGCACGGGCGCGCTGGCGGCACCGGTGAACACCGCCGGATCCTGCTCGAAGCGCCGCGCGCCAGCGCCGAAGCGCGCGCGCACGGTCAGATGCATGCGGCAGCCCGTGGTGCCGTAATGATGGCGTCTGCGCAGGCAATCGAATATCGCATCCCTCGTGAGCTCGTGGGTCAGGAAACAGGTGAGTCCGCCGTAGGCACCGAAGGTCGCGGCACCCGGATAGCTGGCGCCGGGGCGTCCCTTGTGCCCGTCGCTGTTGCACACCACGCCGCAGCGGTGCCCGAGCGGGAAGCCGTCGGTCAACAACCACTCGAAGGTGCCCCATGCGGAATGGACCTCCATGGCAGTCTCGAGTCGCGCGTCGTGCGCGTAACCGATGTCCGCATAGCGCCCGCCCACGTGCGCGTAGACCACGCAGTCCTCGCCCTGCAATGCCTCAAACAGGGCGTTGGCGTCGGGTGCGTCGGTGTCGATGTCACTGCGCTCGGGCAGCAGGGCGTGCGAGGATCGTCGGATCTGCCTGCCCTCGGTCCTGAAGAACACGTTGCGATCGCCGCCGACCGCGGTGTTGCCGGACCACTCGTAGCCGGGGAAGGTCACGAAGCGGTGATCCTGATGATACGCCCGCGTGAGATCGTTCAGGTGAGTCCAGAACGCGTTGTTCACCTGGAAGTCGTTCGCCTGGTGGCTGGTGACGTCGAGAAAGGCCTTGTTACGCGCGAAATCGAAGTACTGGCGGGCCGTGGTGAGTCCTATGGTCTCGCCGCTCTGGCCGTGCAGGTCGCCCCAGTAGCCGGAAACCTCCCCGGTGCAAATCAGCAGCGGCCCGGCCTCGGCTACACACGCGCCGCCTTCCAGTACGCGGATGCGGAGCCGACCGGGCTGGTCGACTCGCAGGTTCTCCAGCGTCATGGCGCGCATACCGGCCGTGTAATCGACGCTGTGAGGAAGGTTCGTCACGGCCAGGCTCGGTTCCAGGGTGAAGCGGGCGCAGGCGCGATCGGTGGGATTGCCCCAGCAGTCCTCCGCCTTCAACCCGAGCTGGAATCGCTCCCCCGGACGGCGCAGCGTGGGCAGCACCGCACGCCACACCGACACCGGACCGGGGACGATTGCCACGGCCGGCGGTTGCGGCAGCGGCACATAGTGGCCGACCGCGCATACGTCGGCAAGCACCTTGAACTCGAACCCCGACTCCACGAAGGTCTGCATCTGCATGCCGGGCGAGCCCGCGCCGGTGTCGCCGAACACGATGGTGATGGTGTCGCCCTCGCGCAGGTACCCCCCGTGCAGGGTGGCCGTCAGCCCCTTGAACCATGGGCGTTGATGGCCGCTGCCCGAGTAGGCCAGACCGATGCCAGCGCCTGTGCTGGTCGAGGCCGTCACGTAGTTGTAGCCACGCGGGTCCGTGGTCTGCAGCCCACCGAAGTCCCCGAAGTAGCGGAACACCACGCGGATGCCGCCAGTGTCGTCTATGCCGTAGCGGCCGACCGTATAGACCAGCGTGAACGTCTGCAGGCTCCTCACCTCGAAGGACCCGACCGGATCGAGGTCCACGTGGCCGTACAGCACGGGGTCCGTACCAGGGCTCACGCTGGGCCAGGCGTCGCCCACCATCTCCGATTCCACTGTCGGTCCCATCGCCTTCGCCCCCCCTCGGCTGAATCGCGCAACATTGACCTGGCAGAATACCAATCCCGGCCGAACCCCGATAGCATGCGGCGCGGCGCGCGATGCCCCGTCGTACGATGCAGACACACGCGCAACGGCATACCAATGCCGGAAGAGCCCTGATACAGTGCCGCGAGGCTGGGGACTTTGTCCGCACGTCCATCACTCGCTGCGGCGTCCGTGCAACGTGACACATCGACCTTCGAAGCTCGGCGCGATACCAGGCATCACACTGGCAGCCTACACCTGCCTGGCACCCGCCGCGTTGGCCTGGGAAGTGCGCGAGCGAGCAAGTGACCCGGTCGACACCGTGACCGTGCTCGGCGCTGCGGGCAAGTCTGGGTCCCCCCTTTCCGCCGCGCCCGACCTGCCGACGACCGGCCGTTCTGCATTCGACGCCCTGTTCACGACGATGCGCGGAAAGCGCAAGATCTATGACGTCCCCTACCCCTTCACCCGCCTTCTCAATCGCGTGGCCCGTGATTTGGGTAGCGCGGAGCGCGAGGGCAGTCCCGTCCTCAGGTCGGCGCTGATTCCCTTCAGCCGCTGTATCGATCGTTCTTCGGCGCGGGCGCGCAATTTTCGCTCGCCGCGCGTGGTCGTTGCCGTGGATAGCGAGCCTCGGACGCGTCCGGCGCGCGGCACCGTCCTGCTGAAGGACCGTCTGTTCATCGGGTACCAGAAGCGCTCGCGCAACATCCAGGTCATCAGCTACAACGAAGCCGCCGGGCGGTTCGAGTTCCAGACCGTCAGCGACTACGGCCCCGGCGGCAAGCCACGTGTGCGCTATGCCAGGCGGGCGCGGTGCATGGCGTGTCACCAGAATGCCGGCCCCATTTTCGCCAAGCCGCCCTGGGACGAAACGAACTTCAATCCGGAGATCGCCGAACGCCTCACGCGTGCCGGCGGTACACAACTCGCGCGATCGCCCCACCTGTCCGGCGCGCAGCCCTACGCCATCAGCCGCGCCACGAACCGCGCCGGACTCTACGGTGTCTACCAGCGCGTCTGGCATGACGCCTGCGGCGTGGATCCGGCAGCACCGGCGACGATTCTTTGCCGTGCCGGCGCGCTCGAGCTGATGCTGGCCCAGCGGCTGAGCAT
>CAZSDY010000121.1:0-11541 GCA_964605765.1 uncultured Ectothiorhodospiraceae bacterium | reverse complement strand
AGCGGGCCGCGAGGCGGGCAGTACTACGGGGGACTGGTGGCAGCCCCGGTGTGTGCCGAGATCATGGCGGGGTCGATGCGGGTGCTCGGCATCGCGCCGGACGATCCCGGCATGATCGCGGGGCAGGTGGCATCGCTGGCGCCGAGGCCGGCGGCGCCGGGCGCCCAGGTGCGCGCCGGAGCGGGCGTGCAATGATGCCGGCAAGCAACATGTCGTGCCAGTGGACGCTCGACGGGCTTCTGCACGGCCTGGTGCCGGACACCGCGCTGGATACGCCGGCCGTGCGCGGCATTTCGGCGGACAGCCGCCGCGTTCGCGAGAGCGATCTCTTCTTTGCCTGTGCGACGTCGGCGCAGGCGGCCCGCGCGCACATCGAGCAGGCGGCGCGCAGTGGGGCGTGCGCGGTGGTGTGTCCCCCGGGTGTGCAGGGGCACGGCGCCACGCCATGCATCGAGGTGGCCGATGTGCGGGCGTGCCTGGGGGAGGTGGCGCATCGGTTCCATGGCCGCCCTTCGCGGGCCTTGAGGGTGATTGGCGTGACCGGCACCAACGCAAAGACATCGGTCAGCCATTTCATCGCGCACGCCTTGAGCCGGCGCCGCGGCAGCGGGGAGCGCGATCCCTGCGGTCTGATCGGGACCCTCGGCTACGGCCTCTACGGTGCGCTCGAAGCCGGGCTGCTCACGACGCCGGATTGCATCTGCGTGCACGAGCGGCTTGCCGCGATCCGCGCGGCCGGCGCGACTTTCGCGGTGATGGAAGTGTCATCGCACGCGCTTTCCCAGCAGCGCGTGGCGGGCGTGCGTTTCGACACGGCGGTATTCACGAACCTGAGTCGCGACCATCTGGACTATCACTCGCAGATGAGCGAGTACGCGGCGGCCAAGCGCCGGCTGTTCGAAGTGCCCGGGCTGCGGCGCGCGGTGATCAACACCGGCGACGACTATGGCCGCGTGCTTGCCGATACGTTGCCCGACACCGTCGAGGTGTGGCGCTACATCATGGCGGATGAAGCGAGCCCCGGCGGGGAGGCCGTTCTCGGGCGCATACTGCGAAGTGACCGCGCTCGCCTCGATCTCGCGGTCACGGCGCGCGCCGGGTCGGCCCGCATCAGCGCGCCTCTGCTCGGGGGATTCAACGGCGCCAACCTGCTTGCTGCGCTCGCCGGCCTGCTCGCCTGTGACGTGTCGCTCGGCAGCGCCGCCGCTGCCCTGCAGGGTGTGCCCGCGGTCGCCGGTCGCATGCAGCCCTTCGGGGGCACCTCGCGCCAGGCGCTGGTGGTCGTCGACTACTCGCATACGCCGGATGCGCTGGCCAACGCCCTGCGGGCTTTGCGCGAGCAGGCACCGGGCCCCATCTGGTGCGTGTTCGGGTGCGGCGGTGACCGCGATCGCGGCAAGCGCGCGCAGATGGGCAGGGTGGCGGCCACGCTTGCCGACAGGATCGTGGTCACCGATGACAACCCGCGCAGCGAAGACGGCACGCGCATCGTCGAAGAGATACTGGGCGGCATCACCGCCACGGCTGATGTGCGCGTGATCCGGGATCGCGCTGCCGCCATCACCCACGCGGTGCGCCATGCCCTGCCGCGCCACACCGTGCTGGTGGCGGGAAAAGGGCATGAGTCCTATCAGGAGATCGCCGGGGTGCGGCGTCCCTTCAGCGATGCCGCAGTCGTGCGGCGCGTCCTGGAGGCAGCGCGGCAATGATCAGCATGCGCGTCTCCCAGGTGGCCGAAATCCTGCACGCCGAGCGCGCCGGGCCCGACGTCGAGTTCACGGGTTGCAGCACCGATTCCAGAACCATCGGCGCAGGAGAGCTTTTCGTGGCGCTCAGCGGGCCTCGCTTCGATGGCCATCGATTCGTGGCACAGGCGCTCGGCAAGGGTGCTGCCGCCGCCATGGTCGAGCGTGGCGCCGGCCCTGCGCTGCCCGCCGTGGTGGTCGACGACACGCTGGCCGGCCTGGCGCGGCTCGCGCGCGCGTGGCGCGAACGGTTCACGATTCCAATGACCGCCATCACGGGCAGCAACGGCAAGACCACCGTCAAGGAAATGCTGGCCGCCATTCTGTCCCTGCACGGCGGGCCGGTGCTGGCGACGGCGGGGAATCTCAACAATCACATCGGGGTGCCGCTTACCTTGAGTCGGCTCGATGCCGGGCACCATTTCGGGGTCATAGAGCTTGGCGCCAATCACCCCGGAGAGATCGCCGCTCTTGCGGCGCTGGTCGGCCCCGGCGTCGCCGTGATCACGCAGTGTGCGCCCGCGCACCTGGAGGGTTTCGGCAGCGTCGAGGGCGTGGCGCGGGCCAAGGGCGAACTGATCGAGGCGCTCGGCGAGTGCGGCACGGCCGTCATCAATGCCGATGATCCGCACGCCGGGTTGTGGCGCCGCCTGGCCGGCACTCGCGATTGCATGAGCTTCGGCATCCAGGGTGCGGCGGACGTGCAGGCGACGTGGCGCGATGAGGGCGATGGTACGCGGCTCAGTCTGGCGACGCCCGTGGGGCCCATGGAGACCGTCATACACTTGCCGGGCAGGCACAACGTCATGAATGCGCTGGCGGGCGCGAGCGCGGCCATCGCGCTCGGCGCCGAGCGCCATGCGATTGAAGGCGGGCTCGCCCGCGTGCGCCCGATTCCAGGCAGGCTCTATGAGCGTGCGGCCGCGGGGGGCGTGCGCATCGTCGACGATTCCTACAACGCAAACCCCGAGTCCCTGGGGATCGCGCTGGAGGTGCTGGCGACCTATGCAGGGGAGCGCTGGCTGGTGTTGGGGGACATGGCCGAGCTCGGCCCCGATGCGCCGCGATTTCATTGCGAGGCGGGTGCGCTGGCACGTGAGCACGGCGTACACCGGCTCTACGCGACAGGTCGTCTTTGCCGTGACGCGGTGCACGCCTTCGGTCGCGGTGCGAGTCACTTCGGTACGCGCGATGCATTGGTCGATGCGCTGAAAAGCGATCTTTGCCCCGGGGTCACGGTCCTGGTCAAGGGGTCACTCTCCTCGGGCATGGGCCGCGTGGTGTCGGCGCTGAGCGCGGAGGACTGAATCGAATGCTGCTGCCGCTCACCGAATACCTGGCGCGGTTCTACAGCGGGTTCAACGTGTTCCAGTACCTCACGTTGCGAGCGATTCTCGGCGTGCTGACGGCGCTGGCCATCTCGCTCCTCGTCGGGCCGTTGATGATTCGCCGCCTCAGCCGCTTCCAGATCGGGCAGTGCGTGCGCGATGACGGTCCCGAGAGCCATTTCCAAAAGGCCGGCACGCCGACCATGGGCGGCGCGTTGATCCTGGTCGCCATCGCGACCAGCACGCTTTTCTGGTCGAATCTCGACAACAGGTTCGTGTGGGTGGTCCTGGCCGTCACGTTGCTGTTCGGCGCTGTCGGCTGGGTGGATGATTATCGCAAGCTGGTGCGCGGCGATCCGAAGGGGTTGTCGGCCTCCGGCAAGTTCGCGTGGCAGTCCTTGATTGCCATGGGGTGCGCGGTCTTTCTGTTCGCGAGCGCCGGCGTGCCGGCCGAAACCGAGCTCATTGTGCCGTTTTTCAAGGCGGTGGCCATCAATCTGGGGTGGATGTACGTGGTGCTGACCTATGTGGTCATCGTCGGCTCCAGCAATGCGGTCAACCTGACCGATGGTCTCGACGGTCTCGCCATTCTGCCCACGGTCATGGTGGCCGGCGCGCTGGGCATATTCGCCTATGTGACCGGCCACGTCCGTTTCGCGGGCTATCTGGGCTTTCCCTATATCGGCGGCGTGGGCGAGATTGTCGTCTTCTGTGGCGCGATGGTCGGTGCGGGGCTGGGATTTCTGTGGTTCAACACCTACCCGGCCCAGGTCTTCATGGGGGACATCGGGGCGCTGGCGCTCGGCGCTGCGCTCGGCGTCGTCGCCGTGGTGGTGCGCCAGGAGCTGGTGCTGCTCATCATGGGCGGTGTGTTCGTCATGGAGACGGTGTCGGTCATCCTGCAGGTGGTCTCGTTCAAGCTCACCGGCAGGCGCCTGTTTCGCATGGCGCCGCTGCACCACCATTTCGAGCTCAAAGGCTGGCCGGAGCCGAGGGTCATCGTGAGGTTCTGGGTGATCACGGTAATCCTCGTGCTGATCGGCCTTGCCACGCTGAAGATTCGCTGAGCATGGTCCGCATCGAACGCCATTCGTCCCAGACAGCAGGCGCTTGCTGGCGCCCCGGTGCGCTGGGGCAGCCCGTGCTGGTGGTGGGCCTGGGCGAAACGGGCATGTCATGCGTGCGTTATCTCGCCGCCCGGGGTGCCTCGGTGCTGGTGGCAGACAGTCGAGCGGCGCCGCCGGCGCTCGATGCGCTGCGTTCGGACTTCCCCGGCGTGCAGGTGTCGCTGGGGCGTTTCGACAGCAAGTTCTTCGCGCGGGCCGCGAGCCTGGTGGTGAGCCCGGGGGTGGCGACCAGCGAACCCGTGATCGAGGCGGCCATCACCTCGGGCAAGCCGGTGCTGGGCGACATCGAGCTGTTTGCGCGCGAGGCGCCGAGCGCGGTGGTTGCGATTACCGGGTCGAACGGCAAGAGCACGGTGACCACGCTGCTCGCGCAGATGGCGCGCGACGCGGGTCTCGCTGTGCGCCAGGGGGGCAACCTGGGGCCGTGCGCGCTCGCACTGCTCGACGGAGAAGCGCCCGACATCTGCGTGCTGGAGCTGTCGAGCTTCCAGCTCGAGACGACCGTCTCTCTGAACCCGGCCGCGGCCGTGGTGTTGAACTTGAGCCCCGACCATATGGACCGTTATGACAGCTTTGGCGCATACGTCGGTGCCAAACGCCGTATCTACCGGGGCGACGGGGTCATGGTCGTCAATCGCGACGACCCCCACGTCGCGAGCCTCGCAGAGGCGGGACGGCGCGTGATCGGATTCACCTCGGGCAGACCGGACGGTGGCGACTTCGGCACCCTCATGAACGGGGGGGTGCGCCGGCTTTGCCACGGGCGTGTGCCGCTGTTGGCCGCGGATGCCTTGCGCATCCGCGGTGATCACAACGTGATGAACGCGCTGGCTGCGCTCAGCTTGGGACATGCCATCGGGCTCGACCTGCGCGCCATGTGCGACACGCTCGGGCGCTTCGAGGGGTTGGCGCATCGCTGCGAGCTGGTCGAAAGCCGCGATGGCATACGTTGGGTCAATGACTCCAAGGCGACCAACGTGGGCGCCGCGGTCGCGGCCATTCGCGGCATGCACGGTTCCGGCGCACTGGTGCTCATTGCCGGTGGCCAGGGCAAGTCAGCGCCCTTCGATTCCCTGCGCGAGGCGGTTGCCGAGTGCGTTGGCGGTGTCGTGCTGCTCGGACAGGATGCGTCCTTGCTGGAGGCCGCGTTGCGCGGCGCGGTCCCCGTGCGTCGCGTGGCGGACATGGCGCAGGCGGTCGAGAGCGCTCGCGCAATGGCGCTTCCCGGCGACACGGTGCTGCTGTCACCGGCCTGTGCGAGCCTCGACATGTATCGTAGCTTCGAGGCGCGTGGTGAGCATTTCAAGCGCCTGGTGCAGGGGATGCATCGATGAGCGGCGGTGCCCAGGCAATCCCGAGGATCTATGCCATAGCACCCGACGCGTTTTCCAGGCGTTACGACGGATGGCTGCTGGGTGCGGCGTTCATTCTCCTCGGTCTGGGCCTGGTGATGGTGGCCTCGGCGTCCATATCGACAGCCGAGCGTCAGTTCGGTGCGCCCTTGCTCTATTTCTGGCGCCAGTCGGCGTTCGTCGCCGTGGGCCTGGTCGGTGCCCTGGTTGCCCTGCGTATCGACTGCAGGGTGTGGCAGAAATACAGTCCCGTGTTGCTCCTCTTCGGTATCGCCCTGCTGGCGCTGGTGCTGGTGCCGGGCGTCGGCCGCGAGGTCAACGGCAGCAAGCGCTGGATCAATCTGGGCGCGCTCAACATACAGCCGTCGGAGCCGATGAAGCTCTTCGTCGCATTGTACCTGGCCGGGTATCTCGTCAGGCGCGGCCAGGAGGTGCGCAACCTCTACTCGGGCTTTTTCAAACCGATCGTGGTGCTCGCCGTGATTGCGTTGCTGCTGCTGCTGGAGCCGGATTACGGAGCGACCGTGATCGTGTTCACGACGGCACTGGGCATGATGTTTCTGGCCGGCGTGCCGTTGCTGAGCTTCATCGGCTGGATGATCCTCATCGGGGGGGCGCTCGGCGCGATCATTCTCACCGCCCCGTACCGCCTGGCGCGGCTTACGACCTTCGTGGACCCGTGGGCGGACCCCTTCGGTAGTGGATTCCAGCTCACGCAGGCATTGATCGCGATAGGCCGCGGTGAGTGGTTCGGCGTGGGTCTGGGTAACAGTGTGCAGAAGCTTTTCTACCTGCCGGAAGCGCACACGGACTTCCTGTTCGCGGTGCTGGCCGAGGAACTCGGTCTGGCGGGGGTCGTGACGGTCATCAGCCTGTTCGCCTTCATCGTCCTGCGCGCGCTCTCCATCGCACGGCGTGCGGAGCGCAAGGCCAGGTACTTCGGCGCATTCATGTGCTACGGATTGGGATTGCTGATCGGTCTGCAGGCGTTCGTCAACATCGGTGTCAACCTGGGCATCCTGCCCACCAAGGGATTGACCCTGCCGCTGATGAGTTACGGGGGCTCGAGCATCGTTGTCAACTGCGTCGGCGTGGCGCTGCTGCTGCGCGTGGACCACGAGCTGAGGACAAGTAGATGAGCCGCTCCGCCGGGGGGAATGTGCGCATGAGCGTGCTCATCATGGCCGGTGGCACGGGGGGGCACGTCTATCCCGCGCTCGCCGTCGCCGAGGCGCTGCGTGCAAGAGGTACGGAGATCGCGTGGCTGGGCGTGCACAAAGGACTGGAAGCAACGGTCGTGCCACGCGCCGGCATACCGCTTCACTTCCTGCGCGTCGGCGGGCTGCGCGGCAAGGGCGTGGCGCGATGGCTGTCGTCAATGTGGTTGCTCTTGCCGTTGCTGCAATCCATGCGCTTGATCAACAGGCTGAAGCCCCACGCCGTGCTCGGCATGGGCGGCTTTGTTGCCGGCCCGGGCGGGCTCGCGGCCTGGCTGATGCGAAAACCGCTGCTCATTCACGAGCAGAACGCGGTACCCGGTCTGACCAACCGCGTGCTCGCGCGGTTTGCCCGGCGGGTGATGGAGGCTTTTCCCGGCGCCTTCGCGCCGCGCATCGGCGCCGTGCACACGGGCAACCCCGTGAGATCGGAGATCGCGGCCATGCCGGCCCCGGAGACGCGCGGGGTGGGACGCCGCGCTCGTGTGCGTCTGCTGGTGCTCGGCGGCAGTCAGGGTGCGCGCGTGCTCAATGAACGCGTACCCGCGGCGCTCGGCGTGTTGCCCGATCCGGGGGTATTCGAGGTGTGGCATCAGACGGGGACACGCAACCTGGGCGACGCCGAAGCCTGTTATCGTGCGGCCCGGCTCGACGTCACGCCCGTTGCCTACATCGAGGACATGGCTGCCGCGTACGGCTGGGCGGATCTGGTGGTGTGCCGCAGCGGCGCAATGACGGTGTCGGAGCTGGCGGCTGCCGGCATCGCCGCCATCCTGGTGCCTTTCCCACATGCTGTCGCTGACGAGCAGACCCTCAACGCGCGTTATCTGGCGAACGTCGGGGCGGCACTGCTGGTCGCCGAGCGTGACTTCAGCGTCAAGCGCTTGAGCACCTTGTTGCTGGAACTCGCCGGCGCGCGCGAACGCCTGCTCGAGATGGCCAGAGCCGCCCGGCAGCGTGCGCTGCCGGATGCCACCGAGCGTGTGGCCGCCGCGTGCCTGGAGGTGGCCCATGTCTGAGCCACGCAGGTCCGCGTCCGTGCATCCGGGAGCGCACCACGCGGGCGCGGGGCAGCGCAACTGGATGCGACGCATACACCGTATTCATTTCGTCGGCATCGGTGGCGCCGGCATGGGCGGCATCGCCGAAGTCCTGCACATTCTCGGCTACCGGGTCTCGGGCTCGGATACCGGCGAGAACGCTATCACGCGGCGCTTGCGCGCGTGCGGGCTGGAAGTCTTCAAGGGGCATGACGAGCAACATCTGGGCGACAGTAACGTGGTCGTCGTATCGACCGCTATCGCGCCCGACAACCCCGAGGTGGTGGCGGCGCGCAAGCGCCACATTCCGGTCGTTCCACGCGCCGAGATGCTCTCCGAGCTGATGCGCTTCAAGCACGGCATTGCGGTGGCAGGCACGCACGGCAAGACCACGACCACGAGCCTGGTTGCCAGCTTGCTGGCCGAAGGTGGGCTCGACCCCACGTTCGTCATCGGTGGCCGGCTCATCAGCGCGGGCAGCAATGCGCGCCTGGGTGCCGGGGAGTATCTGGTGGCGGAAGCCGATGAGAGCGACGCGTCGTTTCTCTATCTGCAGCCGATCATGGCGGTGGTCACCAACATCGACGCCGACCACATGGACGCCTACGAGCGGGATTTCGACAAGCTGCGCCGTGCATTCCTGGATTTTCTGCATCACCTGCCGTTCTATGGGCTCGCCGTGCTGTGCAAGGACGATCCGGTCATTCGCGATCTGCTCCCCGAGGTTTCCCGGCCGATCCTGACCTACGGGGTGGTATCGGATGCCGACGTGCGGGCGAGCGATGTGCGCCAGGTGGGAACCACCATGGTCTTTCACGTCAGCGATCGGGAGGGGAGGCTGGACGTGGAGGTGACGCTCAATCTGCCCGGCATGCACAACGTGCTCAACGCGCTGGCGGCCATCGCGGTGGCCGTTGAGCTCGGTGTCGCTGACGATGCCGTATGCCGGGCGCTGGTGCACTTCGAGGGCATAGGCCGGCGCTTCCAGGTTTGCGGTGACCTGTCTATCGCCGGCGGGCACGTGCTGCTCGTCGACGACTATGCGCACCATCCACGGGAAATTGCCGCGACGCTCGATGCGGTGCGCGCGAGCTGGCCCGAGCGGCGCCTCGTGGTGGTTTATCAGCCTCACCGCTACACCCGAACGCGTGACCTGTTCGAAGATTTCGCCCAGGTGCTGTGCGAAGTCGACATGCTGCTCATGTTCGAGATCTATCCGGCCGGCGAGGCCCCCATCGTGGGTGCGGACGGGCGCACGCTGTGCCGGGCCATTCGCGCCAGGGGAAAGGTCGATCCGGTGTTCGTCGAGACACTCGATGCGCTGCCCGGCGTGCTGCCGGACGTGCTGCGCGACGGCGACGTGCTGCTGGTTCTGGGCGCCGGTGATATCGGCACCGTGCCGGCCATGCTGATGGAGCGCGCCCGGGATGCCGATCGGGAGCCGTTACGTTGAACGTGCAGCGTGATCAAGGTCCGCGGCCGGTGAGTCCGGTCGGGATGATGCGTTTCGACGAGCCGATGTCCGGCCACACGGTATGGGGCGTTGGCGGCGCGGCGCGGCGCTGTTACGTGCCCGCGAACATCGATGACCTGGCCCTGCTCCTGAGCGGGCTGCCCGAAGGCGAGCCCGTGTTCTGGGTGGGACTGGGCAGCAATCTGCTGGTGCGCGACGCAGGGATCGATGGCACCGTTATCCTGACGGCCGGGGCGCTCGGGGAAATGCACCGTCACGGTCCCGACGGCGTAACCGTACAGGCCGGGGTTGCCTGCGCCAAGGTGGCGCGATTCTGTGCGTCCGCGGGTTTGTGCGGCTGCGAGTTCTTCGCGGGCATACCGGGCACGGTGGGTGGCGCAGTGGCCATGAACGCCGGCGCGTTTGGCACCGAGACCTGGGAAATCGTCGAGCGCGTGCACACCATTGACCGGCGCGGCAAGCGTCGGGTGCGCGGCGCGGAAGCGTTCAAGGTTTCGTATCGGGCGGTCGAGGGACCGCCCGGGGAATGGTACACGGCAGCCGACCTGCGCCTGCGCACGGGCGCGGCCGAGGCGTCTTTGGCGACCACACGCGAGCTGTTGAGACGCCGTGCCCGCACGCAGCCCACCGGCCGGCGAAGCTGCGGGTCGGTGTTTCGCAACCCACCCGGTGATTTCGCGGGGCGCTTGATCGAGCAATGTGGCCTCAAGAGCAGGCGGCGCGGCGCTGCCGTGGTGTCCGACAAGCACGCGAACTTCATTCTCAACGCCGGCGGCGCGACGGCGGCGGACATAGAAGGGCTGATTCTCGAGGTTCAGCACATCGTGAAACAGGAAACGGGCGTCGAACTGGTGCCGGAAGTCCACATCGTGGGCCGGCAGGCGGGCGAGGCATGACGGCAGGAGCCTGCCGGACTCGGGGCCGATCCACCGCGCACAGGATGCCGGCTCGGGGCGTCTCGTGTGCCGGGGCCGGGCCATGAGCGCGCGATCAGCAGCGCTCGCCGCGCCGCGTCCGTGGCGCGTGGTGGCGTTTTCGCTTGCCGCGGCCGTGCTCGCGGCCGCGCTCGGTGCGGTCGTCCACGAGGTGCGAAGCAGGCAGGTTGTGCTGGTGAAGGTTACCGGGCATCTGCGACATACCGACAGGAGCGCGCTGGAGGAGGCAGTCGCGTCCAAAGTTTCGGGGTCACTGTATCAAATCGACGTCTCTGCCGTGCGGGAGGCCGCGCTGCGGCTCCCCTGGGTCCGTGACGTGTCGGTACGCCGGGTCTGGCCGGATAGCTTGTATATCGGTGTGACGGAGCGCGAGCCGGTGGCGCGGTGGAAGCGCCAGGGCCTGCTCGAGGCCGATGCAGCGTTGTTCCAGCCTGCGCGCAGCGAGTCGTTGCCAAGCCTTCCCCTGCTCGACGGCCCCGAGGGCACGGAGATCGAGGTCCTTGATCGTTACCGCGCGCTCAGTGAAGGACTGTCCCCGCTTGGCTGGCGCGTGCGCCACCTGTCCATGAACGCGCGCCATGCGTGGCGCGCCGAGCTCGAAAACGGCGTGGTGTTGCTGCTCGGCAGGAGCGACGGCCGGGATGAGGTGAAACGACTCGTGCGCGCGTTCGACAGCGTCCTGGTTGCCAGGCCCGCGGCGCTCGAGCGCATCGATCTGAGATATACGAACGGATTCGCCGTGCGCTGGAAGCAACGGCCGGCCATGCAGGCCGGAGAGGGGCAAGGGTGAAAAGGGCCGACAAGAACCTGATCGTTGGACTGGACATCGGCACATCCAAGGTGGCTGCGATCGTCGGTGAGGTATCACCGGACGGCGACATGGAGATCGTGGGGATAGGGCACCATCCGTCACGCGGACTCAAGAAGGGCGTGGTCGTCAACATCGAATCGACCGTGCAATCCATTCAGCGGGCCGTGGAAGAAGCCGAGCTGATGGCCGGGTGCCAGATAAAATCGGTATACGCCGGTATCGCCGGCAGCCACATACGCAGCCTGAACTCGAACGGCATCGTTGCGATTCGCGACAAGGAGGTCGCTGCCGGCGATGTGGATCGGGTTATCGACGCCGCGCGCGCGGTGGCAATACCGGCCGACCAGCGCATTCTGCACATCCTTCCGCAGGAGTTCATCATCGATCAGCAGGACGGCATCCGCGAGCCGATCGGCATGTCGGGTGTGCGGCTCCAGGAGCGTGTGCGCAGTGATATCTGCGCGGACGACGCGGCGCATACAATAACTCACATGCTGCGCTGCCGCTCCAGA
>CAZSDY010000120.1:4413-11559 GCA_964605765.1 uncultured Ectothiorhodospiraceae bacterium | reverse complement strand
GACACCGATGGAGGACGATATTCCGGCCCGCGTTTACGCTTTTGAGGTCATCTAGGCGGACTGCTGCTGGCCTGCCTCGCTCGAGACCAGGGCGACGAAGCGCGAGAAGAAATCATCCGCGATCTTGCGCGTTGCGCTTGCCACCAGACGCGATCCGATCTGCGCGAGCTTGCCACCGATTTGCACCTGGGCCTGATAACGCAGGACGGTCTCCCAGCCGTCGGCTGTCAGGGTGACGTCGGCGCTGCCCTTGCCGAAGCCTGAAGCCCCGCCCATGCCCCCGCCGCTCAAGGTGTAACTGTGCGGTGGGTTCAGTTTGGACAGCACCAGCTTGGTCTTGAACCCGGCCTTGATCGGGCCGATTTGGGCTTGCACCAACGCGGCATAATCGGACGCCGACTGGCGCTCGAAGGATTTGCACCCGGGGATGCATTGGCGCAGGACCTCGCAATCGTTGAGGGCCGTCCACACGCGATCGCGCTCCACGGGAATTCGAAACTCGCCATTTATGTCCATGATTGCCGCAATCCTCCTGCCGGTTATCCGGCGCCGGACCTGCGCTCGCGCCGCGCCTGCTCGATCTTTTCCAGGATAGTACCCGGGCGCAGCGGGATGCGATTGATGTTCACCTCGAGGCCGGCCAGCGCATCCGCTACCGCATTGGCGATCGCGGGCACGGCGCCCGTCACCCCGGACTCTCCGATCCCCTTGAATCCGCCCACGACGTCAATGCTGGGCGACTCGATGTGGTCCAGATCCAGGTCCGGCATATCGAGCACGGTCGGCAGCAGATAATCGAGCAGGCTGGCATTGAGGTGCTGGCCTTCCTCGTCGTGCACGATTTCCTCCATCAACGCCTCGCCGATCCCCTGCGCCGTGGCGCCGTGCACCTGGCCGGCGACAATCACGGGGTTGATGATGCGCCCGCTGTCGTGGACCACCACGTAGCGCTCGATCTGCACCCGCCCGTCATCCGGATCGACTGCCACCTGCACCACGTGTGCCCCGTTCGCCAGGGTGACCAGCGGCGGGTCGTAGTAGTCGGTCGCCTCCAGACCGTGCTCCATGCCTTCGGGCAGCGCCAGATTGTTCATAGAATAGGCGGTCTCGGCGATCTCCTTGAAGCTCAAGCTCATCTGCGTGGCGCCGCTGAAGTGCGCGCGGCCGCCGGCGAGCACGATGTCTCCCGGGTCGGCTTCCGGCAACTCGGCGCTCAACATGTGCGCGGCGATGAGCCGCATCTTCGCCGCCACCTTCGCGCAGCAGCGGATGATGGTCCCGCCCCCGACCACCGATGCCCGGCTCGCGAAGGTGCCGGTGCCGTAGGGGCTCATCGCCGTGTCGCCCTCGATCACGGTCACGTCCTCCCAGCGCGTGCCCAGCCCGTCGGCCGCGACCTGAGCGAAGGTCGTGAAGTGACCCTGACCGGCGTCGGCCTGGCTCAGATACACCGTGACCTTGCCATCTGGCTCGATCCGCACCAACGAGCTGTCGAAGCCCGGCATCTTGGCGAAGCCGCGCACCCGCCACCCCGGTGCGCCGGTACCGGAAACTTCCGTGAAGTTGCAGATGCCGATGCCGCGGTACTTGCCATCGACCAGGCGGTCGGCCGGCTGGGTGCGCCGGAACTCGGCGTACCCGCTCATCTCCAGGGCACGCTCCAGCGACGGCAGGTAGGAGCCGGTGTCGTAGCGCACGCCCACCGCGTTCACGTAGGGAAACTCGTGCGGCTCGATGACGTTGCGGCGCCGCACCTCGGCCGGGTCGATGCCGAGCTTGCGCGCGATACGGTCCATCATGCCCTCGATGGTGAGAAAGCACGACGGCTGGCCGGTGCCGCGGTAGGCCCCGGTAGGTGTGGTGTTGGTGGCCGCGGAACGCACGTCGTACTTGTAGTTGCGGATCCGGTACGGGCCGATCAGCATGCGCGCGCCGCCGGTCGCTTCCAGCGTGCAGGCGAACGGACAGGTCGAGTAGGCCCCCGCGTCGGTGATGTAGTCGAGGCGCACCGCCTGGATCCGGGCGTCGCGGTTCACGGCCACCTCGATGCGATAGATGTGGTGGCGGGCGTGCGCGTCGGTGAGCAGTTCCTCGCGCCGGTCCTGCACCCACTTGACGGCACGCCGGTAGCGCCGCGCCAGGGCAACCACGATGCACTCGTCGGGGTAGACCTGCGCCTTGGTTCCGAAGCCGCCGCCCACCGAGGGCACCGCCACGCGCAGCTTCGACTCCGGCATCTCGACGTGCTCGGCCACCGAGGTGCGTACGATGTGGGGGATCTGCGTGGTGGTCCACAGCGTCACCGTATCGGCCACGGGGTCGGGGATTGCCATGCAGCCGCGCGGCTCTATGGGCACACCCGTGACGCGGCCCGTGCGGAACTCGTCCTTCAGCACCAGGTCGGCGGCGTCGAAGTGCGCCTCGAAGCCCTCGGTCTCGAAATGGCTCTCGAACAGCAGGTTGTCATCGAGCCCGTCGTGGATGCGAACCGCGCCGCTCGCGAGCGCCGCTTCGGCGCTGGCAACCACGTCGAGCGGCTCGTAGTCCACCTCGACCAGCTCGATCGCGTCCTGCACGATATAGGGGTGCTCGGCCAGAACCACCGCCACCGTCTCCCCCACGAAGCGCACCTTGTCGACGGCGACGACCAGCCTGCGCGCCTCGTGGTATCCGGCGATCTCGATGTCGGGGCCGAAGGGTCTCACCAGGGAGACGAAATCCGCGCCGCTGAGCACTTCGATCACCCCGGGGAGCGCCCGCGCCGCGGCGCCATCCACCGAAAGAATCCGCGCATGCGCGTAAGCGCTCATGACGAAGCCCACGTGAATCACGTCGCGCGGCTCAGGCAGGTCGTCCAGGTAGCGCCCGGCGCCACGCAGCAGGTGTTCGTCCTCGCGCCGCAGCACGCCTTGTCCAACGAGCGGGCGAGCCTCGCCTTGATTGCTTTGCGTCACTTGCGTGCCTCGTCGCGCATGCGCCCGGCGGCGTCCTCGACCGCCGCGACGATGTTGAGGTAACCGGTGCACCGGCACATGTTGTTCACCAGCGCGTGGCGGATCTCGTCTCGCGTGGGATTCGGGCAACGGGCGAGGAATTCCAGCGCGGTGAGCAGAAAGCCGGGCGTGCAAAAGCCGCATTGCAGCGCGTGGTGCTCGTGAAAAGCGGCCTGCAGCGGATGCAGCCGCCCATCGCCCGCTATGCCTTCGACGGTGGTGATCTCGGCGCCGTCGAGGGCCACGGCAAACTGCAGGCAGCTACGTGCCGTCTTGCCGTCAACGAGCACCGTGCAGGCGCCGCACACGCCGTGCTCGCAGCCGATGTGGGTACCCTTGAGGCCAAGCTCGTGGCGCAGAAAATCGGCGAGCAGGTAGCGCGGCTCCACCTCGCGCAGGTACACCTTGCCGTTGACGGTGAGTCGCACCGGTCGTTTTTCAGCACTCATCTGTACCGACTCCTGGCCACGCGGCAGCGCACAGCGGCAACCGCGGCGAAACACGCCGGCGGGGCGACGAACGCGCATCCGCGCGCCACGCGCCTCGCCATACCCGTGCACCCCGCGAAATACCGGCGTGCGTGCATTAGTCGGCGCTCCGCATCCGAGTGAGCGCGCGTTTCACCAGAACGCCCGCCAGGTGGCGGCGGTAGTCGGCGCTCGCGTGCAGATCGCCGTCGGGCTCGACGCAGCCCGAGGCCGCCGCGGCGGCTTCCGCAATGGCGCTCTCGTCGAGCACCCGGTCCGCTACCGCAGCCTCCGCATCCGCCAGACGCACCGCGGTGCTCCCCATCCCCATGGCCGCGAAACGCGGCCTTTGGGCACGCCCTTCCGGGTCCACCTCCACGTAGGCGGCGAGACCGGCGACGGCAAAGCCGTGCGCCCGGTTGGCAACCTCCAGAAACACGCTGCGCGCGTGCGCCGGGGCCTTCGGGAAGCGCACCTCACGCAGCATTTCGCCCGGCTCGACACAGGTCGAGAGCGCGGAGACGAAGAAATGCTCGGCCGCCACCTCACGGGTGTGGTCACGCCCGGCGATGACGAACTTCGCCTCCAGTGCCGCGCCGACGCTCGGCAACTCGGCGAGCGGGTCGGCGTGTGCGAGACTGCCACACACGGTGCCGAAGTTGCGGTTCGCCTGCACACCGACATAGGGCAGCGCGGCAGCGAGCAACGGCACGTGCTCAGCCACCAGCGCGGAATTCTCCGCGCACGCCTGCCGGGTAAGCGGGCCGCAAGCGATGCAATCGGCTTCCTCGCGCAGATACGAGAGCGACTTGCAGCGATTGAGGCTGATGACCACGGCCGGGTGCAGGATGCGCATGTTCATGAGCGGCACCAGACTCTGTCCGCCCGCGAGGAGGCGCGCATCCTCTGCGTGCTCAGCGAGCAAGGCCCGGATCTCTTCCTCCGTGTCCGGGGCGTAGAAGTCGAATGGCGCCGGTTTCAAACGCAGATCCTCCCGGATATGACGGGTACGGGCACCTTGGATCCGACCTCGTTTCCTCTGGTGATGCTCGGCCCGGGCGTTCATAGTGTCGCATCACTGCATGCTTAATTAAATTAGCTTTTATTTCGCTATAACATAGACTCTTCTTATATCCGGCAAGTGCCCCCGGGGCGCGTCCGGAACGTCGTCCTCAACCCTGGAAGCGGGTGCGCGATGCTCCGTTACACGCTGCGTCAACTCGAGTATTTCGTGGCGACCGCCGCGTGCGGGAGCATCGCCAAAGCGGCGGACAAGCTCCACGTATCGCAGCCGTCCGTATCGAACGCGATGGCGAAGCTGGAAGACCAGCTCGGCGTCCAGTTGTTCGTGCGCCATCACGCGCAGGGTGTTTCACTCACCCCGGTAGGCAACCGTATTCTGGCGCAGGCCCGCAGCATGCTGCGCCACGCGACAGAGTTGCAGGAAAGCGCTGCGGCGGCCGGCGACGTGGTGAGCGGCGAGCTCGACCTGAGCTGCTTCGTCACGCTTGCGCCGGTGTTCATGCCCGCACTGATCACAGAGTTTTCCGCGCTCTATCCGGGTGTCGAGGTCAAGCTGAGCGAGGGTGTGCAGGATGAGCTGGTGGCCGGGCTCGTTTCGGGGCGATGCGAGCTTGCGTTTCTCTACGATCTGGAGCTTCCCGAATCGATTCGGGTGGAGACCCTGGCCTCGTTCGCGCCCTATGCGCTGTTGCCACGGCGCCATCACCTGGCAGCCGCCCGGAAAGTCGCGCTCGCCGATCTGACGGACGAGCCCATGATCCTGCTGGACGTGCCGCCCAGCCGAAACTATTTCATGGGACTGTTTCGCGCCGCCGGCCTGACCCCCAGGGTCACTTTCAGCTCGCCTTCCATCGAAATGGTGCGCGGCCTGGTCGCACGCAGCCGGGGATACTCGCTGCTGGTCACGCGCCCGTACGGCGACCGCTCCTATGATGGCGAGAAGATAGTTGCGAGGCCGATTGCCGACGAAACGACGCCAGGGCGGGTGTGCCTGGCCCGCCTGGCGCAATCACGCCCGACGCGGCTGATGGCGGCGTTCTCGGAGTTCTGCAAGGCGTGGTTTGCGCAACACGATGCGGCTGGCGGCCTGCCCCGGCATGAAACGAAGAACTCACGACCGGCAACGCCCGGGCACCGGTCCGAGCCGGCCGCCCTGCAGGCGGACGCAAACGAGGCGACCCGACAGCGATGAGGTCGCGGCCACGGGAGGGTTGAAGAATTCTGCTCGGGCACGTACAACAGGCCGTGACGCGCGACTCGGCGAACCGCACGGCGTGACGGTGACGGCGGTGCCGCGCGGAGCAACGCGATGACTACGATGGACCGCGATGGATCCAGCCATGCACGAGTGTGACGTCCTCATCGTGGGAGGGGGGCCGGCCGGGTCGTCTCTCGCCTGGCGCCTGCGCGCGAGCGGGCTATCGATCACGATCATGGACAAGAGGTCCTTTCCCCGGGACAAGGTGTGCGCGGGCTGGGTGACGCCCGCCGTTCTCCAGGAGCTGCAGATCGACACGCAAGCCTACGCCAGGGAGCGTATCCTGCAACCCATCACCGGGTTTCGGGTGGGCCTGCTGGGCCGCGGCCGGCTCGAAACCCGCTACGACGGCGAGCCCGTCAGCTACGGCATCCGCCGCGTCGAGTTCGACCACTACCTCCTGCAGCGCTGCGGGGCGGATCTCGTTCTGGAGCGCGAGCTGAAGTCGATGCATCGCGACCACCAGGGCTGGCTCGTCAATGGCGACATCCGGGCGCGGCTGGTGGTGGGCGCGGGCGGGCATGCCTGCCCCGTGGCGCGCATGCTCGGGGTTGGGCGCAAGGGCCGCGAGCAGCTCGTCGCCGCGCAGGAGATCGAGTTTCGGATAGCCCCCTCTCAGCGCGCGGCGTGCCGGGTCGAGGAGGAGGTTCCGGAGCTGTTCTTCACCCCCGAGCTGAACGGCTACGGCTGGGTCTTCCGCAAGGGCGACTATCTCAATATCGGGCTGGGGCGAGAGGACAAGACAAAGCTTTCCTCACACGTGCAGGCCTTCAGGGACCATTTGGTCGAATCGGGAAGACTGCCGCCGGACATTCCGGCCAGGTTCAAGGGCCATGCCTACCTGCTGTATCACCACGCGCTACGCGACGTGGTCGGGGAAGGCGCGCTGCTGATAGGCGACTCGGCGGGCCTCGCCTATCCGGAGAGCGGGGAAGGTATCCGTCCTGCCGTGGAGTCCGCGTTTCTCGCCGCGCGTGCCATCGAGGCGGCCGCTGGAGACTACAGCCGCCCGCGCCTGCAGCCATACCACGACATGCTGGTGCAGCGATTCGGCAAGCGCGAGCCGCGAAACGGCCTGCTCGAGCGCCTGCCCGCGGGGATCAAGCAACGCCTCGCCGTGCCCCTCATGCGCACCCGGTGGTTCGTGCGCAAGTTCCTCGTGGAGCGCTGGTTCCTGCACCGCGAGATCGCACCGCTGTCGAGCACCTGAAGGGCGATCCCCAGGGTCGGCGCCGACTGACGGGAAGCTCTGGCGCCGGCCCGATCCAGCGACCCATTCGGAGCCGGGTCAGGGCCTAAGCCGGAGGGCGTAAGGGGTCGGATCACGATAAGGCATTGATCGAAAAGCGATCGTCCCTCATTTTGAGCCCCAACCCGGCCTTAGACCCCTCATTTCACAACCGAA
>CAZSDY010000120.1:0-4313 GCA_964605765.1 uncultured Ectothiorhodospiraceae bacterium | reverse complement strand
TCGGCCGCGCGGACCGCAATCACTGCGCGGGAAATCGTGCTAGTGCAAACGGCCACGGAACAACGCCTGCAACGACATCATTCACGGGAGTGCGCCTGCCGTGACCAGCGCCATGGTTAACGGATGCTACAAGGCGAGCACCGACTCCGAATTCCGATCCAGCTTCTCCAACTCCTCGCTGGCCGACAACCACTCGGTTTCGGCGCGCTCGATCTCCATGGCCAGCCGACCCTGATCGATCAACAAGCCCTGTAACCGGTCCTTCTGTTCTCCCGTATACAGTTTCTGATCGGCGAGCTTCGCCTCCATCTCGGACTTTTTCCGGTGCAGCCGCTGCATGTGTTTCTCCAATCGCTTGAGCTCATCGCGCATCGGTTGCCCTGCATGGCGCAGATCGGCGGCTTGCTTGCGGCGCTCCCTGGCGGAGTTGGAAGAGGATTTGCGAGTCTCGACGGGTGCTGGCCGCTGCGCCATGCGTGTGCCGGGTGCGGCGGGCCCGCGCTTGCGCAACCACCGCGCGTAGTCTTCCAGGTCGCCGTCGTAAGGCGTGACGTGCCCGCCGGCGACCAGCCACAAGGCATCGCTCACCAGGCTCAACAGATAGCGGTCGTGAGAGACGACCATGACGGCGCCCGGAAACGCCTGCAGCGCAACACTCAGGGCGTGGCGCATCTCCAGGTCCAGATGGTTGGTGGGCTCATCCAGCAGCAACAGATTCGGCCTCGCATAGAGCACCAGGGCGAGCGCGAGGCGGGCTTTCTCTCCGCCGGACTTCTGTTGCACCGGCCGCAGCACGGCATCCCCGTGAAAGTTGAAGCCACCGAGGAAGACACGCAGCGCCTGCTCCGAGGCCGCGGCATCGAGCTCGCGCAAGTGGGCGATGGGGCTTCTGTCGAGCCTCAACCGGTCCAGTTGATGCTGGGCGAAGTAGCCGATGCGTAGATGCGGGGATGCCTCGACGGTCCCGGCGCGCGCTTGCAACTCGCCCGAGAGCAGCTTGATCAACGTGGATTTGCCGGCCCCGTTTCGCCCCAGCAGCCCAATGCGGTCTCCCGGCATCAGATGGAAGCGCAACGCCGAGAGCACGGTGTGATCTGCATATCCGGCTGCCGCTTCATCCAGCGAGATCAAGGGTTGGGGCAAGCGTTCAGGCCGGCGAAAGCTGAACTGAAACGGGGAGTCCACGTGCGCCGGCGCGATTGCCTGCATGCGGCTCAGCGCCTTGAGGCGGCTCTGCGCCTGGCGCGCCTTGCTGGCCTTGTAGCGAAAGCGCTCGACGAAGGACTGCATGTGCGCGGCGACCCGTTGCTGCTTCGCGTAGGCGACTTGCTGTTGCGCCAGTTGCTCGGCGCGGCGCTTTTCGAAGGCACTGTAGTCACCGCGATAAAGCTTGATCGTGCCGCCGGCAACATGCGCAATGCTATCCACCACCGGGTCAAGAAAGTCGCGGTCGTGGCTCACCAGCAACAAGGTCCCCGGATAGCCCCGCAGCCACGACTCGAGCCAGATCACCGCGTCGAGATCCAGGTGATTGGTCGGCTCGTCGAGCAGCAGCAGGTCCGAGCGGCTCATCAGCGCCTGCGCGAGATTCAGGCGCATTCGCCAACCGCCCGAAAAGGTCGCGATGCGCCGGCTCTCGTCCCCGGTGTCGAACCCCAGTCCGTGCAGGATAGCGCCGGCGCGCGCCGGCGCGGTGTACGCGTCGATGGCATGCAATTGCGCATGCAGCTCGGCGACGCGATGGCCGTCGTCATCGCGCTCGGCATCTTGCAGCCGGGATTCAACCCGGCGCAAGGCGGTATCGCCGTCGAGCACGTAGTCGAGCGCCGTGCGGTCGGCGGCAGGGGTTTCCTGCGCCACATGCCCGATGGTCGTCCCCGCCGGCAGCCGCACACTGCCGGTATCCACTTCGAGCTCGTCGCGAATCAAGGCAAACAGGCTGCTCTTGCCGGCACCGTTCGCGCCCACCACACCGACCTTGCGGCCCGCGTGGACGGTGAACGAGACGTCGGCGAACAGTACGTTTGCCCCGCGGCGCAGGGTCACTTCTCTGAAGCTCAGCATACCGGGGATCTTAACCGGAAATGGGGACACAATGATTTCTTGGCGAGCGCAGAGCGTAGCGCGAGTCGTCGACCGAAAAGTAAATTCGTCCCCTTTTCCGTCATTCCGCGACGATCAACGGATTGCGTGAGGCGAGCGCCGGGAAGCGCACGCTCCTCTCGTGCAGGTAGACCCCCGGAGCACGCCGCTGCCCGCCAGCGAGTTGAAAAGCGGAGATTGGCCATCACCGTCGGCGTCGAGAGTAGCGCCACCGGACTGATCCATACACGAGTGATTAATACCATTGGCAAAAATAATCGCGTGTATTATTGACTCCTGTCTAAATAACTCGTAATCTCAATGGCCATGAAATTCCGTGAGCGCTACCTCACAGCCCAGATCCGGCAAGATCTGCGGCGCAAGATGGTGTTCGTTGGCGGCCCACGGCAGGTCGGAAAGACGACTCTGGCGCGGAAACTCCTCGGCCGCAGTGCCGGCGGATACCTCAACTGGGATGTCGCCGAGCACCGAGAACGGATTCTCCGCCGGGAGCTGCCGCCCACGCCGCTGTGGGTGTTCGACGAGATCCACAAGTACCGCTCGTGGCGCAGCTATCTCAAGGGCTTGTACGACGATCCCAACGCCGGGCAGCGCATCCTCGTGACCGGCAGCGCCCGCCTCGACTGGTATAGGCGGAGCGGGGATTCGCTGCAAGGGCGCTACCACTATCTGCGTCTCCATCCGTTCTCCGCGGCGGAGCTGGGTCTGACCCGCAGAGAGCATCTCGAGGCGCTGCTGCGCCTGGGGGGATTCCCCGAGCCGTTCCTGTCCGCTTCCGCGACCGGGGCACGACGCTGGTCCAGGGAATACCGGACGCGACTCATCCAGGACGATGTCGTGAGTCTCGAGAGCGTGCAGGACCTGGGCAATCTCGAGCTTCTCGTCCTGCGCCTGCCCCGGCTCGTCGGCTCACCCCTGTCGGTGAACGCGTTACGGGAGGATCTTCGGATCAGTCACAAAACCGTCGCCAAGTGGCTGGACATCCTCGAGCGCTTGTACGCGATCTTCCGGCTCTCTCCATTTGGGGCACCGCACATTCGGGCAGTCAAGAAAGCGCGCAAGCACTACCATTTCGACTGGTCTCTGGTGCCCGAGGACGGCGCGCGGTTCGAGAACCTGGTCGCCGCCCACCTCTTGAAGTGGGTCCACCACGAGCAAGACACCAAGGGGCGGGGGCTGGAGCTTCGTTACTTCCGGGACGTGGACCGCCGGGAAGTCGACTTCGTGATCGTAGAAGACGGCAAGCCCCGGGAGATCGTCGAGTGCAAGCTCTCGGATGCGCCCGTCTCGGCGGGACTGCGGTATTTTGTGGAACGTTTTCCGGGATGTGCGGCGTGGCAAATCGCAGCACGCGGCATCAAGGACTTCGTCGCACCCCGGGGCATTCGCGTCGCTCCGGCGGTCGTGTACCTTGGGCGGCTGATTTAGTCCCTTGGGGCTCGGGAAACAGTCCGCGAAGTTTCCAGGGCATGAAACGCCGCACCATCGACATTTGTCCGTGACAAGTGCGCTGCGTTCGTCCCTCGCGGCCGCGCGCCTGAGCCCGCGGGGGGGACTGCCGCTGCGCACGAGATCTAAACCAGGGAGCCTGCCATGAAATCTCATGCCCGAGTTGTTGTCGTTGGCGGCGGCGTGTTCGGCGCCAGCGTTCTTTACCATCTTGCCAAGGAAGGATGCTCGGATGTGGTCCTCGTGGAGAAGGGCGAGCTCACGTGCGGCACCACGTGGCATGCCGCGGGCCTGTGCGGGCACTTCATCGGCGACCTCAACTTCGCCCGGATTCACCACTACGGCATCGAGCTGTACAAGCGGATCGAAGCCGAGACCGGTCAAGCCGTCGGCTGGCACACGGCCGGCGGCCTGCGACTGGCGCGCAACCGGGAAGAGCTCGAATGGCACAAGTGGGTGGCGGGTCTTGCGAAACAGGTGGGATTCGAGCTGCACGTCGTCGGCCGCGAGGAGATCGGGAAGATTCATCCTTTCATCAACACCTCGGGCGTTGTCGGCGGCGCGTACACCACCGGCGATGGCTACGTCGATCCCGCCGGCGCGACCAATGCGATGGCCTTCGGCGCACGTCAGCGCGGTGCCGAGGTGTATCGCCATACGCGCGTCACCAACATCACGCCGCGGTCCAACGGTGAATGGGAGGTTGTAAAGGAACGGGGGGCCGTATACGCCGAGGTCTTGGGCTGGGAGCGCCCGAAATG
>CAZSDY010000119.1:0-11596 GCA_964605765.1 uncultured Ectothiorhodospiraceae bacterium | reverse complement strand
GTGGCGCCAAGTCGGGTATCCTCAAGACGCCCTCGTCCCTCACCAAAAATAAAACTTATTCTAAAAGCCGCTATCAAACGAGAAGGGCCGTCAACTCCGCCATGTGTTTGCCGATCACGTCCGGGTAGCTCTTTGCTCTCGTGGTATTCCGCCAGGATTCATTTAGGCCGGGTTCTCGTCACCAGCAAGAACGATGCGACGCAGTGCTTCGATGGTAGCCTCGGCCCTCGCCTTCAAGCCTTGGTCATTGGCGCTGCTGATTGGATGCTCAATCACGCCGAAGTCGTAATCTGGTAAGCCGAGCACTCGACTCATGAGTTCAGCCGCGCTCACAAAGTTACTCGTCATCACAGCAACCGCCGGCGTTCCTTCGTGCTCAGAAGCTATCGCGTCATGCAAACTGCACGACGAGCAGCTCCCTCAGTCACCGATGCCGGTAATCGTCGCATCCCAGGAGCCGGCCTCCTTAATGATTCGAGCCTCAGCCGGCGCACTGTAGTTGGACTTCTGACGAAAGACGACTTCGCCAACCTGGAGCTCTTCGCGAAGCATGCGTTCCAGGTGGACAAAGAATCCCTTAGTCCCTTCCTTGCCGTTTGAGATGAACCCGACGGTCTTCCCCGTCAGGGTTGTGAGACGTGGCGCAACGACACTCTCCGCGGCTGTCGTCTCACTCGTCGGATCGAGTACTCGATAGCTCATTGAACTCTGCTCTTCCCCAAGGGTTCGCAGTCGATGCAAACACCGACCGCGGCGGTGACGGCTCGGCTCTTGGTGCCGAGCCAAGGTGGGATGACCGCCCCGAAACCTCCAGCCGGACCACCCGCGGCAATGACCAATAGGTCCTCGGGCGAAGGGAGCGCGGCGTATTCGGTATCCCCGCGGTCTCTGACCACGGCACCCTTGCCGACGTCCGACCACTCGCGCCGGTAGATACGGGCGCGCTCAAAGATGAATTGCGCGATGTCCGCCTTGCTCCACCCGGCCGCCTCCAGGTGCGTGCGGTGCTGGGGCGCGACGATCAGCGCATAGTTGCCGGCCCAGATGGAGTAGTGGCGCATGTTGGCGCGCATCTCCGCCGCGTAGGTCTCCATGATCTCCTCTGGGTTCGTCGTCCACTCGTTCATCACCTGCCGCGGCGCCCCCGCCGCCATTACGGTGACCGCGGACGCGCCGGCCGGTACATTGCGTTGACGCGCCAGCGGTGTCCAAGCGGTCCCCTCCTCATCCTCCGCAACGCAGAAGCTGAACTTGCCCGGATGTCCCAAGGTGGAGCGGTCGATGCCGCCCGGCCTCACATCGAGGATGTTGATCAATCCCAGCCGAATCGCCCGGCCGATCACCGCAGTGGCGCGGTCGCTCGCGCCGAGCGCGTTGAATCCGCCGGAAGCGCCGAGCTCGCGCCGGACGTCGCCGTTGATGACCATGAAGACCGCACAGCCACCGGTGCTCGCCGTGGCTCCGTGAAGCAGGAACTGCTCACGGAGCATGGCGGACCATGCAGCCGCCGCCACCGGGAAGTGCACGGGCAAGCAACCGGCCATCACCGCGTTGATCGCGACCTTCTCGGCGCTGACCGGCCTGCCGCGGACCGGCTCGACACCGATAAGCTGATCCGGGGACATCAGCGCCCAGTCGAGACAGGCGCGAACCGCCTCCTCGGTCGGCGGCACGATCGGCATCCCGTCCGTCCACCCACGTCCGTGATAGAGCTCCTGAACGGCCACGATGTCATCGGCTTCCAGCACGCGAGATGTGAGCTCCACCGGGTGCTCCCCATGCGTGATTAGGGGGACACCTTAACAAGTGCGATAAATAACATCTATTGCCAATTTGTGGCTATTCTATGCATTGATGTTATACACACACAGCGAGCTTGAACGCCAGACAGCTTGAGGCATTCCGAGCAGTCGCTCGCACGGGGACGGTAACGGCGGCAGCGGAATCGCTGCACATCTCCCACCCCGCCTCGGCTTCTCGAGCGCCTCGTGTAAGAGCGGGCGAAAGCCCTGGAACCACGGTGTGGCGCGGGATGACGATGCGCGCTGTTTGCTGATAATCTAGCGCACGGGGCTCGAGATAGGATGGCGCTGAGGGCATGCGGAATTCTTGCCTGCTGCTGTTCGTGCTCTGTTTCCTGGTGTCACCCGGTGCCCCGGGCGGGCCAAAGGATCTATTGGCCGAGGTACACCAGCTCACGGCAGAGAAGAAGTTCAGGCTTGCCCTGAAGAAAGTCGACGAGTTGCTCGCCGAACAGCCCGGCCACGTGGAAGCGCGCCTGTACCGCGGTGTCATACTGACCCGGCAGGACAGAATCGACGAAGCCATCGACGCGTTCGACGCGCTTGCCAGGGAACAACCCACGCTGCCAGAACCGCACAACAACCTGGCCGTGCTGTATGCCTCACGGCACCGCTACGAGGACGCACGACTGGAATTGCTCAAGGCAATTGAGCTGCAACCCGGTTACGACACGGCGCAGGAGAACCTGGGAGACATCTACGCCAAGCTGGCAAGCAACGCCTACCATCGCGCCTATCGACTCAACAACGACAACACGCGCTCTAAACGCAAGGCGGAACTGCTGGCACAGGCCTTCGAAGCACGCGATTGGAACTCAGCACCCGCGAGCACCGACCCGGGCGTGCAGCCGCAGACCGAAGAGTCCGATCGCCAGAGCGCGAACGATGACGCCGCCACAAGTGCCGCCGCGCGGCGCTGCTACCGTACCGGCCCCTTCGACACACCGCAGGCAGCGGCACGGGCACAGGCGTGGCTGCGCGCGCGTGGGGCAACTGCCGCAGCGCAGCCGGGCGAACAGCAGGAACGGATCGGGTACCGGGTCTACCTGGCGCCGCTCGAAAGCCGGGCGGCCGCCGATGCCCAGATCGCCAGGATGACAGGAGAAGGTATCGAGGACATCTTCAGAATCACCGGGGGCGAGCTCGATAACGGCATTGCCCTTGGCGTGTACCGCTCCCTCGACGCCGCCGAGCACCGGGCGGTCTATCTACGCGGTATCGGCTACCGGCCATCGATCGTGCCGCGCTTGCACACCCGGCGTGTGTGGCATCTCGACGTCAGCGCGGGCGCGGATCTCGGCGCGCACACCGTCGAGTTCGGGGAGGCTTTCCCGAACCAGGCGCTGGCGCCACGCGACTGCTCTCGGGGACACTCATAATTTAATAACTTAAGCTACTGCTTAAGTTATTAAATTATGAGTGTCCCCTTTCTCGATCCCTTTCTCACTCGGTGGGGTGAATCAGGGAAAACAGCAGGTCGCCCGCTACCTGACAGAGCCCGGACAGGCGCACCCGATCATCCTCCTCGAAGAGCATGCCGTCGCGCTTGTTGAGAACCTCGATGACACCCAGCACCTCCTTGCCGGCGATGATGGGCGCGGCGAGTATCGAGTGGGTGGAGAACTTGAGCTCGCGATCGAGCCCTGCATAAAATCGGTTATCGGCGCCGGCGTCGTTGACCAGCGCCGTCGCACCGTTTTTCGCCACCCAGCTCGCGATGCCCTTGCCCGGCGGCAGCCGGCGCCACAGGAGATCGCGGTCCGGGACATCGCCTTGCACCAGGGCAAACACCAGTTCCCCGGTGTGCTCGTCACGGACCAGGACCGAGCCGTCCGCGGCATTGATGGCGCGCAGCGCATGGTCGAGAATCATCTCCAGGATACCCATCAGGTCGGCATCGGACAGAGGTTCGATGCTCGACTCGATGTACTCCCGAATGTTATCCACCAGCGACTGTCGAATAGTGGCTTCACCGGGAGGCAGTGCCTGCCTTTGCGGATTCAACGCCGCGGGCATGCTCGTGGCAGTATGATTCATCGGATGGCCTCTTTATTATGAGCCCCCAAGGTGGCAATGCCCTGGCCGGCTCCGGCTCGTATGGCGTCCGGTCGCGAGCCGTGCGTGCCAACCTACTCCCTAGGCACATTAAGCATAGCAAGTTTAATCAGGTCCCCTCGCGGAAGTTGTGACCGGGTTCACGAATCCACTGCCGCACCCGCACCCCCGGCGCGGGCGCGCAACCCTCCGTAATTGTGGATGCCCCCGCGCGATAAGAACCTAGCTCGCGAAACAATAACTCCATGCTTTGTAGCGCCGATCCATCCTGCCTGGCCGCATTGCTCGTTCGGTTACATGGAAACGACTATGCGCCCTCCTCGCGCCTTGCCAGGCAGGCGCCTCGACACCCCAAAACATGGAGCTATAATTTCGCGACCCCTTATAATCCCGGCATTCCACCAATCCGCACTATAGCCATGACCACTTCGCAAACTACGAATTCCGAGCAGCTCGCCAGAACCCCGCTCCATGATCTGCATATCGAACTCGGGGCCCGGTTGGTGCCGTTTGCGGGTTACGAGATGCCCGTGCAGTATCCCTCCGGCATCCTCAAGGAGCATCTGCACGCGCGCGACGCGGCGGTGCTGTTCGACGTGTCGCATATGGGGCAGGTGCATCTCAGTGGCCCTGATGCAGCGCGCGCCCTGGAAACGCTGGTTCCCGTCGACATCGTGGACCTGCCGGCCGGCCGGCAGCGCTACGCGTTGTTCACCAACGAGACGGGCGGCGTGCTCGATGACCTCATGGTGACCAACACGGGAGAGGATCTGCTGCTCGTCGTCAATGCCGCGTGCAAGGATCAGGACATCGCGCACCTGCGAACACACATCGGCGAGCGCTGCCACATCGAGCACGTGAGCGACCGGGCACTGCTGGCGATTCAGGGTCCGGGCGCAGCGGCGGTGATGGCCCGAATCGCGCCTGCGTCCGCTGATCTCCTGTTCATGCGCGCCGCGCCCCTGGCGGTCGATGGTGTCGAGTGTTACGTCAGCCGTTCCGGTTATACCGGTGAGGATGGGTTCGAGATTTCCGTGCCGGGCGAGCAGGCCGAATCGGTTGCCCGCGCGCTGCTTCGCGATGCGGCACTCGCCCCCGCCGGGCTGGGCGCACGTGACTCCCTGCGCCTGGAGGCGGGTTTGTGCCTGTACGGCCATGAGCTCGCTCCCGGCATCACACCGGTAGAGGCCGATCTCGGCTGGGCGCTATCGCGCGTGCGGCGCACGGACGGGGCCCGCGCGGGTGGCTATCCCGGCGCCGCCACCATCGCCGAGCAGCTCGCGTGCGGTGCGCCCCGGCGCCGTGTCGGCATTCGTCCCGACGGCAAAGCCCCCATACGCGACGGCACCGAGCTGGTCGATGCGAGCGGTGAGAGCCTCGGCACGGTCACCAGCGGCGGTTACGGACCCAGTGTCGGAGGACCCGTCGCCATGGGCTACGTGGCGGCGGCGCAGTGCTCGCCGGGCACGAGCATGCAGGCGCTGGTGCGTGGAAGGCCGCGCCCCGCGGCGCTCGTGAAACTGCCCTTCGTGGCGCCACGCTACTTCCGGGGGTGAACACGGGGGCACCTCGAAGCACCGTCATCATGGCAACCACGCACCCCAACCTTGGAGCATCAGCATGAGCGAGACCCGTCCCACACTTGAAGAGCTGGAAATGCGAGGCGATTTCATCCGCCGCCACATCGGTCCCGGGGAGGAGCACATCGCCAACATGCTGCAGACCCTGGGTTTCAACTCTCTGGAGCAGCTGATGGAACGCACCGTACCTCAATCCATCATCGCCGAGGCTCCCCTGGACCTCCCGCCTTCGATGAGCGAGCGCGAAACCGTCAGCTACCTGCGCCGCATGCGCGATAGAAACCGCATCTTCGTATCGATGATCGGGATGGGGTACTACGGCACCGTGCTGCCGGCCGTGATCAAGCGCAACGTGCTGGAAAATCCCGGTTGGTACACCGCGTACACGCCCTACCAGCCGGAGGTCAGCCAGGGTCGCCTCGAGGCACTGCTCAACTTCCAGCAGATGATCGTCGACCTCACCGGTATGGATCTGGCCAACGCGTCGCTGCTCGACGAGGCGACGGCGGCCGCTGAAGCGATGACCATGTCCAGACGTCTATCGAAGAGCAAGACCAACGCCTTCCTGGTCGATGCCGACTGCCACCCGCAAACCATTGCGGTGGTCAAGACGCGTGCGCGTGCACTCGGCTACGAGGTGATCGTGGGAGATCCGTTTTCCGAGCTGGAGCACTGCGACGTGTTCGGCGTGCTGTTGCAGTATCCCGGTTCCAGCGGTGTCTTGCGCGACATGCGCGGCATCATCGAGGCAGCGCACGAACGCAAGGTGCTGGTCAGCGTCGCCGCCGACCTGCTCGCCATGGCCCTCATCACGCCGCCCGGCGACATGGGCGCTGATATCGTCATCGGCAGCGCGCAGCGTTTCGGCGTGCCCATGGGCTATGGGGGACCGCATGCGGCCTTCCTTGCCACGCGCGACGCCTACAAGCGTTCCACCCCGGGACGCATCATCGGTGTATCGCGCGATTCCATGGATCGCCCGGCACTGCGCATGGCGATGCAGACCCGCGAGCAACATATCCGGCGCGAGAAGGCAACTTCCAACATCTGCACGGCGCAGGTACTGCTGGCCGTCATCGCGGCCCTCTACGCCATCTACCATGGCCCGGACGGCCTGAAGAAGATCGCGGGACGCGTGCACCGCTTGACGTCGATCCTGGCGCAGGGCCTGGAGCGTCTCGGCTTCGAGGTCGTCAACGAGGCGTACTTCGACACGCTGACAGTACGCGTGCGCGGCCAAGCGGCACGCATCGCAGCCAAGGCGCGCGAGTCGCGCATCAACTTGCGCGTCGTCGATGCGGACCATCTCGGTATCTCGCTGGACGAGACGACCCGGCGCAGCAACGTGGAGACCCTGTGGAAGGTGTTTTCGACCCGGGCACCGGAGAAAATCAGCATCGATGCGCTCGACGAATCCGTCGCGGAGCGCATCCCCGAGAGTCTCCGCCGCCGCTCGGACTTCCTCACCCACCCGGTTTTCCGCCTGTATCATGCCGAGACCGAGATGATGCGCTACCTGCGCTGGCTCACGGCCAAGGACATCGCGCTCGACCGCGCCATGATCCCGCTCGGCTCGTGCACCATGAAGCTCAACGCGACGACCGAGATGCTGCCCGTCACCTATCGCCAGTTCAGTGCCATGCACCCCTTCGCGCCGCTCGAGCAGGCCCAGGGCTATCAGCAGCTCTTCGAGGAGCTCGAGGAAATGCTGTGCGAGTGCACCGGGTTCGACGCCATTTCGCTGCAGCCGAATGCCGGAGCACAGGGCGAGTACACGGGCCTGCTCACGATCCGCAAATACCACGAGAGCCGTGGCGAAGGCCACCGCGACATCTGCTTGATCCCGCAATCCGCGCACGGCACCAATCCCGCGAGCTCGGTAATGGCGGGGCTCACCGTCATCGTCGTCGACTGCGACGAGCACGGCAACGTCGACATGGCCGATCTGAGAGCCAAGGCCGAAACGCACGCAGCGCGGCTTGCCGCGCTGATGATCACCTATCCCTCCACGCACGGCGTGTTCGAGGAAGGCTTTCGCGAGATCGGCCAGATCGTCCATGCGCACGGCGGGCAGGTCTACATGGACGGGGCCAATCTGAACGCGCTGGTGGGACTGTGCAAGCCGGGCAGGATCGGCGCCGACGTGGCGCACATCAACCTGCACAAGACGTTCTGCATCCCGCACGGTGGCGGCGGGCCGGGCATGGGCCCCATCGGCGTGAACAAGCATCTGGCGCCCTTTCTGCCGGATCATCCCGTGGTCGACGGCGTCAACCCCGCGGCGGGCGACGCGGGCACCGTGGGCACCGTGGCCGCCGCCCCCTGGGGCTCAGCCGGCATACTGCCGATCTCCTGGGCCTACATCGCCATGATGAGCAGCGATGGTCTGAGGCGGGCGACGCAGGTCGCCATCCTCAACGCCAACTACATCGCGAAGCGCCTGGCCCCGCATTTTCCGGTGCTCTATACCGGCAAGAACGGCATGGTGGCCCATGAGTGCATCATTGATCTTCGCCCCATCAAGGAATCGAGCGGCGTCACGGTGGACGACGTCGCCAAACGCCTCATCGACTACGGCTTTCACGCCCCGACCATGTCGTTCCCCGTGCCGGACACGCTGATGATCGAGCCGACCGAAAGCGAGGCAAAGCGCGAGCTGGACCGCTTCTGTGATGCCATGATAGGCATTCGCGAGGAGATCGCCGCCATAGAGTCGGGGCGCAGCGACGCGCACGACAACGTTCTGAAGAACGCCCCGCACACGCACCACATGCTGGTCGTAGGCGAGTGGAACAAGCCCTACTCCAGGGAAGAGGCCTTCTTCCCGCTGCCGGCGTTGCGCGAGGACAAGTACTGGCCGCCGGTGGGGCGCATCGACAATGTATACGGTGACCGCCACCTGCTGTGCGTATGCCCGCCCATGCAGAGCTACCACCCGTTCGAGTCCCGGCTGGACAAGGCGAGCTGACTGACCGCCACCGTGACCCACGCTGACATCAGCGCCAGGATACTCGCCGCGGTCGACGCCGGGTTCGACGAGCAGGTTGCGTTCACCACCGAGCTCACGCGTTTCGCGTCACTGCGCGGGCAGGAAGCGACGGCGCAGGATTTCATGGCCCGCGCATACCGCGAACGCGGCTACGACGTCGACCGGTGGCGCATCGACGTGGACCAGATCAAGGATCTGCCGGGATTCTCACCCGTCACCGTCTCCTACGATAATGCCTGGAACGTGGTCGGCAGTCATCGTGCGCCGGCGCCGACCGGCCGCTCGCTGATTCTCAACGGGCACATAGACGTGGTGCCGACGGGTCCATCGGAGCTGTGGTCCTTTCCGCCGTTCTCGCCGCACGTTGCGCACGGATGGCTCTACGGGCGCGGCGCGGGCGACATGAAGGCCGGACTCGCGGCCTGCCTGTTCGCCATGGATGCGCTGACTCGGGCCGGTGCGCGCCCCGCCGCGGACGTCTTCATGCAGTCCGTCATCGAGGAGGAATGCACGGGCAACGGCGCGCTCGCCTGCCTGCAGCGCGGTTACCGTGCGGATGCGGCCATCGTTGCGGAGCCCAGCAACGCGCACGTCGGCACCGCCCAGGTCGGGGTCATGTGGTTGCAGGTTCGCGTGCGCGGCCGTCCCGTGCATGTCGCGTACGCGGGCACCGGGGCCAATGCGATCGAGTCGTGCTTCCCCCTGATCGAGGCACTGCACAGGCTGGAAGCGCGCTGGAATGAGGACAAACACCCCGCTTTCGAGCACCTCGAGCACCCGATCAACGTCGTGGTGAGCCGGATCGAAGGCGGCGACTGGACCTCCAGCGTGCCCGCCTGGTGCACCTTCGACGTGCGCATCGGACTTTATCCGGGCACCGATCTGGCCGCGGTGCGTGACAGCATAGAATCCACGCTCGGCGAGGCGGCGCGGGGCGATCCGTTTCTGTCGAATCACCCGCCGGTGGTCCACTACCATGGGTTTCAGGCCGAGGGCTACGTGCTCGAAGAGAACACGCAGGCCCATGCGCTACTGGGACGCTGCCACCAGCGGGTCACCGGCCACCCACTCGCAGGCATGGCCTTCACCGCCACAACCGACGCGCGCTTCTTCGGTCTCTATGCCGGTATGCCCGCGCTGGTATATGGCCCCCAGGCGGCCAACATTCACGGTTTCGACGAGTGCGTGGACCTCGAATCAACGCGCCGCGTGACCCAGGCGCTCGCGCTGTTCATCGCCGAGTGGTGCGGCTTGATCCCCATCGACTGAGACAAGCGCGGCACGAGGGTGTTTCAGCGCGGCCGATAGTCCACGCTCGCCTCGCAGGCAAGCGCCTCTGGAACGACAAGAACCTGAGCACGAACGGGGTTCGCCTACCAGAGCTGTCACATCACTCGGTGCTCTCAACCCGTCCTTCGCCCGGGCCTATCCGCCCCGGGTCGCCGTGGCCTGCGCGCGCGCCGAGGCGATGCCCGTGGGGGCCTTGAACTCTCTGTCGTGGCGCAGTGCCGGGATCATCGAGCGCACATCCTCCACCAGTCCCGGGTCGAACTCTGCAATGGCGTAGCCGGGTCCTTCGCCGGCGTCGGCGAGCACCCGACCCCACGGGTCGACGATCAGGGAATGGCCATAGGTGGCGGCCTCTCCGTGCACTCCGTACTGGCAGGGTGCGAACACGAAACACCCGGTCTCCACCGCGCGGGCGCGCAGCAGCAGGTGCCAGTGCGCCTCGCCCGTGGTTTTCGTGAACGCCGCGGGCACGCTCAGGAAGCGCGCACCCGCCTGCGCAAGCGCCCGGTACAACGCCGCGAAGCGAAGGTCATAGCAGACCGTGAGCCCCAGCAGGCCCCACGGCGTCGGCGCCACCACGGCCTCGCACCCAGGCTCGAACACGTCCGACTCGCGGAAGCGCTCCCCGCCCGGCAGGTCCACGTCGAACAGGTGGATCTTGTCGTAGCGGCTCACGATGGCGCCCGTCGCATCGATCAGATAGGAGCGATTGCGGACGCGCCCTGCACCGTTGTCGATGGCCAGCGATCCGATCAGCATCCAAACGCCGAGCTCGCCCGCAAGCGCGCTGCAGGCGGGCAGCGCCGGGTGCTCGCACTCCGGCAACGCGCCGACGCTCAGTGTCCCGCCGGATTTCGCCAGGCAGCTGAAGAACTCCGGCAGGCAAACCAGGTCCGCTCCGGCTCCGCGCGCCTGGCGGGCGAGGTCGAAGGCCTCGGCGATGTTGTCCTCGAGGTTCGCACCCGCGCAGTTCTGCACGCAGGCAACAGTGATTCGCTGAGACATGTTCGATTCCCCCCGCTGTTCGCCTCCAGGGCCAGTATAGGCGCCGCCACGGTGCTTGTGCACGCCGCTCAGCGGCGAGAGCGTGGCCTCACCCTTCGTTGAGCTGATCTTCCTGGCGAGCCAAGGGCCGTGCGGGCGGGTCGAGCAAAATCGGAACGACCGTGGCCGGCACACTGACGGGATCCCAATCGAGTATGCGCATGACTGAAATTACGCAGTTGCCCACCTAGAATCATAAAACGACGATTTGTGGGCAACTGTCTGTGTATCAAGAGCTTATAATGGCTTTTAGGCCGATACTTCCTTATCCCTCGTAATCTCACGCCTGGCCGCGCAACTCCCGCCGGTAGCGCGCCGCGTTTTCCACGTAATGGTCCGCCAGTTCCGCCAGCACCGCGCCCTCGCGCGCCTCGAGAGAGCGCACGATGCGGCCCGGCGAGCCGAGCACCAGCGACTCATCGGGGATCTGCCGGCCCTCTGGCAGCAGCGTCCCGGCGCCCACGATGCAGCGTTTTCCGACCACGACGTTATTCAATACGACACTGCCGATGCCGATCAGGCAACCGTCGCCGATGCTGCAGCCGTGCAGCATCGCCATGTGGCCCACGGTGACGCCGTCGCCGATGCTCAGGGGCAGGCCGGGGTCGGTGTGCAGCACCGAGCCGTCCTGGATGTTGGTGCGCTCCCCGATCGTGATGAGGTCGTTGTCACCGCGGACGACGACATTGAACCAGATGCTGGCATCGTGCCCCAGCACCACCGAGCCGATGACGGCGGCGCCGGGCGCGATGAAAAAAGCCCCGCGGGGGTCGAGCTTTCGATCCGGCCGCTCGCAGCTCATGGCGCTCTCAGCTCCCACTATCCTGGTGATGCGG
>CAZSDY010000118.1:0-11617 GCA_964605765.1 uncultured Ectothiorhodospiraceae bacterium | reverse complement strand
CCGCCCCGTCTCTCAGCCGGCTGACGAGCTCCTCGCGGCGCTCGCGGAGAAGATGCGCGGCGGCGAGCCCTTGACGTCGTCGGCGCCGTCCGCGCCTGCCGCGACGGCGCCCGCACAGTCGCCGGGCGCCGCTGCCACGCAGGACGACGGCGCCCTGGCCGCGGGCGGCGCCGTGCACGGCAACGAGTGGGTGCGCTCGCTGAACCCGGAGTTCTACACGCTGCAACTCATCAGCCACCGCAGCGAGGAGCGGTCCACCGACTTCATCGTGGAGCGCAAGATCGCGGGTCAGGCGGCGTATTTCGTATCCAGGCGCGGAGACAAGACCTGGTACTCGGTGATCTACGGCCTCTATCCCAGCTATGACGACGCCGAGGCGGCCGCCCGCGCACTGCCCGCGGAGCTCTCCGACCTGGAGCCGTGGGTGCGCAAGCTGCGCATGATCCAGGCTGCGATCACCCCTTGAAGCAGCCGACGTCGTGCGGTTGGGCGCTCAAGTTTGGGCGTGCGCGGCCCGGGCCCCGAAGATTGCCGTGCCGATGCGAACCAGGGTGGCGCCTTCCGCGATCGCGGCGTCCATGTCGGCGCTCATTCCCATGGACAGGGTGTCGAGCGTGAGCCCCTGCCGGTTGAGTTCCTCCAGCGAGTCGCGCAGCAACCGAAACGGGGCACGTTGCGCCGCGAGCCCGGTGTGCGCCCGGGGTATGGCCATCAACCCTCTCAGCGCGATGCGAGGCAGCGCGTTCACCGCGTGCGCCAGCGCGGCAACTTCGTCCAGGTCGATGCCGGACTTGGTTGCTTCGGCGCTGATGTTGACTTGCACGCAGACGTTGAGCGGCGTAGCCGTGGCGGCACGCTGGTCGCTCAGGCGCTGCGCGATCTTGAACCGATCAACGCTGTGCACCCAGTCGAAACGCGATGCGATGGGGCGTGTCTTGTTGGACTGGATCGGCCCGATGAAGTGCCATTCGATATCGAGGTCGGCGAGCGCATCCATCTTGGGCAGCGCTTCCTGCAGGTGATTCTCGCCAAAAGCCTTCTGCCCCGCGGCGAAGGCTTCGCGCACGGCCTCGGCGGGCTTGCGCTTGCACACGGCGACGAGGCCGATTGCCCGCGCATCGCGACCGAAACGCCGTGCGGCCTCCTCGACGCGGGTATTGACGCTGCGCAGGGACTCGGGAATATTCGACATGGTTCGTTGGCCCGCCCGATGACGGCCGCGGCAGGCGACAGGTGCTGAGCCTGTCGGACGCCGGGCGCTGAACAAGTTTCCATCTTAAGAAACTCTGGAATTTCCTTCCACGGAATTTTCAAGGCGCCAGGCTGGATGAAACCTGCGCTATAATTTTCTCACCTTCCTCTGACAAAGAGCCGATTGGATAAACGCACCAAAGAGGACTTAAAGGATGGACATAGGCGAACTGTTGGCATTCGGCGTCAAGAACGGCGCATCTGATCTGCACCTGTCCGCGGGGCTCCCGCCGATGATTCGAGTCGACGGCGATGTACGCCGCATCAATGTGCCCGCGCTGGAGCACAAGGTGGTGCACGACCTGGTCTACGACATCATGAACGACAAGCAGCGCAAAGACTACGAGGAATTCCTGGAAACGGATTTTTCCTTCGAGGTGCCGGGCCTCGCCCGTTTTCGTGTCAATGCCTTCAACCACCAGCGCGGCTCGGGCGCGGTGTTTCGGACCATCCCCTCGGACATACTGTCACTCAGCGATCTGAAGGCGCCGGATAGTTTCAAGGATATTGCCGATACCCCGCGCGGCGTGGTGCTCGTGACCGGACCGACGGGGTCGGGCAAGTCGACGACGCTGGCGGCGATGGTCAATCACAAGAACGAGACCGAGTACGGGCATATTCTCACCGTTGAAGACCCCATCGAGTTCGTGCACGAGAGCAAGAAGTGCCTCATCAATCAGCGCGAGGTGCACCGCGACACGCTCGGGTTCAACGAGGCGCTTCGCTCCGCACTGCGCGAGGATCCAGACATCATCCTGGTCGGCGAGATGCGCGACCTGGAAACCATACGCCTGGCGCTGAGTGCGGCGGAAACGGGCCACTTGGTGTTCGGTACGCTACATACCAGCTCGGCGGCCAAGACCGTAGACCGCGTTGTCGACGTGTTTCCCGCGGCGGAGAAGGACATGATTCGCGCGATGCTTTCTGAATCGCTGAAGGCCGTGATATCTCAGACTCTGCTCAAGAAAAACGGTGGCGGACGCGTGGCCGCTCACGAGATCATGATCGGCACGCCCGCGATCAGGAATCTGATCCGGGAAAACAAGATTGCACAAATGTACTCTGCGATACAGACAGGCCAGGCGATGGGTATGCAGACGCTGGATCAGAATCTGCAGAAGCTGGTTCGCGAGGGCGTCGTTTCGAGGAAGGAAGCACAGCTCAAGGCCGCCAACAAGGATTCCATATAGAGAACCTGGCCGAAGGCGACCCGGGACGGGGGGGCGAGTGTCGGGTCATGGCACTGATGCGTCATTAACAGGGTATTGAAAGATGGAAAGAGAACAAGCAATCAAGTTCATGCTGGACCTGCTGAAGCTGATGCTTCAGAAGAAGGCCTCCGACCTTTTCATCACGGTTGGGTTTCCACCTGCCATGAAGATAGACGGCAAGATGACACCGGTTTCCAAGCAGGTGCTGAATCCCGAGAATGCCAAGGCCATGACCTATGCCATCATGAACGATCGGCAGCTCAAGGAGTTCGAGGCGACGAAAGAGTGCAATTTCGCGGTGTCCCCGCCGGGCATCGGGCGTTTTCGCTGCAATGCTTTTGTGCAACAGGGCTACCCGGGGCTGGTGATGCGCACCATCACGACCACCATTCCCACTATCGATGACCTGGGACTGCCCGAGGTGCTGAAGGACGTGGTCATGACCAAGAACGGGCTCGTCATCATGGTGGGCGGCACGGGCTCCGGCAAGTCAACCAGCCTGGCTGCGATGCTCGACTACAGGAACCGCAACACCTACGGTCATATCATCACCATCGAGGATCCCGTCGAGTACGTCCACCCGCACAGGCACTGCGTCGTCATGCAGCGCGAGGTGGGGGTGGACACGGAGGACTGGGGCATCGCGTTGAAGAACAGCTTGCGCCAAGCCCCCGACGTCATTCTGCTGGGTGAGATCCGAGACAGGGAAACGATGGAGTTCGGCATCCAGTTCGCGGAGACAGGGCATCTCGCGCTTGCCACTCTGCATGCCAACAACGCCAACCAGGCGCTCGACAGGATCATCAACTTCTTCCCGGAGGAGCGCAAACAGCAATTGCTCATGGACTTGTCGGCGAATCTGCGCGGGATCATCTCCCAGCGCCTGCTCAAGAATGCGGACGGCAAGGGTCGCGTCGCTGCCATCGAGATCCTGTTGAACTCACCTCTGATCAAGGACTTGATCCTCAAGGGCGAGGTCTACGAGATCAAGCCGATCATGGCCAAGTCGAACGAGCTCGGCATGAGGACCTTCGACCAGGCGCTCTTCGACCTCTACGAGTCGGACCAGATCACCTACGACGACGCAATGCGCTATGCGGATGCCGTCAACGAGCTGCGCCTGCGCATCAAGCTGGAGGGCAAGGCGGCAAAGGGCCGCGACGCCATGGCCGGACTCGATCATCTGGCGCTGGAGGAAAGCGACGAGGATCAAGGCTTGCTGCGTTAGGACGGATCTCGCGAGCAGGAGCATACATGGACATCACACCCTACTTGAAATTGATGGTCGAGAAGAACGCCTCTGACCTGTTCTTCACCGTGGGCGCGCCGGTGAAGATAAAGATCGAGGGCGTCGTGCAGTCAGTCGGCAAGACTTTGCTCACCGCCGAGATCGTGAAGTCCGTCGCCGACGAGATCATGAATGAGCGCCAACGCACCGAGTTCGAGGAAACGATGGAGTGCGACTTCGCCATCGCACTACCCGATAACGTGGCGCGGTTCCGCGTCAACGTGTTCAGGCAGCGCGGCGCCGCGGCTATCGTGCTGCGGCTCATTCCGAGCCAGATCCCGACAGTCGAGGGGCTGGGCGTGCCGCAGATCCTGGAAGACCTGATCCTGAGCAAGCGCGGCCTCATCCTGATGGTGGGCGCCACGGGCTCCGGTAAATCGACCACGCTGGCTGCCATGATCAATCACCGCAACGGGGAGATGCCGGGACACATACTCACGATAGAGGACCCGGTCGAGTTCTATCACCCGAACCTGAAGTCCATCGTCAACCAGCGCGAGGTCGGTGTCGACACTGTCTCCTACGCGCGAGCGCTGAAGGCATCCCTGCGCGAGGCGCCGGACGTGATTCTGATAGGCGAGATCCGCGATCGCGTGACCATGGAGGCTGCTCTGGAGCTTTCCAACACGGGACATCTCGCGATTTCCACGTTGCACGCCAACAACGCGAACCAGGCGATGGAGCGTGTGATCAACATGTTTCCGCAGGATCTGCACAAGCAGCTGTTCATGGATCTGTCCTTGAACCTGCGCAGCGTCGTCTCGCAGCGCCTGGTGCCCGATATCAATGGCAAGCGTTGCGCGGCGATAGAGATCCTCATCAATACGCCACACATCGGCGAGCTCATCCTCAAAGGTGAGATCGACGGCATCAAGGCGGCGATGGCGGACAGCAGCGCACGCGGCATGCAGACCTTCGACGCCTCCTTGTTCAACCTCTACAAGGAGGGGCGTGTGTCGCTGGAAGAAGCGCTGAACAACGCCGATTCGCGCACCAATCTGGAAGCGAAGATCAATTTCGGCTGAGCCGTGTGCGCCGCGGCTCCCGCCGGCGCGAGCATCACATCTTCGGCTGGGACCCGCTGAGGATGGAGAGAGTCTGGGGGACACTAATAACTTAATAACTTAGGAAATCTCCTAAGTTATTAAGTTATTAGTGTCCCCCTTGCAGGATCATCACCTCGCGGGCGTCGAACACGGGGCCGTCGACGCACACGCGGCGCATGGCGGGCCCGTGCGGCGTTCTGATGCGCACCACGCAGCCGGCGCAGCCGCCCACGCCGCAGGCCATGAACTCTTCCAGCGCCACCTGGCACGGCAGGGCAAACTCACGGGCCAGGTCCGCCACCGCGCGGAGCATGGGCGTGGGGCCGCAGGCGTAGAGTGCCACCGCGTCGCGTGCCGCTGCGGGACGGGCGCGCAGCCAGGCTCGCGCCATGTCCGTCACCATCCCCCGGTAGCAGCCGTCGAAGCCGCGCGCGCTCGCGAGACAACTCGGGATGCCCCAGTCTTCCATCATCGCCATGCACGCATCGACCCGCACCGGCAGGCCGCCGATCGCGTGCGCGGAACGGCCCAGCTCGAAGGGGAAGGGTACCTCCGAACCCATCATGACACAGGGCTCGAAGCCGCCGGCGCGGCGCAACTCGTCGGCCAGAAACACCATGGGCGGGATGCCCACGCCGCCGCCAACCAACAACGCGGCGGGGCGGCCCCGGTGCGCTTCGAACGGGCGGCCTATGGGACCGAGCATGTTGATCCGGGCCCCGGGTCCCTGCGCGGCGAGCGCGCGCGAGCCCGCCCCGACCACTTTGTACAGGATCTCGATCCAGCCGTCTTCGCGGTCCGCACGCATGATGGACATGGGCCTGCGCATGGCGATGGCGGCGGCGCAGCGGATGTGAACGAACATGCCGGGAAGGGCGGCACGCGCGATGCGTGGCGCCTCGACCCGCAGCACCTGCTGGCCCCCGGCGTGCGCGGTGTGCGCCAGCACGAGTGCATCGGCCACGCGGATGGTGCCGCGGGTGTCGCTCACCACTCAGCGGGTCTCCGCGGCGTCATGAACGATGCGGCCCCCGAGCAGTGTCCGGCGCACGCGCCCGCGCAAGCGTTGGCCCAGGAAAGGCGTGTTGTGCCCGGCACTCAGCATGTCGCCGGCTTGCAGGGTCCAGGATTCGTGCGGATCGAAGATACACACATCGGCCACGGCGCCCTCGCTCAGCGTGCCGCGGTCCAGGCCCAGAATACGCGCCGGCCCGCAGGTCAGGCTCGCGATACACTGGGGCAAGCTCAGCACCCCGTCATCCACCAACCTCAGCGCCAGAGCCAGCAGCGTCTCCAGCCCCGAGATGCCCGGCTCGGTCGCCGAGAACGGGTTGAGGCGTGCATCGCGTTCGTGCGGCTGGTGGTCGGAGCAAACGGCATCCAGCACACCTTCGCGCAACCCTTCGCGCAGCGCCTTGCGGTCGGCGCCATCGCGCAGCGGCGGGCGCACATGGTATTCGGATGCGAAGCCGGAAGTTTCCTGGTCGGTTAGCTGCAGATGGTGAATGGTGGCGTCCGCGCTCACCGCCAGCCCGCGCGCTTTCGCCTCGGCCAGCATGGAAACCGCACGCGCGGTGGAAAGGTGCAGGAAGTGCGCGCGCGCGCCCGTTTGCTCCACGAGCAGCAGGTCGCGTGCGAGTGCGATGGTCTCGGCCGTCTCCGGTATGCCGGCGAGGCCCAGCCGGGTGCTGATAGCGCTCTCGTGCACGAATCGGCCTTCGGCGAGCCACGGGTCCTCGGGCTGAATGAGTACGGTCAATCCGAAATTGGTCGCATACTCGAGCGCGCGGCGCATCATCTCGGTGCTCGGCACGGGGCGTTGCGCATTACTCACGCCGACGCAGCCGGCGAGCCCCAGCGCGCCCATCTCGGCGAGATGCGTGCCATCGAGCGAGCGGGTCAGTGCGCCCATCACCTCCACCCTCGCGAGGCCGCCCTGCGCGGCACGCTGATGGATGAGCTCGACGACCGCCGGCGTGTCGACGACCGGGTCGGTATCGGGCGGCATGCACACCGTGGTGATGCCGCCGCGCGCGGCGGCCAGCGATTCGCCGGCGATGGTCGCCTTGTGCTCGAGGCCCGGTTCCCTGAGCCTCGCGCACAGATCGACGAGGCCCGGGCATACAATCATGCCGCGCGCATCGATTTCCAGCTCCGGCGGGTGCGCCTCGCGCGTTATCACGCCGCCCGCGATGTCCACATCGCCCGGGGCATCCACCCCGTTGCCCGGGTCCACGATGCGCCCGCCCGCTATCCTAATGCGCATGTCTGTTGGCCGCGGGCTCGGCGCCGGCATGGCTGCCCAGCGCGATCGACATCACGGCCATGCGGATGGCGATGCCGTAGCTCACCTGTTGCAGGATCACCGAGCGCGCGCCGTCGGCAATGTCCGAATCGATCTCCACGCCCCGGTTGAGTGGTCCCGGGTGCATGACGATCGCGTCAGGCCTGGCGACCGCCACACCCGCCTCGGTGAGCCCGTAGAAGTGAAAGTACTCGTGTATGCTCGGCAGCAGGGCGCCTTGCATGCGTTCGTGCTGCAGGCGCAGCATCATGATCACATCGACGTCGCGAATGCCTGCCCTGAGGTCGTGGTACACGGTGACGCCCATCGCCTCCACGCCGGGCGGAATCAATGTCTTGGGTCCCACGACACGCACCTCACGCACGCCGAGCGTGGTGAGCGCGTGGATCTGCGAGCGCGCCACGCGCGAGTGCTCCACGTCACCCACGATGGCAACCCGCAGCTTCGCGAAGTCACCCTTGTGGCGGCGAATCGTGAACATGTCGAGCATGGCTTGCGTGGGATGCGCGTGGCGCCCGTCGCCCCCGTTGATGATGCTGATGTGGGGCGCCACGTGGCGCGCGATGAAGTGCGCTGCACCGCTGTCCGCGTGGCGCACGACGAACATGTCGCAATGCATCGCTTCGAGGGTGTGCAGTGTATCGAGAAGGCTCTCGCCCTTGGTCGTAGAGGACGTGGCGACCGCAACGTTCAGCACGTCGGCGGAGAGGCGCTTGGCGGCCAGCTCGAAGGTCGTGCGGGTGCGTGTGCTCGGTTCGAAGAACAGGTTGATGATGGTCTTGCCGCGCAGCAGCGGCACCTTCTTGACCGCTCGTTCGCCGACGCCGGCAAAGGACTCCGCGGTGTCCAGGATGTCGAGCAGCATCTCGCGGCTCAGGCCCTCGGTGGTCAGGAAATGGCGCAGGCGGCCCTGCGCATCGACCTGAATATCGGAAGGCGTCGTGGTCTGGTGCTTTTCTCGCAAGTCTCAGCCAGCCTCCTGAATGACCAGGCCGAGGGGGTCGGGGCCGGTCAGCTTGATCTGCTGGCGCCCGTCGAGCGTCATTGTACCCGCCGAGACGTCCGGCTGTATGGGCAGCTCACGCGCGCCCCGGTCGATGAGCACGGCCAGCACCACCCTGGCAGGGCGGCCGTAGTCGAATATCTCGTTGAGCGCGGCGCGAATGGTGCGCCCGGTGTACAGCACATCGTCGACCAGGATGATGTTGCGCTCATCGACGGCATACGGGAGCTTCGATGGTGTGACGCGCGGGTGCAGGCCGATGCGCGTGAAGTCGTCGCGGTAGAAGTTGATGTTCAATTCGCCGAGCGGCTCGCGGATGCCGAGCACCTCGTGCAGCCGGCGCGCAACCCACACGCCGCCCGTCACCACGCCCACCATCAGCGGATCCGCGATGCGCCGTTCCAGCAGCGCGCTGCCGAGCGTGGCGACGAGCGCATCGGCATCCAGCGCCTCACTCATGGCGCCGCACGATTCCCGGCGAGCCAGTTTTCCAGAATGATCTGGGCGGCCACGGGGTTGTTGTCGGCGCCGGGCTTGCCACGTGCGGCAAGCCGCTCCACGGCTTCCCTCGTCGTGAGGCGCTCGTCGGCGGTGTGTACGGGTAGGCGAAAACGCTCCTTCAACCGATTGCCGAATCGCCGTGCGGCATGCGTCATGGGCTGCTCGGTGCCGTCCATGTTGAGCGGAAGACCGACCACCAGCGCGTCGGGTTGCCACTCGCCCACCAGACCCGCAATGGTGCCCCAGTCGGGGCCCGAGGCGCGCACGTCGACGCTTTGCAGCGCCGCAGCCGTCGAGGTCAGAGTCTGCCCGACCGCGACGCCGATATGTCTCTCTCCGTAGTCGAATGCGAGCAGGGTGATGGCGTCCTTCACGAATGTCCCGCCTGACCGGACAACCTCTCCAGATCGACCCCCAGAAGCTTGGCCGCGTGATGCCAGCGCGTCTCGTAGGGCTGGTCGAAGATGATGGCGCTGTCCACGGGTGCGCTCAACCAGGCGTTGTCCGCCACCTCGCGCTCGAGTTGCCCCGCGCCCCAGCCCGCGTAGCCGAGCGCCACGATCATCTGCTGCGGTCCCTCACCGCGGGCGATGGCCGTCAGGATGTCGCGTGAGGTTGCCACGCCGATGCCCTCCCCGACGCGCAGTACGGAGTCCCACTCGCCGCTCGGCTGATGGATGACGAAGCCGCGCTCCTTCTGCACGGGTCCGCCCTGGAGCACCGGGATTTGGTTGATCTGCGGGTCGGCGGACTCGATGCTCATGTGCTCGAGCATCTCGCCCAGGTTGAGGTCGAGCGGACGATTGATGACGATCCCCATCGCCCCGTCCTCATCGTGATGGCACATGAAGGCCACGGTCCGGTGGAAGTTCGGATCGCCCAGCATTGGCATGGCGATGAGAAACTGGTTCGTGAGATTCATCCTGACCCCATAGTATCAGGACATCACATGACGGTTACAAGACGTCGCAGGCTCCGATCGGTGCAGACTCCTAGCCCCCGTAGAAGCGGTTGCTGGCCAGGAAGCGCCATGTACGCTCTATGTGCAGGATATCGGTCTCTTCCAGAATGCCCTTGGGCAACGGTGCATAGGGCGCCGCGAGCCTCACGATGCGGATAGCGGCGTCGTCGAGCACACGATGGCCCGAGGAACGGCGCAGAACGATGTCGTTGATGGAGCCGTTGGCATTGATGCTCACTTCGAGCAGCAGGCTGCCGGAGAGTTTCTTGCGCCTGGCCTCGTCGGGATAGTTCAGGTTGCCGATGCGCTCCACCTTCATGCGCCATGCTTCCATGTAGCTCGCGTACTTGTACTCGCGAGTCCGTGCGCTTATCCACTTGCGCCGGGGCCGTTCCGCATAGGATTCGAGGCGCTGGTTGATCTCCGCGCTCAGGCTCGCCATCGACAGGCTCTGGTTGATGAGTGAAACAGCCTTGACGGTCTGGACCGGCTGCGGTGCAGGCGCCGGCTCCGGTGCGAGATCGGCGACAGGTTTTGTCCGCGGTTCGGGAACGGGTTGCTCGGGTTCGGGCACCTGTAGGGCGCTGTCGGCGTCGGTGAGCGCGATCACGGGTTTGGACAGTTCCCGTGGTCGCGGGGACGCCTGGCGCTCGGTACTCGGCTTGGTCCGTGGCATGGGCTGCGCCGCCAGTGTCGGCTGTGAGGCGCTCGTCAAATGCGGTTGCTCGCCGGCGAAGGGCGCGGGCATGGGCGTCATCGGGCGCACCGCGCGCTCGCTGTTGCCGCCGCCATCCTGGTTGGCCTGCGCGAGAAAGTCCACCTCTTCCCGGGGTGCCGGCGATTTCTGCTGAACCAGCACGATATCGAGCGTGTTGTAGCGCGTCTGCGGCCGTTCCATGGGCGTGAAAACCACGCCGAGTATCACGATGAGATGTGCTACCAGAGCGAAGAACAGCGTCATGCTCAGGCGGTCACCCGGCGTGATGCCGGGCACGCGCAGAGACACATGCGGCAGTTCTGATGCTAGCGTCGCCACAGCACCATTATAATAGTCAATCAGGTGGTTGCGGTAGGATATTCGAGTAGTTGTTTATGAGATGTTAGAGAGGCTTCGTGGTGTGGTAGCGCTTGGCGTAGCCATCCAGCGACGAAGCTCACCGGCTGCCAGGACGGATCCCCGTGTGCCCGATGCTATTGGGTGTGGAGGGGAGGGGGAGCTAAACACTCCCCCTTGCCCGATTAGGCCGCGGAGAGGCGCTCGACCTTGATCTTGCCGAGAGACTTCTCTGTAACCCACAAGTCATATTGAGTCTGTTGGTTAAGCCAGCTCTCCGGCGATGTTCCGAACGCCTTCGACAAACGAATAGCCATCTCAGGGCTGATGCCGGCGCGCCCGTTCAGGATTGCCGAGAGGGTCTTGCGACTGACGCCCAAGGCTTCTGCTGCCCGGGTTACACTCAAACCAAGAGGCTCGAGACAGAGTTCCCGGAGGACTTCTCCCGGATGAGGTGGATTATGCATCTTCATCTCAAATCTCAATGATAGTCCTCGTAGTCGACCTCGATCGCATCCGGTCCTTCGAACTTGAACGTGATTCTCCAGTTTCCACTTACTCGTACCGACCATCGCCCAGCCTGCCTCCCCTTGAGCTCATGCAGGTAGAGACCTGGGAGACCCATATCAGAGGGCGCCATCGATGCGCTCAGCCGACCCAAGATCAGCCGAACCCGCTTAGCGTGGGCGGGTTGGATTCCCGACCTTGACCCTGTCTGGAAGAAGCGTTCCAGCCCGCGATGCTTGAACGTCCTTATCACCAGAAACATTGTAACCTATCCCGTTACAGGTTACAAGTTTCAAAGGTGCGAAATCGGACAGGAAGCGGCCTAACGCCCCGCCGATCAGCTGCCGGCCGGAGGCCGGACCGTTGCATCGGCTTGTGTACGCCCGGCATGGGGATGTGCGACTGGAAACAGTGGCGCCGCGTGCGCACCAAGGTCCGTCATCTGCTGGCGCTCGGTACGGGTAAACGTCAAGCCATCCTCACGGCGCTC
>CAZSDY010000117.1:0-11727 GCA_964605765.1 uncultured Ectothiorhodospiraceae bacterium | reverse complement strand
GCCCTTAGTACGAGCGCGGCATGCCGAGCACACGCTCGGCGATGAAGGAAAGGATCAAGTTCGTCGAGATCGGCGCCACCTGGTAGAGACGCGTCTCGCGGAACTTGCGCTCGATGTCGTACTCCGCGGCAAAACCGAAGCCGCCGTGGGTCTGCAGCGCCGCGTTGGCCGCTTCCCAGGAGGCGTCCGCGGCGAGCAGCTTGGCCATGTTGGCCTCGGCCCCGCAGGGCACGCCGGCGTCGAACAGGCGCGCCGCCTGAAAACGCATCAGGTCCGCCGCCTCGACATGGATGTGCGCGCGTGCGATCGGGAACTGTACCCCCTGGTTCCGGCCGATGGGGCGCTCGAAGACCACGCGATCGCGCGCATAGGCGGCGGCTTTGTCCACGAACCAACGCCCGTCGCCGATGCACTCGGCCGCAATCAGCACACGCTCGGCGTTCATGCCGTCGAGGATATAGCGAAACCCCTTGCCTTCCTCGCCGATGAGGTTCGCCGCCGGTACTACGACATCGTCAAGAAAAACCTCGTTGGTCTCGTGGTTGGGCATGTTGCGGATCGGGCGCACGCTCATGCCGTTTGCCATGGCATCGGCGAGGTCGACCAGGAACACCGACAGGCCCTCGGATTTCTTCTCTACTGCATCGAGCGGTGTGGTCCTCGCGAGCAGCAGCATCAGGTCGGAGTGCTGCACGCGCGAGGTCCACACTTTCTGTCCGTTGACCACATAGCGGTCCCCGTGCCTCACCGCGCTCGTCTTGATCCGGGTGGTGTCGGAGCCCACATCGGGCTCGGTGACGGCGAAGGACTGCAGCCTCAGCTCGCCGCACGCGATGCGCGGCAGATACTCGCGTTTCTGAGTCTCCGAGCCATGGCGCAGCAGCGTGCCCATGATGTACATCTGCGCGTGACAGGCCCCCGCGTTGCCACCCGAACGGTTGATCTCTTCGAGGATGATCGATGCCTCGACCAGACCGAGTCCCGAGCCCCCGAGCTCGGCGGGGATCAGCGCGGCGAGCCAGCCCGCCTCCGTCAACGCCTGCACGAAGGCCTGCGGGTACGCGCGGCGCGCGTCGTGATCGCGCCAGTACGCCGGATCGAAGCGCTCGCACAGACGGCGTATCGCCTCGCGCAGTTCGCCGTGTTCTTGATCGGAGTGGGGCTCGAGGGACATCACGCGTTGCAGCGCCTGGCGAAAGTGTCGAATATACGGCAATCGTGCCCGCGAAGTCGCGTTGCGCAATGCGCGGCCGGGCGGCATGTGGCTTGCAACCGTCAAGGGGCGGCTGACATGGAGGGATCGGACGTGGGGAAAATGTTGCCGTGGGATCAACGCGTGGCGCGGGTGCTGGTGCGACCGCTGGCGGCGACCCCCGTGACGCCCAACCAGGTGACGGCGCTGACACTGGTGCTCGCCGTGATCGCCGCCGTGTTGTTCGCGAGCGGTGAGGCGGCACGGGCGAACCTGGCCGCCGGATTGTTCGTGCTGGCCCGTTTCCTGGATCACTTCGACGGTGAGCTTGCACGCTTGACCGGCAACAGCTCGCACCTGGGTTACCTGTTCGATTATTTTGCGGGTGCGGGCTCGTATTGCGTGCTGTTCCTCGGCATCGGCATCGGGCTCACGGCCTCCAGCCTCGGCGGCTGGTCGCTGGCACTGGGCATTGCCGGCGCGCTGTCGGCCGTGGTGGCGATGCCGCTAAACTTGGGAATAGATTCGGCCAGCGAGTCCACTGATGCGGTGGGTTACCCGGGTTTCGCGGGCTTCGAGCTGGAGGACGGCATCTACCTGATAGCGCCCATTACCTGGCTGGGATTCCTGCGCGAGTTCTTCGTCCTGGCCGGCATCGGCGCGGTCGTCTATCTGCTGTGGACCGCGTGGAGCCTGATCAAGGCGAGGCGGGGGTTGCCATCGGCCTAGAAGTCTTCGGGCTGGTTCTCGTGCCGGTGCCTGAAACGCCAGAACATGTAGATCGCGAACCCCGGCGCGCCGATGGCAGCCGCGGCCAGCAGCGGCTCCGACCAGCCGAGCAGCAGCGCGGCAGGCACCAGCAGCATGGCGTCGTCGGCATCGAATCCCGCGACGCTGCCGAGCTCGGCACCGCGCGCACCGTGCGCGCTCTCTATGCGCATCACCAGCCACAGGATGAGGGTGATGGAAACCCCGGCGGCAAGCCCCATCGGCAGCGCGAGATTCCCGAACGTGCCGTCGCGAAGACCGAGCCCGATGCCGATGAACACCGCCGCGTTGCAAAGAGCGTCCGCGACCAGATCATAGGTGTGTCCCCAGGGCGTGGTCCCGCCCGTGAGCCGCGCGAGGGTCCCGTCGGCACGATCGAAGAGCATGGAGACGATGAACAGGCCCGCCCCGATCTGCACCCACGGTGCCGTGCCCGCACCGATGAGCGCGGCGCCCCCCAGCCCGCTCGCGAGGCGCACGCTGGTGAGTTGATTGGGGGTCACCGGCGTGGCGGCCAACGGTCTCGCAATCAGGTGACCGGCGCGGTGCAGCCAGGTGTCGTGGCTCATGTGCGGCTCACCGAATGCCAGCGTGCGATGTTGCCGGTGGCGGGCACGCGTGCCTTCACGTGCTCGTCACGCCCCGGCATGGGCCGTCTCGGCGCGGGGCACGGGTCGCGCCAGCCGGCGTCCTTCGCCAATTCTTAGCAGGCTCGGCAGCAGCAGCAGCGTGAATACGGTGCTCACGCACATGCCGCCGACGATGACCGCGGCAAGTCCCCGATAGAGCTCGCTGCCGGCGCCCGGATTGAGCAGCAGCGGCGCCATGCCGAAGATACTGGTGAGCGTGCTCGCGAGAATCGGGCGCAGGCGTATGCCGAGCGCTTGCTCCACCGCATTGCGGCGCGAAAGGCCCGCGCGCTCGGCAGCGCGTGTCTGGTGCACGAGCAGGATGGCGTTGTTGACCACCAGGCCGAGCAGGATGATGAAGCCTATCATCGTCAGCATGTCCATCGGCTGGAACACGAAACGGTTCACCAGATGCAGCGCAACCACGCTGCCCACCGTCGCAAGCGGCAGGGCGAGCAGCACCAGCAGGCTGTCCAGGAACGAGCGGAACAGCGCGCTCATCAGCAGATACAGGATGGCGATGGCGAGCAGGAAGCTTCCGCCCATGCTCGCGCGAGCGAGCTCGAGCTTGTCAGCCGTGCCGCCGTAGCGGATTTCGCCGTCGGCCGGGAGCAGCCCTTCGATGGCCGGCGCCACGCGGGTCTCGAGAGTGTCGATGGCTTCCTCGAGCGCCATGCCCGGGGGCGGCGTCACCTGCAACGTCACCGTGCGGCGCCTGTCGAGCCGGCGAATGGAGTTCGGTCCCGCGGTGCGCTCGATGCGCGTGAGCTCACCGACCGGCAGCACGCCGCCGCTCGGCGTCGCCAGCGGTATGGCCGCGAGCTGCTCCGGCGTTTGCCAGGGCTGCACGCGCACGACGATGTCGAGGCGTTCCTCTCCGTCGAAGTAATCCCCCACGAACAATCCTTCGCCGAGCGCCCGGGTGATGCGCGCCATCACCGCCCGAGTCCAGCCGACCTCGGCGATGCGCCGCTCGTCGGGTACCAGCGTGAGCTCGGGCTCGGCCAGCTCCAGGCCCGGGAACGGACGCACGTTGGCGCCCGGCATTACCTGGGTGATGGTGCCGTAGGCGATGCGCGCGGCATTCATCATGGCGTCGATGTCGCGTCCCTGCAGGTTCATGTCGATGGTCTTACCCGAGCCGAAGCCCCCGAACAAGGAGGCGCGCTTGGCGAAAGCCAGGGTGTCGGGGAAACCGCGCACGGCATTGTTTACCACGGGCACCAGCTCGTCGGTGCGTGTCGGATCGGCCGTCCTTGCGCCCAGGAACACGCCGCGAGAGAAGGCCACGAAGAAGTAGTTATTGATCCTGGGCTCTGTGAATCCGTTCATGTAGGGCGCAATGCGCTTGGCAATGACCTGCCCCATCTCGTGCTCCAGGTGATCGATGTTGACACCGGGCGGCGGAATGATGAAGGCGAACACCAGGTTGCGATTGCCTTCGGGCAGGTAGTCGGCCTTCATGCGCAGCGCGTAGGTGCCGTATAGCGGCAGGCTCAGCAGCACCCCGATCCAGAACACCCTGCGCAGCGGCGTGTCGGTGAGCGCCATCAGGCCGCGCGTCGTGCCGCGCCACCACGCGGCGTGCTTGTCGCGCAGATCGAGGTGGCCGAGCCACTGCTGCGCGGCTGCCGGGATGAGGGTGAGCGCCACGATGAGCGAGGCGCTGACCGCGATGGCGATGGTCAGCGCCAGATCCGAGAACAACTGGCCTGCCTCGTCCTTCAGGAAGACCACCGGCAGGAAAATGGCCACCGTGGTGGCGGTGGAGGCGAGCAGGGCGCCCCACACCTGGCTCGCGCCCTCGAGCGCCGCCTTGGGCCCCGGCTCTCCCTGCTCGCGCAGGCGCACGATGTTCTCCAGCACCACGATGGCGGCATCGAGCACCATGCCGACCGCAAAAGCGAGGCCCGCGAGCGAGATCACGTTCAGGGTGTGGCCTGCCACATCCAGCATCAGGAAGGCGGCGAACAGCGAGGCGGGAATCGCCATGGCCACCATCAGCGTGGCGCGCAGCCGTCGCAGGAACCACCATAGCACGGCGACGGCGAGCACTATCCCGAGCGCCAGGTTGTTGCGCAGCATGTCTATGGAGCGATAGATGTAGCTCGTCTCGTCGTAGACCTGCTCGATGCTGAGTCGCGCACGCGCGAGCGGGCCTTTCTCGAGCTCGGCCACGGCCTGCTTGAGGCCGGCCATGACGTCGAGCACGTTGACGCCGATCTCGCGGTGCGCGTTGACCGCGATGGAGCGCGTGCCCTTGGTAATGACGAAGCTCTTTCTGTCGACCAGGCGCACGTCGATGTCAGCCACGTCACGCAGTAAGATGGGCCGCCCGTCGCGCCACTCGAGCAGCAGCTCGCCGAGCCTTGTGGCATCGAAGGCGCCCGTGAAACGCACCGTATAGCGGCGTTTGCCGACATTGGCCTCCCCCGCCGAGACGTCCTCGTTACCGCCCGCGAGGCGCGCCGCTTGCGGCAGCGCAACGCCGAGGCTCGCCGCCTTGTAGGGGTCGAAGGTGATGCGCACCTCGCGGGCGCGCCCGCCGTAGACTTCCGAGCGCGCCACGCCCGCTACGCGCTCGAAGCGCGTCTGTACGACTTCCTCCACGTAGTCCTGGTAGCCCGCGATATCCCGCGTGTTGCCGGGCAGGGTCTTGATGATGAACCAGGCGACGGCACGGCTGCGCCCGCCCACGGTGCTGATGACGGGTTCGTCGGCGTCGTCCGGGTAGCGCGCCACGCGGTTGAGTCGGTTGAGCACCTCGAGGAGCCCGCGCGACAGATCGTGCCCGACAGCAAACTTGATGGTCACCTCGCCCTGGCCGCGCCGCGCGTTGGAGAGCAGCTCGCTCATGCCGGGCAGCCCGCGCAGGACCTTCTCCTGCGGCTCGACTATCTCGGCCTCCACCTCTTCGGGTGCCGCCGCGCGCCAGTTCGTGCGCACGGTGATCTCGGGCTGCTCGACCTCGGGGGTGAGCTGCACCGGGAGGCGCGCGAGGCTCACGGCGCCGAACAGAACGACCAGCAGCAGGCCCACCAGCGCGGCGACCGGATTGCCGAGCGCGAGGCGGGTCCAGCTCATTGCGCGCCGGGGCTCGCCACGATGCTGACCTTCTGCCCGGGCTGCAGGCGCTCGCCGCCGCGGGTCACCACGCGGTCACCGGGGGCGATGCCCGAGACCGCAATCAGATCACCCTCGGCAATCCCGGTCTGTACCGCGACCCGCTCGGCGACTTCCCCATCGACGATGCGAAACACCGCCATGCCGTCGCGGCGCAGCACCAGCGCATCGCGCGGCACCGCCACTGCCTCTTGCGGCGCGGCGGTGGGCACCGCCACGCGCAGCGTCTGCCCGGCCGGCCAGTCGGTCGCGGCGATGTGCAGGCGCAGCTCGTAGAGGCGCGAGCGGTCGTCGCCCACGGGTACGATGGCGCGGATCTCACCGGCGCCCGCGTGCGAGTTGGCATCGAGCCTGAGTTTCGCTCCGGTGCGCACGAAGGCAAGCGAGCTTGCCGGCACCCAGGTCTGCACCTCCAGGGACTGCGTGTCGACCAGGCGCACCACGGCATCGCCGCTTCGCGCCCACTCCCCGGTCTGCATGACCCTCGCGGTCACCACGCCGGGGAACGGTGCACGCACCACGAAGCGGTGCAGGCGCTCGCGGGTCAGCGCTGCGCGGGCGCGTGCCGCGGCCAGCTCGCTGCGGGTCACCGCGCGGTTCGATATTGCCTCGTCGAGCTGGTTCTGCGACACGTTGTTGCCGCTCTTCAGCGTGGTGAGGCGCTTCACCTCCCGCACGTAGAGCGCGAGGCGCGCCTGCTCCCGACTCACCTCGGCCTCGTCCTCGACGAGCTTCTGCCGGAGCAGCGTGTCATCGATGCGTGCGACCACATCGCCCTTGCCCACCGCCGCGCCCACCTCAGCGATCTCGATCAGCAACCCGTCCTCCTCGGCTGCGAGTCGCGAGTCGCTGCGCGCGATGACGGCACCGGGGAACCAGGTGACGGGGGTCAATGTCTGCCGCGTGGCCTCGGCCACCACCACGGGCGCCGATGCGCCGCCTTGCGCGCGAATGGCGAGCGCCGGAAACACCGTCAACGCAATCGCGAGATAGGCGCCGGTGTGCATCGTGGCACGAGACGAGAGGGACAATCGCATGAGTGTACTGAGCGTGGGTCAGCCTGGACAACTATGGAATCGTATCACGCATACCCGGCACATACGCAATGTCGCGGAGACGGGGTAACGGCCGCCTGCGTACGGCGGGCATGAGCCAGGCCACGCTGCTTATCGGTATACTACGCCGCACATTTGCGCAAGGTCGCCCCCCGATGCATGAACTGGTACTGATTCGCCACGGCGAGAGCACGTGGAACCGGGACAATCGATTTACCGGCTGGGCCGATGTGGACCTTAGCGAGCGCGGGGTCAGCCAGGCGATCGAATCGGGCCGCCTGCTCGGGCAAGAGGGCTACCAGTTCGACGTGGCCTACACCTCCGTGCTCAAGCGCGCCATTCGCACGCTGTGGCTGGTTCTCGACGAGCTCGACCAGATGTGGATCCCCGTGCATCGGAGCTGGCGCCTGAACGAGCGTCACTACGGCGCCTTGCAGGGGCTCAACAAGGCCGAGACGGCTGCCCGATACGGAGAGGCGCAGGTTCACGTGTGGCGCAGGAGCTTTGACACGCATCCGCCCGCGCTCGATGAGGCGAGCGAGCATTATCCCGGACGCGATCCGCGCTACGCCGCGCTGAGCAAGTCCGAAGTGCCGGTCGCGGAGAGCCTGGCGGACACTATCGAGCGCTTCATGCCGTATTGGCACCAGACCATCGCACCGGTCGTGCGTGCCGGTCGGCGCGTGCTCGTGTGCGCGCACGGCAACACCCTGCGTGCGCTTGCCATGTATCTCGACAATCTCACCGAAGACGGGATCCTGGCGCTCAATATCCCGACCGGCGTACCGCTCGTCTACGAGCTTGGGGAGGATCTCGCGAGCCGCGCCCACCGTTATCTCGGCGACCCCAAGGCCATCGAGGCGGCGATGGCCGCAGTCGCCAACCAGGGCAAGGCGCACGTCCCCTGAGCACCGCGCGAGCGCTTCAACATGACGACACAGACAATTTCATTCGACCATTTTCTCGGCGTCGAGATGCGCACCGGAACCATCACGTCGGCCGAGCTGAATCCCAAGGCACGCGTGCCGGCCTACATGCTCAGTATCGACTTCGGGCCTCTCGGCGTGAAGAAGAGCTCCGCGCAGCTCACGCGCAACTACACGGCCGAAGACCTCGTCGGCAAGCAAATCGTCGCCGTCGTGAATTTCGAGCCCAAGCGCATCGCGGGCCTCAAGTCCGAGGTGCTCGTCCTCGGCGCGGTGTGCAAGGACCACGGCGTGGTGCTGCTCGAGCCCACCTCCCCGGTGCGTGACGGCATGCCCATAGGGTAATTTTCTGGGCGTCGGATCCCTTGAATCACCACCTGTGCATGTCGCCTATTCAGGCGTGTTCAAGGGATCTGACCCCTTGAATCTCCCTCGTCCTCATGGGCCTGGGACTGGCCGGGCTGGGGTTTCGGGCGCGCCGGAAGAACCATTGAGATTACGAGGTTGAATGGTGTCGTTGTCGTTCCCGGCCATCACCTTGCCGTCTGTTGCCCCGCCAAGATACGGCGGGAAGCGCGCGGTGTGCGGCATCATAAAACGAGACGTCGATGTGCCCCGTGAGGTCGAAGATCCGCCCCGCCATTGCGGGGTCGGCCTGGCCTCCGGTATCTGCATGTCAACCAGGGCTGTCAAGGCGTACCGGGCGTGATCGGGCCGTTTGATGTTGAGAGCAGTCTTCAATTCTCCATGACCTGGCGCAGGTGGCTTTTCGATAGCAGATCGGCGTCGGAGGGCCGTTCCAGAAACGGGGCGACGTCATCCCGGATTGCGCTCATGTCCAGATCGTCGAGGACCGCGATAACCCTCTCCCGCCAGCGCGCCGCATGGTGCGTTCCCTTGCCTTCGGTCTGATCCAGCGCGGCCTGAAGCAGCGCGATACGCGGCTCGACCGGCGGCCGCCTGGAGCGATACCACAGCAGGTCGTACCAGTCCCTGCCCTTGGCGTAACTGCGCACGATGAGGGCGTGAATTTTCCCGGCCATCAGGGACGGCAGGTCGTGATGCCGGAACGCGATGAGGAAATGCCGGTTGACGATCCGGTTCTCCGAGCGCGCGCCCGGCGGCGGCCGCGTATCGACCTCGACCTTGACGGAAAGCTTCTGGCCTTCGACCGGGGACAGTCCGGCTTCATTGAGGAGACCCGCGATACGGACCCACCCGACGTGAACGGTCTTTCGATCATTCCAGGTCACATCGACGTCGAAGCCGGCGAAGCGGAGGTCGCGTTTCAACTTGCCGAGCCAACCCTTCGGATCATATTCCTCCGGCGACTCGACGGAAAAGCCCAGATCCTCGGAGAAGCGCTCCAGGCCGTAGAGGAAGCGCAGAGCCGTCCCGCCGACGAAGGACAGGGCGAGGAAGGCCTGGCTCTCGTGAAGCGAGCGCAGCACCGACGCCTGAGCATATTCGCGCAGCACGTTCATTCGTTGACCGGGATCGCCGGTCGCCCTCGCGATTTCCAGTGCACGCTCTTTCACGCGATGGCCTCGAATGCCCCTTCTGACTGAATCAAGACGCCGAAGCGTCGCGCTGCCCGACAAATTCTGGGTGCCCGCCAACGATCCACGAATGCCGCCAGCCGTGCAGGGTCGATCAGGTCGAGTTGCTGGAAGCGCATCGCCGCCAGCCGTTTCGCCGTCCACTCGCCCGGCGCCAGGTGCCAAAGGTCGAGCAGCGCTTTTTCGGGACGCGCGATCGCAACGGGCACGCCGTCGATCTCTTTTGTCGTGAAGCCCCAGAAGAAATCTTGCTTGAGGCTCGAATAGGCGAAGGATCCGAACGCGTTGTCGAAACGGCGCGTGACGCGCGTCGTCGCGCTTTGATAGACCGGCACGGCTTCCGGAACGAGACCATAATGGCTCAGCGCCCAGAGCCTGCTCAGATAGGAAGGCTGATACACCTCATTGGCGATGCGCAAAGCCGACAGCCGCGCTTTTCGATACGGTTCGGCCAAGGCATAGAGGCCGCGCCGCAGCCGGATCACTCTCCCGGCCTTGGACCATCGATGCAACTGCACTCGGATCCGCGGGCGATCCTTCCCGGCCATCTGAACGGCGGTCGCCAGATCGAACAGCGGCAGGTCCGCTACCAGCCTGATGAACGAGTCCCATTTCATTTACGTAAGTATACTACAAAGACTATTGTCATAAATGATACCGCGTCAGATCACCGGCTTGGATGCAAAACGCCCGCGCGGGTGTCATGCGCCGCCCGCCGCGGTCCCCGCCATGTGCTCGGCGCGGCGGTAGCGGAACAACACGATGAAGGGGATGAGCGCCGCGAGCACGATGCCGACCAGCATGAAGCTGTCGTTGAACGCGATCATGGTCGCCTGGCGGGAGACCTCGCGCTCCAGCGCCGCGAGCCCGCTGCCGTGCGCGAGCGACCAGGCCTCGGGCAGCGGCCCCGCGCCGCCTTGCTCGGTGAAGGCGGTGACGTGCTCGGCGAGCACCGCGCGGTTCACCTGGCTCATACGCGTGTGCACGCCGATCACGACCGCGGTGCCGATGGCGCTGCCGATGTCGAAGGCGAGGTAGAAAAACGCGAAGCCCTGGTCCTGCACTCGCTTGCTGAGCCGCGAGAGGGTGAGCGTGTTGAGCGGCGCCCACACCGCGCCGGTAGCGACACCGTGGATCAGGTTCGTCCACACCACGTCGAAGGGGCGGATGTCGACCGTCCAACGCGACATGGACCAGGAGGCGAACGCGGTGAAGAGCAAGCCCAGGAACAGCAGCGGGCGCGGGTCCGTGCGATCCCGGAATCTGCTCATGATGAGGAGGCCGAAGATGGAGCCGATACCGCGCGAGAGCAGCAGATAGCCGGTGTCGATGGCCGGATAGCCGCCGATATGCTGGAGCTGCAGGGAAAGCAGCAGCAGGGGCAGGAACAGCACCGAGCCGATGAGGAAGATGAACGTTACCCCGAGGTTGTAGTTGCTATCGGCGAACAGCGAGCGGTCGATGAACGGGTTCTTCGCGAACCAGGTGCGCATCACGAACACGTAGAGCGCGGCCGCCGCGACGACGGCCTCGACGAGGATCTCGTTCGACTGGAACCAGTCGAGACGCGTGCCGCGTGCCAGCATGAGCTGCAGGGTGCTCACGCCGAGGATGAGGGCCGTGAAGCCCGTCCAGTCGAGTGGCCGTGAACGCCGCGGGCTCCTCGGCACCAGCGCCCACGAGGCGCCGAGCACGAGCACGCCGAGCGGCAGCGGCACGAGGAAGATCCAGTTCCAGCCCAGATGCTCGATCACCACGCCGGCAATGGAGGGCGCCAGCACGTTCGCGGTGACGAAGCCGAGCGCCCACAGCGAGGTGGCCTGGCCGTGGCGATCGGCCGGGAAGGCGTTGACCGCGATGGCCTGCCCGAGCGGGATGAGCGCGGCCCCGCAGGCGCCCTGGACCAGGCGCCACAGCACCATCCCGGCGAGCGAGGTCGAAAGCGCGCAGCCGACGAGCGTCACCACGTAACCGGCGATGGCGGTGAGGAATACCTCCTTGCGCCCGAAGCGGTCACTCAGCCAGCCGGCGCTCGCCGTCATCGCGGCACTGCCGATGACGAAGGCGATCATCACCCAGGCGATCTGGTCGGTGGTCGCGGAGAAGGCGCCCTGCATGTGCGGAAGCGCCACGGTCACCGCGTTCCAGGTGAACGCGTAGGTCGCCGTCGCGAGCGTCGCGCACAACGTGATCAGGACCTGGCGCGGGCCGATGCGCGTGACCCGCGCCGAAGGTGTCAGAGGCACTTGCTCGAGTGGCGTTGTCCCATCCTCCCGGCGTTCGTCCCGCCGCGCGGCGAGTCGGATTTACGCTATCTGGAATCTATCGCCTGGCGGACTTCCCCACGCTTTGCCCACAGCCCGCGTGCCTCTCATACTGGCGGGGCGGTGGGCAAAGGGTGGAGAAGTCCGTCCCCGGGCGCTGCCGGCGACGAGTTGGACCGCCGTCCCGGTAACAACTTCGGTCGGGAGACAT
>CAZSDY010000116.1:0-11732 GCA_964605765.1 uncultured Ectothiorhodospiraceae bacterium | reverse complement strand
GCGACCAGGGGATACGCGTAGGGGAGCTCGATCGACGGTAGACCATTCACCTCGTAGACGGTCGAGAAACGCCGTTGCGGGCAGCAGAGAATGGGCACCCCGCTCCAGGGATCGCGAAACTGACAGATCTCGAGTTGATTCCCCTGGCTTGCGAGAAGGCGTGCCAGAGCACGACCGAAGTGCATCGTGCGCTCGATGAAATTGGGTACTTCGGCGGAAAATCTCCGGATCACGACCTGCCCCTCGCGCTGGTAGGCGGGAAGCTCGGTGCCACCCATCACATAGAGGAGGCCACCGTCGTGGATTCGGAACAGCGTGCTTGCCGTGTGGGCAATATGGGTTGCGGCCCCCTTGGAGGACGGGAACATATCAAAAGCCGCGTACAAGGCCCGGAATCGAGTGTTGCCGTCCATTTTGGCGCCATCCCCCCCTGATTCATCGTGCACCATGGGCGTCTCGCGCGTCAAACCCGCCGCCGCACTCCATCATCTCCCGGGCGGGGACGCATACATCACCCGGTCATGGTGTTGCGGCGCCGGGAAATCCGGGCCGTCATTGACATTGATTGACAAACTACCGGGTGGTCTGTTTTAAGCTCGGGAAGAATGTAAAGCCAGGTCTGCGGCGTGGCGTCACCCACCTGATGCTCGTGGCGCTCTACCGTCGGGCGGGGCCAAAGCGTGATTGCTCAAAGCCGAGATCGGCGCCGGGCGCCCGCGACCGCGGGGCCGGTCCGACGAATGGAGAATGCGATGCCGGAAACACACACCCATCCGAGTCAACGCGAGCGGTTGCTCGCGGTATTTCGCGGCGAAAAGCCGCAGCGAATTCCGTTCATCGATCGGATGGACATCTGGTATAGGGCCAAGCAGCGCACCGGCACGATGCCCGCGCGCTTCGAGGGTCTCGCCCTGAGCGAGGTGCACGCCAGGGTGGGCATGGGACAGCTCCAGTTCGCCACTCCTTATGGCCAGCGCCTGCGGGGCGTGGAAATGGTGTGCTCGCTCGATGGCGAGCACCTGTTGAGCGAACGGGATCCGGTTTTCCCGTACTTCCCCGGCGGATGGGCGCCGGAGTTCGTGCGCCACGACCGCGCCGGCACCACGCGGATCGAGTTCCGCACGCCCGTGGGGACGTCGCGCATCGCCTGGGGTCTTGCCGAGGAGATGATCCCCACCGCCGTGGAGCCGTACCTGGAGGAACACTTCATCAAGGACGAGGACGACATCAAGGTCGCCGAATACATCCTCGACCGCGTCGAGTTCGTGCCGCTCTTCGATCAGTTCCACGCCGAGGACGCCAAGCTCGGCGACAACGGCTTCCTGGCACCCTGGACCCAGCGTGTTCCCTTCCAGCAGATCCTGCTCGAGTACTTCGGCGAGGTTCCGTTGTTCTACGCCCTTGCCGACATGCCGCACAGGGTGGAGCGCCTGCTGGAACGCATCGAGGAGGTGTTCGCCGACACCCTGGAGAAGCTTGCGGATTTCGATGTGCCCTACATCGAGTTTCCCGACAACGTCGACGACATGATGACGAACCCGAAGCTGTTCCGGCGCTACAGCCTGCCCGCCTATCAGCGCTACACCGAGATACTCCACGGGCAGGGCAAGCTGGTCGGCAGCCACACCGACGGCAATCTCCGGCGGTTGCTCGGACTGCTCAAGGAAAGCGGGCTCGACGTGTGTGAATCGATCTCGCCATCACCACTGACCCGCACGAGCTTCGAGGAGCTCTGGGACGCGTGGGGCGGCGGCAAGCCGATCATGTGGGGTCCTGTCCCGTCTCCTCTCCTGGAGGACAACCGGCAAGAGGCGGAACTCCATGGCTATCTGCGCAAGGTCCTCGACAGGGTCGGCGACAGCCCGCTCATCCTCGGCATCTCCGACATGGTCGTCGGCGAGAACCTCATCGAGCGCGTGGAATACATCGCGCGGGAGGTCGAGCGCTTCGACCCGGCGGCCTGCACCGCGGCACGAGCGGTTGCGGCTTCACCTCATCCTGTGACGCCCGCCGCGCTGCCCGACGAAGACGCCCCGGCGGTCCAGCCACGGGGCGGCGAGGACCGCTCCCCCGCGCACGCGCGGGCCGCGGAGCGCAGAAACGAGGTGCTCGATGAGCTCTATGACAACACCATCGACGGCAAGGACGGCGAGATCCCCGCACTCGTCACGCGTGGGCTCGACCTCGGCATCGAGCCCCGGGAGATCCTGTTCGAAGCCCTGGTGCCGGCGCTCGGCGAGGTCGGGCGGTTGTTCGTGGAGGGCCGCTACTTCGTGACCGAGATGTTGCTCGCGGCGCGGGCGATGAAGGCCGGAATGGGCGTGCTGAGGCCCGTCATCGGCGTTTCGGGTGCTCTCAACCTCGGCAGGGTCGTGATGGGTACCGTACGCGGGGACATCCACGACATCGGCAAGAACCTGTGCTGCACCATGCTCGAAGGGGCGGGGTTCGAGGTCGTCGATCTCGGCGTGAACGTGGCTCCGGAAAGCTTCGTAGACGCCATCCGCGAGCACGCGCCGCAGGTCGTCGGCATGAGTGCCCTGCTGACCACCACGGCCCCGGCAATCGGTACGACGATCGAGGCGATCCGGGCCGCCGGCCTCAGGGATGCGGCGCGGCTGCTGGTCGGCGGGGCGGCGGTCTCGCCGCGCACCTGCGACTATTTCGGGGCTGACGGCTATGCACCCGATGCGGTGGCGGCCGTGAGCAAGACCAAGGAGATTCTGGGTGTGGGCAACTAGCCCGGAATTCTCAACGGGACCCGGGGGCTCTCAGTAGCCGAGCTCCGGACGAACGATGTTTTGCAGGGGGTCCCCGGCGAGGTAGCGGCGCAGGTTCTGGAACACCAACGCAAGCGGCAGATCCTCGAGCTCGGCTGCAATGGCCACGGGATGCGAGTAGCGCCGCAAATACTCCCCGCAGGCGCTGCCGGGACCCACGCGGGTCAGCTCGTCGTCGGCGTGCGCCACTACTCGAGATCCCGTCCAGAACCGGCCGTGTGTGCGGGACCTGTGCGGCTCGTCGCCGGCGCGGTACCATGGCTGCCCTTTCGGCTCAATCGACTCCCGAGGAGAAAATCACGATGTGCGCGCGGCTGACCGATTACGAGGTGCTCACCTTCGATTGCTACGGCACCCTCATCGACTGGGAGTCCGGTATCTGGGATGCGCTGCAGCCGCTGCTGATGGCGAATGCGCGCAACGACGTGGGGCGCGCCGCGGCGCTGGCACTGTTCGGGCGCCACGAGCACGCGGTCGAGTGCGCCTCGCCGGCGATGCGCTATCCGCGGGTGCTCGAAGCGGTGCACCGCGCCATCGCCGCCGAGCTCGGCATCGCGACGAGTCCGGCGCTCGATACGGGATTCGGTCAGTCGGTTGCGCACTGGCCGGCATTCGCGGACAGCGCCGAGGCGCTTCGTTATCTGAAGACGCGATTCAAGCTGGTCATCCTGTCGAACGTCGACCGCGCGGGCTTCGCCGCCTCGAACCGCAAGCTGGGGGTCGAGTTCGACGCCATCTATACCGCCGAGGACATCGGCAGCTACAAGCCCTCGCCGGAGAACTTCCGCTACCTGCTGGCGCACCTCGAGAGCGACCTGGGCCTTGGCCGCGATGCCGTGCTGCACACCGCGCAGAGCCTGCACCACGACCACGTGCAGGCGCGCGCTTTCGGTCTAGCCAACGCGTGGATTGACCGCCAGCGCCTGTCGCAAAGCGGCGAGTGGGGTGCCACGGCACCGGTCGCGGAGCGCCCGCGGACCGATTTCCTGTTCTTCTCCATGGCGCAGATGGCCGAGGCGGTGCGCCGTGAGGTCGCTGCGTAGCGGTTGCGTCACCTACGACACTGTCAATGCGGGGCCCCGGCCGGCGCGCGCGCAAGGTGTCCGCGACACATCAGAAATGCTCGATGCGAAGCGCCTGGAGGTCCACGTCGGGCCGCCGCGTGCTCACCAGCTCGGGCAGCTCAGCGGCCGGCGCGCGTCGACCCACATGCCGGGGCCCTTGTCGAGCAGCCCGGGGTTTTGCTAAGTCCCTCGAGAAAACAGTGAAGAAGCTCATTGAAGGACCGCGCATTTTCGATGTTCACCAAATGCCCGGTCCCTGCAAATACGTGGAGCCGGCTGTCAGGCACGACGTCATTTAGAAACCTGTTCGTTTCGTCCACCAGGTAGTAGTCCTCGTCGCCCATCACCAGGAGAACCGGCAGGCTGAGATTGGCCAGGCGCTCCCGGTCCTTCCACAGCGAGCGGCGATTCCAGTGTAGCGTCTGCAAAACATGGAGTGCACCTGAAACGGATTGCTCGCGCAGATTGGCAACGTAGCGACGCCAGCTCTCAGGGTTTGCGGATTGGAATCTTCGATAGGCGGGATCCTCTTCGAGCACTGAAACCGCACCCGCCTCCCGCTGCGCCTCACGACGTCGTACTTCCGGTGTCACCCAGCCGCTTCTATAGGTCTCTCTTTCCTCCTCATCGCGCGGCCCGCTGCTGATGCCGACGAGCGTAAGGCTACGAACCCGACCGGCGTGGTCGAGGGCGAAATCGAGGCTCGTGAAGCTGCCCATGGAGGCGCCGACCAAATGCACGGCCTCGAGCCCCAGCCCATCGAGCAGGGCCAGCAGATCAGCGCTTGCCTGCGCCTGGCCATAGGCCGAACGCTGCGCGGGCACGGATGATGGCTTGAAGCCACGCGCACTGTAGGTGATGCAACGGAAGGCCGCCTCGAAATGTGCCACCTGGTGGGTCCAGCTCCGGTAATCGCCACCGAACTCGTGCACGAAGACGATAGCCTCTCCTTCGCCCTGATCCTCGTAAAAGAGCGAACACCCGTCTCTGGTCTGGATGGTCGACAAGGGCCTATCGCTGATACTTCGGGAGGTAAGTCTCCGGCCCCTTGAGATTCGATTGCAGGGGCGCCTCGAGCTCGTCACTCACGTCTATTTCAAGCAGGAAAGGGGCATCGGCGGCGATGGCACCGCGCAGCGCATCGCCGATTTCCGTCGGACGTGCCACCCGCATCCCCTCCACACCCATGGCGCGAGCGACTGCCGCAAAGTCCGGGTTGTCGAGATTCGCCCCTGGCACCCGGCCGTCGTATAGATGCAGCTGATAGCCTTTCTCCGCGCCATACTGCTTGTTGTTGAACACCACCACGACCACTGGAATATTCTCGCGGCGGGCAGTCAGCAGCTCTGACTGCGTCATCGCCCACGCGCCGTCGCCGACGTAGAGAATCGACGGGCGCTCGGGCTGGCCGAGCTTCGCCCCCAGCGCGGTGCCCATGCCGCAGCCGATACCGGCGAAGTTCATGGGTCCGAACAGGCTGCGCGGTCGATCGAAGCGCATGTAGCTCTGGCTGAGTCCGCACATGGCGCCGGTATCGAGCGTGATCATGGCATCGCCGGGCATGGCGTTCAGCAGCTCCCAGTGCGCGCGCCGGGGTTTGATTGGCCTACCTTCGAGCCGGGAGAGTGCCGCGAGCTCATCCTGCCAGGCTTGCATTGCGTCTTGAATCTCGTGCCGGCGGGCTTGTCGCTGCCCGGGTGTCACCTCGCTACCGGCGTCGTGCAGATGCTCGAGCAGCGCGGTGGCCGCCATACCCGCATCTCCGCAAATCGGAATATGGACAGCGCGGTCCGCGACCTTGCGCAACGCCCGAAAATCGGTGTTGACTTGAATGATGGTCGCAGCCCTCGGCCAGTAGTCGAGGCCGTATTGCGGCGCCAGCCCCAGTGCAAAGAAACGACAGCCAAGGGCGAGCACCACGTCGGCCTCCGAGAGCATCCGCATGCCCGCCTTGGAGCCCATATAGCCGAGCGGACCGGCATACAACGGGTGTCGATTCGGAAATGCATCGCCGTGTCTGAAAACAGTGAGAACCGGTGCGGCGAGGTGCTCGGCGAGCGCTACCATTTGCTCGACACCGTTACCCATGACCACGCCACCCCCGGCGATCAGCACCGGATGTGTCGCGTCAGCGAGCAAGGCCGCCGCCCGCCGCAGGCTTTCCGGTCCGCCGGGCGAACGCTCGACCGGACGGGGGCCGACGACGTCCACGTCTATCTTGCCCAGGAAGTTGTCGCGGGGAATGTTGATCTGCACGGGCCCGCGTTCCTGCATGGCCACCGCGAACGCTTCAGCCGTCAGCTCGGAGATCCGCTCGGGACGATCGATCTTCACCCGATGATGCGTGATGGCGGCGAAGAGCGGCATTTGATTGGTTTCCTGGTAGCCGCCACGCCCGATGACCGACGCTGGCGCTTCCGGGGTCACGGCGACGACCGGGGAGTGCGCCCAGTACGCCGTGGCAATGCCGGTCACGAGATTTGTCACCCCGGGACCGTTCTGCGCCGCCACCACGCCGTGCTTCCCGCTCGAGCGGGCATAGCCGTCGGCCATGTGCGCGGCTGTCTGCTCGTGAACGACGGAGACGAACCTGATCCCCGCGACGTCGAACAGGTCCATGGCCGGCAGATAGGAAGTCCCGATGATGCCGAACACGTGGTCGACCCCGTGCGCGACCAGCGTCTCGACGAATGCTTCGGCGGGGGACATCGTCGTCATCTGAATCTCCTCGTGGTTTCTTGACCTCTACACGTCCATCCGTCATACGGCAAAGCCGGCTCTGAGCCCCTCGAGGACCGCCTCCTCCGCCGTACGCGGAGCGAGACAATCTCCAATGAGATGCAGCTCGCCGCGAAAGTCCGCCAGTTCCGCTTCCAGTGTCGATCGTGCTTGATGTCCGAGTGCGAGGACGAGGGTGTCGCACGCCTCGCACAGCAGCGGCTCACCCGTCAGGGTGTCCTGGAAGTAGACGGTGCTTTCGTCGACACCGTAAAGCCGGACATGGGTGACCAGCTCGACGCCGAGTGAGCGCAGCCTTCCCAGTCGCGTGTCACGGGTGTACTGCGGAATCATCTCTCCCGGCTGAGCGCCGTTGACGCACAATCGAACGCGACAACCATTGGCGGCCAGGTGCTCCGCGATGCCGAGCCCAATCCAATCGCAACGCCAGTCAGCGATGACGACCGAGGTGCCGGTGTTCGCCTCACCCTTGATGACGTCCCAGGCACTCACCACATGGCCCTCTGCGGCACCTTCGATTGGCGGAAAATAAGGGACTGCCCCGATTGCCGCAATCAGCACATCCGGCTGGTGCAGCTCAAGCAACGCCTTGTCCACGGCGACACCTCTGATGATGTCGACGCCGGCGCGCACGCACTCGCGCGCCAGGTTGGTCACGATTCCGCCGAACTCGGCCCTTCCCGGCAAGCGCTGGGCGAGCAGGACCTGACCACCGAGCTGGGCGTCGCGCTCGAAAAGCGTCACCCGATGGCCTCGCTCGGCGGCCACCGACGCCGCCTTCAATCCGGCAGGGCCCCCGCCTGCCACCATCACGTTGCGCGGGGCCTTGACTCGGGGCTTGCGGGCGTAGTCGAGCTCGCGGCCACTCTCCGGATACTGGATACAGGAAATCGGATAGCCGGCCAATCCGTGCCCCGTGCACGCCTGATTGCAGCCGATGCAGGCACGGATCTCATCGACGAGCCCACGCGCGGATTTGCTCGCGAGCTCCGGGTCGGCAATTTGCGCGCGCGTCATGCCGCAAAGGTCGGCCGAAGCTTCCACCAGTATCCGTTCCGCGAGCTGCGGCTGATTGATGCGACCCGTTACCAGCACGGGTTTGGTCACCACTCGCTTGACGGCCCGCGCATGCGGCGCGACATACGCCGGCTCGATCTCCATTGGCGGTACGATGTGAATAGAGCTGCCGAGGGAGGCCGCCGATCCCAGCACCACGCTGTAATAGTCGAGCGCTCCATCGCCATCCAGTGCAGCGCAAATTCGCAGAACCTCGGACTGCTCTAGACCGAGCGCTCCTTGCTCATCGGCCGAGATGCGAAGCCCGATGACCATGCCGGGTGCCGACTCGGCGACCGCCGATATCACCTCGCGCAAGAAACGCAAACGATTGTCGAGGCACCCGCCGTAAGCGTCGTCACGAACGTTGGCCCTGGCATTGAGAAACTGGGCGGGCAGGTAGCCATGGCTGGCAACGATCTCCACGCCATCGAGCCCTGCTTCGGCGAGATAGCGTGCGCCGGTAGCGAAACCGCGGATCACCGCCTCGATCATCGAGGCCGGCATGGCTCTGGGCATGACATGGCGGCGCTCGCCAGGCACGGCGGACGGCGCCCACGCCACGGCAGCGGTGCCGTCTTCGGACATCAGCACCTCTCGCCCCGGATGGAACAGTTGTGCGAAGACCCGCGTGTCGTGCCGATGACAGGCTTCGGCGAGACGCGTGAAAGCCGGCACGCAACCCGCATCCGTCACCATCAGCTGGTCACCGGCATAGCGCGCGGTCTCATGGATACCGGCAATCTCGGTGATGACCAACCCCGCGCCGCCCCGAGCGCGGGCCTCCAGGTAGGCGACCAGCGCGTCACTGACCGTGGTGCGGGCGAGATGGGTGTGATGGCCGGTGAACACGATCCGATTGCTCAGAGTCACCGAACCGATGTCCAGTGGAGAGAACAGATTCGGAAATGCGGGCGTCACCGCGACTCGCCCTCCAGTGGCCAGCGCGCGTTGCCCGAACGCATGTCTTGGGGCTGCAACCTGATGTCGAAGGCCGCGCGAATCTCCTTGTCGCGTTGCGCATCGATATAGCGTGGGTAGTGGGCACTCAGAATGGCGCGCACCCGTAGCCGGGCACGACTTCGCATGTCACCGCCACCGCCATCGCGCCACTCGGCGAACGAGCGCCGATCGATGATGTCAGCGTAAAAGTAGTCGCGCTGCATGCGTTCCAGGGTCTGCGATTGGGCGAGAAAGTGACCGTCCCCGAGCACCACGTCGCGGATGACTTCAAACGACAAGTCCTCATCGGTTACCTCCAGGCCTCGAATGGTGCGAAGAATGGCGCCGAGCATGTCGTTGTCGATGACATAGGCTTCCAGCGCATCGGCCATGAGGCTCGCGAGACCACCGGCGGCTTGCGTCGCATGGTTCGAGCCGGAATGTCCGGCCAGCAGGGCGGAACAGGCCTTCTCGACGCCAGCTTGTGCGTCAGGCAGCTTGGAATCCGTCATGCCACCCGCCACCGAGCCGGGGATGCGATAAAAGCCGGCCATCTGGGCGGATGCGGCCGTCAGGATCGCCTGCTCGGCGCTTCCGGCGCACATGGATCCGGTGCGCAAATCGGCGACAAATGGCTTCGGTGCAAACAACACGCGGCAATTCGGGTCGACCAGGTTGGCAAATACCAGGCAAGCCAGAGATTCCGCAACTGTTTGTGCGACGGAGCCCGCGAGCGCCGCCGGGCTCGTGGCACCAGCCTGGCTTGCGCAAACGAGTGTCGCGGGCATGCCGTGGCGGATGGCTGTCTCGAGATTGTCGCAATTGTCGTGGGCAAAGCGCAGCGGTGGCACCACCGGGCAGCACGACAAGGTGACGAAGGGACGTTCACGAAACCGGCCCTCGCCTCCCAGAATTCCGTCGAGCATCGCGATTGCCTCGGGAATGTGGGCTCGGCTGACGAAGGCCGAGCCGAGGTGCTTGCTGGTGCCGGCAGCACATGCGTACAGGCTGCTGAGGTCCATCGCCCTCTCGTCCTCGACATCGCAGGCGACGACCGGTCTCCAGAACGAATGGATATTGTCGAGTCGGTCGACCAGGCGTGCGGCGTCGTACACGTCGGTCAAGCGCGCGGGTCGAAAATCACCGGTTTCGAAATCGACGAAGTATGGTGACATGCCGCCGGTGCCGAAATGCACTCGACCACCACCAAGCTCGAGATCGTGTTCCGGCTTTTGGCCCGGCAGGACGAAACCGCGCCTGGTCCGGGCCAGCACATCTTCGACCAGCGCCCTGGGAAACAGCAGTCGTCCATGCGCGCTGAGCCGCCCGCCCGCTTCGATGACCGTCTCCGACACCGACGCGGTCGGATCAGCCATTCCCACTTCATCCAGCAAGCGTAGCGCGGTGTGATTCACGCGCTGCATATCGGCCTCGGAAAGCAGCGCCAGCCGCCCGCCCTGAACACCCGGATGCACAGCTCGGAGGTGTTCGGCCGGCTCCTTCGCCCGTGCGACGCGCCGCGCCGCGCGGGCGCCCTGCCGCTTGCGGCCGGGGGTGTTGACTTCCTGCATGACGGGCCCCCTGGAGAACTCTGATCCCAGGCAACAAGAAGGCTTGAATATGCACCCTAAACCGCTTGTTTGCACTGGGTTCAAACCGGAAACAGTATCGTGCTGATCAATATCAGCACCATTTCGACGCGCCCGCGTGCAACCGATTCCGCAAGCCGTCGATCCCGCACAACCTCCTGGCGCCCCCTGGGAGGACTCGCGAGCAGCCGGAGCATGAAACGTGAAAGGCGGGCGGCTGTCTTCGATCGGGTGTTCGCGGACATGCACGTCGGAACAAAGGCGCTCGCCGGGCTCACGAATGGGAAAGTCGCCGGGTCGGAACCGGGACGCTGTCGGGCTCGGTGCACGAGTCGCGTGCTAGGACTCGAGGCGCGTCCGATGGGGCCGAAGACACACCAGCATTGTCGCATCGCTTCCAGGGCGGGATCCGGGCCGTGCGGGACGTGTGCGCCCCCGCGGCGGCGCGCTACCATGGCGCCCCGTTCAGGCTCGAAGCATTGTCAAGGAGAGAGCTGCCATGACCGTGCGAAACTGGATTATGCCCCGGGTCCTGCTCCTGATGCCGTCGACATCGTACCGCGCGAGCGATTTCCTGGCAGCGGCGCGGCGCCTCGGGATCGAGGTCGTCGTCGGATCCGACCACGAGCAGGTGTTGGCGGCATTCTCGGGCAGGCGCGTGCTGCAGGTCGATTTTCACGGGGTCGAGCAAGCCGTGAGCGATATCGTCTCGCACGCTCGGCACCACCGCCTCGACGCCGTGATCGGCACCGATGACGAATCGGTCCTTGTCGCGGCGCGCTCGGCCAGCGCGCTCGGCCTCGCGCACAATCCACCTGCCGCGGTGGCGGCCGCGCGCGATAAGTACCGCTTCCGCGCGAGCGTGGCACGCGCCGGTTTTCGCTCGCCCGCGTTCACGCTGGTCTCGCTCGAGGACGACCTGGCGCGTGTAGCGCGCGAGGCAAAGTACCCGTGCGTGCTGAAGCCGCGCAGCCTGTCTGCCAGCCGCGGGGTGATTCGTGCGGATGATGCGCGCGGGTTCACGAGCGCGTGCCGGCGCATTGCGGCCATTCTGGCGCAATCACCCGGTACAGCAGTGGCGCAGACGCGCTCCGTGCTGGTGGAAAGTTTTGTTGCCGGTCCCGAGGTAGCGCTGGAGGGGCTGCTGGACGGGGGACACCTGCGGGTGCTGGCCCTGTTCGACAAGCCCGACCCGCTCGACGGTCCGTTTTTCGAAGAGACGATCTTCGTGACGCCGTCACGACTGTCGGTGCCCGAGCAGTGCGCCGTCGCCGCCGAGACCGAGGGTGTCGCCCGTGCGCTGGGACTCACGGATGGGCCCATCCACGCGGAACTGCGCGTCGGCGCCGACGGGCCGTGTGTCATCGAGCTCGCACCGCGTACCATCGGCGGGCTGTGCTCGCGCGCGCTCAGCTTTTCCGGCGGGCGTACGCTCGAGGAGCTGGTCCTTCGCCAGGCGCTCCGCCTCCCCCGCGGCGATGCACCGCGCGAGCGGCGAGCCCCCCGCGTGATGCTTATGCCTGTTCCCGGTGCCGAGACGCCCCCCGCCGCGCGGCTTCGGG
>CAZSDY010000115.1:0-11808 GCA_964605765.1 uncultured Ectothiorhodospiraceae bacterium | reverse complement strand
TCCATGCCGCTGTCGACGCCCGCGGCGCGTTAAATTTCTCCACGGCCGAAAAGGCCGCCGGTACCGCGAAGCTTCAGAGGACGGGAACAAATAACGTGGGTTCCCCGCGAACGGACGCACAATCGGGGTGGCTGGCAACAAGTCATGCGGGAGGCAACGAATGGCATTCGGTCAACGCCGGAACCATACTTCAGCCAAGCCTCAGTTCTTGCGCGACCTCGAGCAGTTTTTCGTCACAACTGTACAGACGCGCATTGTGCTGGCGTGCCAGCGCCAGGAACAGGCTGTCATAACCGCTCAGCCGATGCGCCAAGGCCAGCTCATAACCATCCTGGACCAGCTTGGCATGATCGAACAGGGTGATAGGTAATTCCAGTATGCACTGAAGTATCTGCTCTCCTTCTGCAGCATTGATTTCCGCCAGCTGCGTTCTTCTGCGCAGCACGTTGACGACTTCGGCCAGCATGAGTTGTGGTGCGATCAGACGGTGGCTTCCTCTTTGCGCATCAGCAAGCAGAGGTTCGATCTCCGGGGGCAGAGGGCCATCAGCAATGAACAAGCGCATCACGACCGACGTGTCGAGCACCGATATCATCGCTCACGATCCACCCGAATCATGTTCACCACATCGCGGAACTCGCGACCGGACAATTTCCTGCGCCATTTCCGGGCCTGCTCCAAGACCCCGCCATGGGCCAGGCGAGTATCCTGCTCGAGCAAGAAGCGGACCTGCTCTTGCAAGCTTCGATGATTCTGTGTGGCCATCGTCTTCAGGCGCTCATAGATCTCGTCAGGAAGATTTCTGATGCTCAGCGATTTCATGAAGCAGCCCCTTTTTGAATCTGGCCGAGTAGATGGCATTTTAGCATCACCAAATTTGAGCGCATACTGCATCCACCCATTCTTGGCACCCCACCGGGGTTGAACGGCATGCGGAAGTAGATGCCGATCCCGTCTCCGCGGACGCAGCACGCGCGGCTGACGATGACAGGTAACCGAAACTCGACTGAGCCGGGCGCTACCAGGAAGGGCGGCACTCGCCGGTCCGGCCACGCTTGCGCTACAATGGCCGCGTCATGAGACGGGCATGAGACGCATGAGACGGGACACCCACGCGCACCGGCACGCCGTGCTGCTCGCGTTGCTGCTCGGTGCCGCGCAGACCGTCATCGCGGCCCCGGACGACACCGAGCAAGCAGCCGCAGCCGCGAGCACGGCGACGGCCTCTCATCCCATCGCCACGCCAGAGCAGGTCCTGCTGCGCCGGCTGGAGGAGTTCATCGACGGGTTGCGTGGCAAACCCCTGGAGCCCGGCTGCATGGAAGGTTGAGCCGGGCGCGCACGCCGGCATCACGCGCGCGGCCGAGGTTCGTCTTTCACAGGTCCTCCCCGCCATCGCACGCAACCCACTGCACGGCGAGGACTGGGGGTGTCGGCCGGCAGCGCGAATGAGTACGATCCGTCGCCTGTCAACGCGCACCGCGACAATCACCTGGAGTCGAGCACCCGATGAGCCGAAGATTTCCCGACGTGCCGAGCATGCTGGAATCCCTCAATCCGAGCTATCCGGTGTTCTGCGTTTACCCCGAAGTGTTTGCCCGCGCCACGCGCGAGTTCGTCGAGGGCTTCCCGGGACGCGTGCTCTACGCGGTCAAATGCAATCCCCATCCCGCGGTGCTGGAGATGCTCTACCGTGCGGGCATCCGACATTTCGACACCGCCTCGCTACCCGAGATCGCGCAGGTGCGCGAAAGCTTCTCCGACGCCATGCTGTACTTCATGCACCCGGTCAAGAGCCGCGCCGCCATCAGCAGCGCCTACAACGTGTATGGCGTGCGCCACTTCGTGCTCGACCACGCGAGCGAGCTCGAAAAGATCCTGGACCAGACGGGAGGTGACAACGTGACCCTGATCGTGCGCGTTGCAACGCCGAGCGGCGGCGCTTCCTACGATCTCTCGTCGAAGTTCGGTGCGCGCCCGGCCGACGCCGTCGAACTGCTGCAAGCCGTACGCCGGGCGGGTTGTAAGTCCGGGCTCGCGTTTCACGTCGGGTCGCAGTGCGTGACGACGGGCGCCTACCGCACGGCGCTCGGCATCATCGGCGACATCCTCGACGCAGCCGGCGTGGACATCCAGTTCCTGGACGTGGGCGGGGGATTTCCAGCGCATTATCCGGGTACGGAGGTGCCCGCACTCGCGAATTTTCTTGCCGAGGTCGAACGCGGATTGCCGGCCCTCTCCCTGCGCCGGGACTGTGTGCTCATGTGCGAGCCCGGCCGTGCGCTGGTTGCCCACGGCTGCTCGCTGGTGGTGCAGGTACAGCTTCGAAAGGGTGATTCACTGTATATCAATGACGGCATCTACGGCAGCTTGTCGGAGATGGTGACCGCGGGTATCCGCCTGCCCTGTGAACTCATCAGGCTCGACGGCGCGCCGCCCGGCGAGAGCGCGGACTTCACGCTGTACGGCCCCACCTGCGACTCGACTGATGTGCTCCCACACCGTTTTTCGCTGCCCGCGGACGTGCGCGAAGGCGACTGGCTGAAGCTCGATACCATCGGTGCCTACTCGAACGCGGCGGCCACACGATTCAACGGGTTTCACACCGAGACCTTCATCGAGATCGAGAACGGCACGCCGCCGCGTGACGACGCCGCCGGCAGCGCCTCGTAGGTGCGGGAGCGGGTTCGATGGCCGGCCTGTAGGAGCGAACGCCAGTGCGCGAACACGGTGGGTACGGAGTCTGACGCGCTGCAACGTTCGCGGGATGAATCCCGCTCCTACCGGGGCGATCGAAAAGCCGCGGCTACCGGTACGCTACGCCGGGCAGCACGCAGAGCATCTCGAACAGCAGATTGGCGCCCATCAAGGCCGTGTTGCCCGATGGGTCGTAGGGCGGCGAGACCTCCACCAGATCGCCCCCCACGATATCCAGGCCACGGCAGCCGCGAATGATCTCCAGCGCTTGCACGCCCGTGAGCCCACCAATCTCCGGGGTCCCCGTGCCCGGTGCCAGAGAAGGATCCAGGCCGTCTATGTCAAAGCTCAGGTACACCGGGCCGCCGCCCACCTGCTCGCGCACCTCGGCCATCAGCGGAGAGAGGGAGCGGTGCCAGCACTCCTCGGCCTGCACTACCCTGAAGCCCTGCGCGCGCGGCCAGTCGAAGTCCTCGGCAGCGTAGCCGGTGCCGCGCAGTCCGATCTGCACGACGCGCGCAGCGTCGAGCAGGGATTCCTCCACCGCGCGCCGAAACGGCGTGCCATGCGCCACGGGCTCACCGAACATGTGCTCGTTGATATCGGCGTGGGCATCGACGTGCACCAAGCCCAGCGGGCCATGGACCGATTTCAGGGCGCGCAGGATGGGCAGCACGATGGTGTGGTCACCGCCGAGCGTGAGCGGCTTGCACCCATGCGACAATATCTCGTCATAGGCACGCTCGATGCGCTGCATGCTGTCGCCGATATGGTAGGGATTGGTCGCGACGTCGCCCACGTCGGCAACGGCCAGCACGTCGAAGGGGGCGGCCCGGGTGCCCATGTTGTAGGGCCTCAACAACGCCGACTCGGCACGGATCTGGCGCGGGCCGAAGCGCGCGCCGCTACGATTCGAGGTGCCGATGTCGAAGGGCACGCCGACGAAGCACGCATCCAGACCCGCCGCACCCGGCAGGCTTGGCAGCCGCATCATGGTGGCAGGCCCGCCGAAGCGCGGCATCTCATTGCCGCCCAGGGGCTCGAACAGCGTCTTGCTCATGGTGTCGTCTCCTCAGTCGGGATCCGCGCGCCCTGCGGGCGGGCGCCGCACGGGGACCGCACTCAATCCGCGAAGGGGTGGCGGCGCACGATGGTCTGCGTGCGCTCGGCACCGGTGGAGATGATGTCGACAGGGGTCCGCGTGCGTTCCTCGAGATAATCAAGATAGGCACGCGCATTGGCCGGCAGTGCACTGATGTCGGTCGCCCCCGCGGTCGATTCGCTCCACCCGGGCAACACCTCGTAAACGGGCTCGCATCGGTCCATGGCGGGCGTGCCCACCGGTGGGGCGTCACAGATCTCTCCGTCCACCCGATACGCCACGCACACGTGCACGCTGTCCAGCCCGTCGAGCACATCGAGCTTGGTCATGCAAAGGCCGCTCACGCCATTGAGCCCGATGGCACGCCTGAGCGCCACCGTATCGAGCCACCCGCAGCGCCGCGGCCGGCCCGTGGTGGCGCCGAACTCCTTGCCGCGCGCCGCCAACCGCTCGCCGATGGCGTCGGTCAGCTCCGTGGGCAACGGTCCCGAACCGACGCGCGTCGTGTAAGCCTTGGTGATGCCGAGCACGTAGTCGAAATGGGTGGGCCCCATGCCACTGCCGGTCGCCGCCGCACCGCTCGTCGTATTGGACGAGGTCACGAAGGGATAGGTCCCATGGTCGATGTCGAGCAAGGCCCCCTGGGCACCTTCGAAGAGGACTCGTTTGCCGTGCCTTCGCATCCCTTGGAGCAGCGCGGGCACGTCGTCAATCAGGGGCCGAATCACATCGAGTGTCGCGAGCGCTTCCTCGAACACCGCCTTGCAATCGACCGGCCGCGCCGCGTGGTAATGCTCGAGCACGAAGTTGTGGTAGTCGAGCACCTCGGCAAGGCGGCTCGCGAAACGCCGCTCGTCGAGCAGGTCGGCGATGCGCAGGCCGCGGCGCGATACCTTGTCCTCGTAGGCCGGGCCGATGCCGCGCCCGGTCGTGCCGATGGCATTGTCACCGCGCGCACGTTCGCGTGCGGCATCGAGCGCCGCGTGATAGGGCATCAACAGGGGACAGGCACTGCTGATACGCAAGCGCTCCACGGCGGGCACCCCCTGCTCGGCGAGCATCGTGATCTCTTCGACGAGAGCGCTCGGGGACAGCACCACGCCGTTGCCGATGACAGACAGCACGCCGTCACGCAGGATCCCGGCGGGGATGAGGTGCAGCACGGTCTTCCTGCCATCGATGACGAGCGTGTGACCCGCGTTGTGCCCGCCCTGGAAGCGCACCACCGCGGCCGCGCGGTCGGTCAGCATGTCGACGACCTTTCCCTTGCCCTCGTCGCCCCACTGGGTACCGATGGCGATGACGGTCTGATTCATGACTCGATGAGCTCCTCTACCTCCCACGATTGTCCCCGCCTGCGCAACACGCGAGTGCAGCCCATGGCGCGCGCATCGCCGGCCTGGCCCGGCAACTCGACGATCACGCGCTCGTTGCGAGCGCGCAGTTCCTCGATGCACCGCTGCAGCCCGGCATCGTCCAACCACGGCGCATAGACCGCCCCCGCCGGCATGCCCTCCGGAGCGGCGTTCAGAGAAGCCAGCGTTTTCAGATCGGTGCTGAAGCCGATGGCGGGCCGCGAGCGCCCGTAGGCCGCGCCGATGCCATCGTAACGCCCCCCGCGCGCGATCTCCTGCCCGTGCCCGGGCACGAACGCCGCAAACACCACACCACGCTCGTAGCGGTAGCCGCGCAGCTCCGCAAGATCGAAATGCAGTGCGGTCGACGGCACCCTGGCATGCATCGCGGCGCGCAACGCCTCGAGCCGGCACAAAGCTGCAGATACCGTCGGGCTGCTGCCCGCGAGCACATCGCCGGCACGCTCGAGCACCTCCTCCCCGCCGTTGAGATCCACGAGCGCACTCATCATGCGCGCGAGATCCGCGCCGACCTGATGCCGTTCGAGGACGTCGGCGATCTCCGAGCGTGCCTTGCGTTGCAGCGCCGCAAACAGCGCCGCCTCCTGCGAGGCGCCAAGGCCGGCTTGCGCCGCCAGCGCCCTGAAAATTCCCATGTGGCCTATGTCCAGGTGCACCGCGCCGATGCCGGCCCTGGCCAGCGTTTCCAGCATCAGGCAGATAATCTCGCAATCGCTCGCTACACCGTCATGGCCATAAAGCTCGGCGCCTACCTGTATCGGTGCACGCGTACCCGAGAAGCCGTCGGGTCGAGCATGCAGAACGGTGCCCAGATAGCAAAGTCGCGCCGGGGTGTCCTCGCGCAGGTGATGCGCGTCGATACGTGCCACCTGCGGCGTCATGTCGGCCCGCACCCCGAGCAGCCGCCCGTTGAGCTGGTCGATGAACTTGAAGGTCTGCAGGTCCACATCGGGGCCCGTGGCAATCAGCAGGGAATCCAGGTACTCGATGAGCGGCGGCATCACGAGCTCGTAACCCCACGCATCGAACAGATCGATCAAATCGCGCCGGCAATGCTCGATGGCTGCCGCCCGGGGTGGGAGGATTTCCTCTATACCCGCAGGCAACAACCAGCGCTCGCGCGGGTCACTCATGGTGACAGCCTTGTCGGCAAGCGCGGCTGACCGGGTGTCCTATCCAGAAGGCATTGCTCTTGCCAGGACGCAAAGCGACAAGTGGCCGTCATTCAACTCACACGCAAATGTAGTTCTGGCGTCTTTGCGCCTTTGCGGGAGAATATTGACATTTCCGGACGGGCACTAGCGAATCAGATAGAGCAGCAGGCAGCCGCCGACCATGCTCGTCAACCCGACAAAACGCAAAGTACCGTCGTTCATCTGCGAAATCTGCAACACGGCCTTGCGCAGCCTGTCCGGGCTCAGGAACGGCAGTATGCCCTCTGCGATCAACAACAATGCGACTGCCGCCAGTAGATCATGCCACATGATGTCACGCGGTCACCGGGTGCCGAGCCTTGCGCAACAAGCCCGCACCTCCCTCCTATTGCGGCGGCTTCGGTTGCTTGAAGTAGCGGAAGAAGTCCGCGTCGGGCTGCAACAGCAGTATGTCCGAGGAATTGCTGAACGTTTCCCGGTAAGCGCTGAGGCTGCGATAAAGCGAATAGAACTCCCTATCCTGGTTGTACGCGTCGGCGTAGATCTGTGCCGCTTGTCCGTCGCCGTCACCCCGAACACGCTGTGCATCGCGTTGCGCATTGGCCAGGATGACCGCGCGCTCCCGGTCGGCCGCCGCGCGAATCGTCCTTGCTTCCTGCTCGCCGCGCGAGCGGAACTTCTTGGCGACCTGCTTGCGCTCCGTCGACATGCGCTGGTAGACCGCACCGCTGACCTCGTCGGGCAGATCGATGCGCTTGATGCGCACATCGATAATGTCGATGCCGAGATTGGTGGCCGCGGTCTGTGCGGACTTGGTGAGGATGTGCATGATTTCGACTCGATCGCCCGACACCACCTGCTTGACGTTGCGCTTGCCGAACTCGTCCTTCAACAGCCGCTGCACGATGGTGGAGAGCCGGTTGGATGCACGGCCCACGCTGCCGCCGTTAGCGGTGTAGAAGCGCTCCACGTCGTCTATGCGCCACTTGACGAAGGAGTCGACGAGGACGTTCTTTTTTTCCACCGTGAGATAGCGCTGCGGATCCGCGTCGAGGTTCTGTATGCGCTTGTCGAACTTCAACACGTTCTGGAACAACGGCAGCTTGAAGTGCAGGCCCGGCGCATAGTCCGATTCGACAATCTGGCCAAGCTGGAAACGGATCGCGCGCTCGCGCTCGTCAACCGTGAACAACGACATGGCGCCGACAATCACCAGCCCGACGACGAAGACCAGGACACCCTTGTTCATTCCCGCGACCTCCCCCGGAGCGCGTCGCTGCCGCGTGATAACTCCTCCCCGAAGCTCGACCCGCGCGCCCGGCCCTGATCATCCCCGAACTGCCGCAACTCGCCCCCTCCCCCGGCACCGCGGCCCGGCGGGGCAATGAGCTTGTCGAGCGGCAGGTACGTGAGATTGCTGCCGCCCGGCACGTCGAGCAGCACCTTGCTGGAGTTGCGCATCACCGACTCCATCGTCTCCAGGTACAGGCGCTCCCGGGTGACTTCCGGCGCTCGTTGGTACTGGACCAGCACCTTGAGAAAACGGGCGGTGTCACCTTGCGCCTGGGCGACGATGCGTTTCGCATAGGCCGTCGCCTGCTCGCCGATACGATTGGCGTCGCCGCGCGCCTTGGGCAGAATATCGGCCGCGTAAGCACGCGCCTCGTTCTTGAAGCGCTCTTCGTCCTCACGGGCCTTCACCGCATCGTCGAACGCCTCCTGTACCTGCTTGGGCGGCTGCGCATCCTGCATGTTGACGCTCGTGATTTTGATTCCGGCACCGCCCTCGCCGTAGCGGTCCAGAACTTCCTGTATCAGGGTCTCGGCTTCGACAGAGACCTCGTTGCGCCGCTCGGTGATCACATCCAGCGAGCTGCGCCCGACGATCTCGCGCACCGCGGATTCGGTCGCCTGGCGGAGCGTGTTGTCCGGGTCCAGCACGTTGAACAGATACTTGTCGGGCTCACCGATGCGGTACAGCACGGCGAACTTGATATCGATGATGTTCTCGTCCTCGGTGAGCATCAGCGATTCGTGCGGTACCGAGCTACTGGTGCTGCCGGCGGTCCTGAAGCCGATCTCGGCCTTGTGGACCTGCTCCACGTTGACCTTTTCGACCCCGTAGAACGGTCGTGCAAGCCAGTGCGGCCCGGGGTCGGACAGACTGACGAACTTGCCGAAACGCAGCACCACGCCCTGCTCGGGCGGCTCCACGACATAAAACCCCCATATTCCCCAACCAATCAGGAGCACGACCAGGATGGCGAGCAATCCCTTTCCACCCACACCGGAGTCAGCGCCCCCCGGCGGCCCGCCACCGCGCCCGCCGCGGAACAGGCGGCCGAGCCCCGCCTGAAGTTTCTTCAGGACCTCATCCAGATCGGGCGGCCCGGGCTGCGCCCCCCGGTCGCCCCAGGGGTCCCTGCCGCCATTTCCACCGGGCTGGTTCCAGGCCATCAGCTACACTCCATGCCAGTTCGCGTTATCGAGCTCAACCCGCACCGTACGCGCGTCTTTCGTGCCACCCATCGGTGAATCGATCCCCAGAAACTCGTAGGCAAGCGGATGATCATAAGTGGGATGGGGTTACGCCGCAATATGGGCTTGATCGAGCCCCTCGGCCCGGCACAGTGCCTCGAGTGAGTCGGGGGCAATCTCGATATCGATAATCCAGCCGCCGGTATCCTCGGAACGCTCCTCGATAACGACACCGAGCTTGAACAGCCTGGCACGAAATCGACCGGCAGTGACCGGCAGTCGCACGCGGCGGCGCTGCATCGCCGGACCGAGGCGCTCGAACAGCGCTTCGCGCACCAGCTCCACGCCGCAGCCCGTCTTCGCCGAGATCCATACCCGATTCGCGCGGTGGCCGGCGTCGTGTTCCAGTCGGGCACCGGGCACGCCTGGCGCCGGGCCAGCGCCATTCATGGTATCGATCTTGTTGTAGACCTCGATTTGCGGCACATCCTCGGCGCCTATGTCCGCGAGTACCTCGTTGACCTGCGTGATCTTGTGTGCCCGGTCGGCGTCTGCCGCGTCGATGACGTGCAGGAGCAGCGTGGCGAAACGTGTCTCCTCGAGCGTCGCGCGGAAAGCGGCCACCAGGTCATGCGGAAGCTTGCGAATGAACCCGACCGTATCGGCCAGCACAGCCTTGCGCTCGCCGGCCAGGTCCAGACGCTTGAGCAGCGGGTCCAGGGTGGCGAACAGCCGGTCGGTAGCCAGTGTCTCGGCGCCCGTGAGCCGATTGAACAATGTCGACTTGCCGGCATTGGTGTAACCGACCAGTGCAACCACGGGCAGCGCCGCCCGGTGCCGCGCGCGCCGGCTGAGCTGCCTGCGCCGGGACACGCCGGCCAGACGGCGGTTGATGTGCTTGATGCGCCCGCCGATCAGGCGCCGGTCGGTCTCGAGCTGCTTCTCGCCCGGTCCCCGGAGCCCAATCCCGCCCTTCTGGCGCTCCAGATGGGTCCAGCCACGCACCAGGCGCGTGGACAGGTGCTTGAGCTGCGCCAGCTCGACCTGCAGCTTGCCCTCGTAGCTGGTCGCGCGTTGCGCGAATATGTCGAGAATGAGGCTTATCCGATCGAGCACGCGGCACTGCAGCAAGCGCTCCAGATTCCGCTCCTGCGCCGGTGTCAACGGGTGGCCGAAAATGACGACGTCGATCCCCAGCGCCTCGACCCTGGCGCGGATCTCGGCACCCTTGCCGGTGCCGACGAAATAGCGTGGATGGGGCGCATCGCGTGTCGCCGACAACGTCTCCACCGGAATCGCGCCGGCCGAGACAGCCAACTCGTGAAGTTCCTCGCGTCCATCAGCGCCCGCGACACCGGGAAGGTCCACATGCACCAGCACAGCCCGCTCACCGAAGCGCGGTCTCTCAAACAAACGTCACGCTCCGCGCCGGACCGCGACCACTGAGGCGTTGCCGCCTGATGATGGAATTGCGCCGCCGGCCGCCCGAGCATCCGCCCCTCGACCTCGGCCCGGAACGTGACGAGCGCATGAGCGCCTATTGATTGTTGGGATCCGCGTCGCCGTCATCCACCCGCGGGATTTTCACATTGCGTACCGGGACGACCGTCGATATCGCGTGCTTGTACACCATCTGACTGACGGAATTTCTGAGCAGCACAACGAACTGATCGAACGATTCGATCTGCCCCTGGAGCTTGATACCATTGACCAGGAAAATGGAAACCGGCACCCGTTCCTTACGCAAGGTGTTGAGGAACGGATCCTGCAACGACTGGCCCTTGCTCATGGTTGTTCTCCTTCATCCGCGTTATTCTTTTCGTAACCAGTCTGTGGTCAGCGCGCATCACGCGCGTGTCCCTCCTCCGTGAGGAACTCCCTTGCGCGCAGTATAAACCATTATGCCGGCGCGCGGATATCGCGCCGGCAAGGCCGCCACGCGGGCACTGGCGGGGATCAGACGCAGTGCGCCGCGAGCAGATTCAGCAGCTCGTCAAGCACACCCGCGCTGTCGCTTGCGAGCCAGCGTGCGTCCGGTTCCGCACGCAGCCACGTCAGCTGGCGTCTGGCGAGCCGGCGCGTTGCAGCCACGGCGCGCTGTTGCATGTCCGCGCGGTCCGTCACGCCGTCGAGATGCTCCCAGACCTGACGATAACCGACCGCGCGCATCGAAGGCAGATCGCTACACATGCCGGGTATGGACCTGAGTCCCTCGACCTCGCCCACCAAACCTCGAGCCAGCATGGTCGCGAAGCGCTGCTCTATGCAGTGATGGAGCCGACGGCGTTCGCCCGGTGCGAGAACGATGCCGAGCGGCGCGACGGGCAAGTGCGCGCGCGGCGCTTGCGCCAGCAGTTCGCTCATGGGCCGCCCGGTCAGCTCGAATACCTCCAGGGCGCGCTGGATGCGTTGCGGATCGTTGGGGTGAATGCGCGTCGCGGAGACCGGGTCGACACGGGCGAGCCGTGCATGCATGCACCCCCACCCCACGCTGCCGGCTCGTGCGGCGAGACGGGCGCGCAGCGCCCGATCGGCGCCGGGCAATGGCGCCAGACCGTTGCTCAGCGCGCGAAAATACAGCCCGGTGCCGCCGACCAGCAGCGGGACACGATCATGCGCGTAGATGTCGCCGATCTCCCTGCGGGCATCGACTCTGAACTGCGCGGCAGAGTAGGCGTCACGGGGATCGCGTATATCGATGAGCCGGTGCGGCGCGTCGCGCAGTGTCGGCGCATCGGGCTTACCGGTGCCGATGTCCATGCCCCGGTAGACCATGGCGGAGTCGACACTGATGATCTCGAAGGGCAGACGCCTGACAATCTGCACCGCGAGCCGGGTCTTGCCCGCCCCCGTCGGCCCCATCAGGAATACCATGGGCGCCGGCGCCTCCGACAAGGAGATCGGCAAGACCCCGGCCGCGGGCGCACCACCGCGGCTCGACCCGGCGGGCACGCCTCCGCGCCCCCCGGCCACGCCCCGCGCCCCCCGGCCCACACACGCA
>CAZSDY010000114.1:0-11813 GCA_964605765.1 uncultured Ectothiorhodospiraceae bacterium | reverse complement strand
CAACAGCGCGCATCGTGCGCGGGTGACGCCGGCCAAGCGAGGCAAGGGCAACAAGGCCGGCACGTCGGATGCGCCTGAAGACACGACGCCCGCCGAACGCCGGGCAGCCATGAGCCTTGGGCCCAGCGCCTGAAGCGGGTGTTCAACGTCGACATTGACAAATCGGCAGGAGAGCCGATTTGCACGGTCATAGACCGCCGCGCAGCGGTCGGGTACATGGATGTGCCCGATGAAACCTGTAAGACTTGCGGCGGGCGCGTCAAGATCATCGCCTGCATCGAAGACCCTGCGGTGATCGAGAAGATCCTCACCCACCTCGAGCGCAAAGACGCTTGCGACGCCACCCGGCGTTTGCCACCGTCTCGGGCGCCGCCCCCGGTCGGCTCATTCGCCTGATACACGGGCAACCCCACAGGCTACTGCGAGGCTGCGATACCGAAACACCATGACGTTTGCCCCTATCGGGACCTTGTTGAGCGCGCGCGTCGCGATGCTCAGGCGCCCCGGGTCAGGCGACCGAGCGCCCGCCGGGGCATATTGTGTCGCCGCGATGCGCGCGCGCCCGGCGCGCGCCGTCGAGACGGGTCTCATCGGTCATCGGAGATATCGAAAAAAAAATGCCGCGACCGAAGGTCGGCCGCGGCATTGCGATCCAGGCTTCCTAGAAGCCGGCCTTGATCTGCTCGAACTCCTTGTTCATGGCCGTCTCGAACTCCTGGGTCTGGGGAACCTGGAATTTCCCCGCGCCGAGAATGTCTCCCGGATTGCGGCTCAAGCCGAGCTCCGCCAGGCGGTCACTGCCGATGGCCTCGAAGGATTTCTTGTTCGAGTGCCCGTAACCGTTCTCATCGATGAGCCACACACCGCTCTTGACGCTGAGCATCGCGTCGATGACATCGTGCGCCCGGTCGGGATGCGGGGCGTCCTTGTGCATCATGGCGCCGCACACCCAGGTGAGTGCCCCTTCCTTGGGATTCGCGAACTTGACCTTGACGCCCTGTTTCTTGAGCGTCACCGGCGAGCTGTTCCAGGTCATCGCCGCGACCAGCTCGCCCGAGGCGAGTGCCTGCTCCAGGCTGGTCATATCGTCGGTGTAGACGCGCACGAGCGGGCGTTGCTTGCGCAGCAGCGCGCCGACCTTCTTGATGTTCTCGCTGGTGGAAATCTCACGGAAGTCGACGCCCGCGTAGATGGCCGCGCACCACCAGGTGTCCCCGGCCGTGCCTATGATGCCGATGCGCCCCTTGTAGCGCTCGTCCCAGAGTATCCCCCAGGACTCCGGCTTGCCGCCGAGATCGACGAGATCGGTGCGGTACGTGATCGAAGTCTGCCCCCAGTCGAAGGGCGCAAAATAGTGTCGGCCGTCAGCCGTCACCGCGCCCTCCAGGTTCGCGAGCTCGGGGATCACGTCCGGCCAGTTCGAGAGCTTGTCGGTGTCGATGGTCTGGAACAGACCGGTCGCCACCCAGCGCGGAATGCCCTGATTGCACGGGTGCGCGACGTCGACCACGTAGCCCGCGCGCATCTTCGTGAGCGCTTCCTCGGAGCCGCCGAAGGTGGCGAAGTTCGGGGGCTCGCCGTACTTCTTGATGTAGCTGCCGAACATCTCGGGCACGTCGTAACCGCCCCAGGTGAAGTATGTTGCCTGGTCCTCGGCCGCGGCCGCGGCCTTTCTGGAGGTCATCGGCACCATCACCAGGCTGACGCCCGCGGCCCCCAGCATCTGGTTGAAGCGGCGCCGGGTCATCTCCCCCGATTGCAGCTTGTCGGTCAACTCGTTTATGGAAAAATCGGATTTCTTCATGGGGTCACCTTTCCTCTTTGGCTTTTCTTTACATCGGTCACCGTTGCGTACCGCCGATTGGCGCGCCGTCACTCCCGTATGCTTCTGCCGGCCGGACGTCACGAGCCAGATTACACCAAGCGTCGCCTGCGCGCAGGATCTTCACGGATACCGGCATAAGCTACTCTTTCTGCCTGCCCGCGTCACCACTTCCCACGTGGCATCGCATACGCCGGTGCCTGCCAGCGACGATACAACAATCAGCACTATCCCCAGCGCACGAAGCGCGTCGAAACGGCCGGTCTCAGGGATGCCGCTATGTTGCTCGTCTCGTCCATTACGTTCATGCGAACCGGGAACCCAAGGGCTTGCAAGTCCTAAGCGCCCCGATTTCTTGACGTGATGGCGCTTGAATACATACTATCTGGCCGGTTAGTCAGTTTCAAACCCGATCCGTTGCCGGGTGCAGGCATGGAGGTACTCGTGAGCGGGGAAGCAGTGGTCGCAACCCAACCGGCCACGGACGGACGGCGAATCAGGGGCGAGGAGAGCCGGAAGGCCATCATCACGGCGGCCGTTGCCTGCATTGCCGCACACGGACTGCGCCATACGACCCTGGATCGGGTGGCCCGGGCGGCGGGCGTGTCTCGCGCCCTGGTCGTGTTCCACTTCAAGTCCAAGAATCGGCTGCTGACCCATGTCTTGAACCACCTGGGCGCCATCTACAGCGCCGGCTGGGATGCCATCCTGAGTGCTGATGATCCGGATACGGCCGGCAAGATACTTCGCCTGGTCGACTACGACGTGGGTTTCGCGAAGGACAGACCGGACTTCCTGTCGGTATGGTATGCGTTCTGGGGAGAGGCGAACGGAAGCACCTTGTATCGAGACGTGAGCTTTCCCCGCGATGAGCGTTACGCGCGTGATCTGCGGCGTCTGCTCGAGCGCCTCATCGAGGAAGGCGCTTATGCTGACATGGACGCGGCGGCCATCGAGACGGGCATCTTTGCGATGATGTTCGGGCTCTGGCTGCGGGTGCATCTCAATCCCCGTCCGGATGACTACGATCGGGGTATGCGCGCGCTGAAGATTTTCCTCGGGCGCGTGTTCCCGACACACTTCGGCTGATGGCACGGGCGATTCTGTGTGTGGCTCGAGTTACCTGCAAACACTGCTGGTGTACTACGAGGAGGAGGTCATGGGAGTGGCCTATTTTCATGGTCTCGCGCGGCATTTCGACGGGCCGGGCCAGCGCGAGAAGCTGGCTATGCTCGCCGAGGTCGAACGCGCCGCCGCGGAGTCGGTGCGCCCGCTGCTCGACAAGCACGGTCTAGTTGCGCGCCAGGCTGGCGTGCTGAAGCTGCTCGGCGAAGCCGGCGTGGAGAAGCATCGGGACCAGAAGTGGATGGATTTCATGCGCCACATGGCACGCACATACCCCGGCTACGTTGCGCAGTTCGAGGCGCTGTCGCGACTCGCGCCGGTGGACGATCTGCCCGCCTTGCAGCGCCTGACCGACCACGAAACTGCAGCCATCGACTTTGCCGAAAAAGAGGTGGCAGGCGATGCGGACAGCCTGGCACCGCTGCGCGAGTATCTGCGGTGACGATCCTGGATTCCAGGATGAGGCGCGGGTTGTCTGCCGGCGTCCTCGAACCAGGCGGCATCGATCGCGCGGCCGGCACGCATCGGGGGCGTTGGGCCTCCACCGGAACTCGCTCGCGCTCGGCCCGCGATGCATGTCTTGCCGGACGATCACGCGTTCAATTACACTGGCCGGCACTGGAAAGACGTGCAGGACGTGAAATTCCATGCGTGCGTTCGCGAGAAGCAGCCGATGACTGACGCTGTTGCGGCATCCGGGGTAGCGCATTCACCTCCCCGGCGCTGGAGCGGGCGGCTGCACGCGGTGTTCCTTCGCAGCGAGGCGCTGCGCGGCTACACGCTGCTATCGCCCACGCTGCTCGTCATGCTGTTCAGCATGTGCGTGCCCATGGGCATCATGGTGGCGATGAGCTTCTGGACGCAGCACGCATTCGAGTTCGACACCACGTTTTCGCTGGGCAATTACGCCGAGGTGCTCCAAAACCCCGTGTATCGAGCCTTGCTGGTACGATCGCTGTGGATTTCGGCCGCCTGCACCGTCGCTACCGTGCTGCTCGCCTATCCCATGGCGTATTACGTGGCGTTTCACGTGCACCGGCGCAAGCTCATCTGGATCATCCTGATGACACTGCCGTTCTGGACGAGCTATCTGCTGCGGGTCTTCGCCTGGAAGATCATCCTCGGGTTCAACGGTGTCATCAACTCCGGGCTCATGGGGCTCGGGCTCATCGATCAGCCGCTCGAGTTCCTGCTCTACAGCCCCACCGCGGTGGTGATCACGCTGACCCACGCGTGGGCGGCCTTCGCCATCCTGCCCATCTACGTGTCCCTGGAGAAGATCGATCGCTCGCTGCTCGAGGCGGCGACCGATCTGGGCGACGGTCCGGTCAAGCGTTTCTTCGGTGTGACCCTGCCGCTGTCCTCGCCCGGCGTGATTGCGGCCTCCCTGATGATCTTCATCCCAACCGTCGGTGACTACGTGACGCCGACGCTGGTCGGCGGGCCCAACGGCATCATGCTCTCGAACATCATCCAGGCTCAGTTCGGCAAGGTGAACGACTGGCCGATGGGCGCAACGCTTGCCATCACCATGATGATCACCGTGGCGGTGATCTCTATCGTCTACATGTCGGTGGCCCGCCTGGCGACGCGGCGTATCGCATGAGCAGCGTCGCCTATATCGATCGTCCCAACCGGCCGTTACGCGTCTACGCGCTGGCGTATCTCGCTTTCCTGTATATCCCGGTGTTGTTCCTGCCGCTGTTTTCGTTCAACGACGCCATCTACGTCGCGTTCCCGCTGAAGGGATTCACCACGAAATGGTACGTCGAGATGTTCCACAACGAGCCGATGTTTGCCGCGTTAATGAACAGCATCAAGGTGGGCTCGGCAACCGCGGTCATCGCCACGCTGCTCGGTGTGCTCGGCGCCAAGTCCGTGACACGTTACCGGTTTCCGGGGCAGAAGCCGGCGGTGTTCGTGATCATGCTGCCGCTGGTGATCCCCGGCATCATCCTGGGTGTGGCTCTGCTGATACTCGTCAGCCGCATGGGTGTCGCCCTGTCTCTCTACACGGTCACCATGGGTCACATCCTCATCAGCGTGCCGTTCTCCATGGCGACGCTGATCCCGCGCTTCGAGGGCTTCGACCGATCGATGGAAGAAGTCTCGGCGGATCTGGGCGCGAGCGCGTGGTCCACGTTCTGGCGTGTGACCTTTCCGATCGTGTTCCCCGGCATTCTCGCCAGCCTGCTGCTGTGCTTCATCATTTCCTTCGACGAGTTCATCATGGCGTTCTTCCTCGCCGGCACGGATCCCACGCTGCCGATCTTCATCTACGGGCAGTTGCGCTTCCCGTTCAAGCTGCCCGGCGTGCTCGCCCTCGGTGCCTGCATCCTGGTGGTCTCCTTCGTCGTGGTGTTCTTCTCGCAGTGGTTGTCGCGCCGGGGCACGGAAAAGCTCTCGGCACCGGGGCTTGACCGATGAGCGAGCACGACGCCTATATCCGCCTGGAGAACGTGTCCAAGCATTTCGGCGAGGTGGTGGCGGTCGACGACATCAACATCGCGATCAGCCAGGGGGAGTTCTTCTCCCTGCTCGGGGCTTCGGGCTGCGGCAAGACGACGCTGCTCAGGATGCTCGCCGGATTCGAGTCACCGACCACCGGAGAGATATACGTCGACGCTGCGCCGATGTCGCAGGTGCCGCCGCATCAGCGCCCGACCAATATGGTGTTTCAGAGCTACGCCATTTTCCCGCACCTCAATGTGCGTGCGAACATCTCTTACGGCTTGCGCTACGACAAGCTGCCCAAGGCGGAACTCACGCGCCGCGTGGAGGAAGCCCTGGAAATGGTCAAGCTGCCGGGTTTCGGCGAGCGGCGTGCCAACGAGCTCTCGGGTGGCCAGCGCCAACGCGTGGCGCTCGCCCGCGCGCTGGTGAAGCGACCCAAGGTGCTGTTGCTCGATGAGCCGCTGGGTGCGCTCGACAAGAAGCTGCGCGAAGAGATGCAGCTCGAGCTGCGCGCCTTGCAACAAACGGTCGGTATCACGTTCATCTTCGTGACCCACGATCAGGAGGAAGCGCTGACGCTCTCCGATCGCATCGCCGTCATGGCGCGCGGCCGGTCGCTGCAGATCGCCTCGCCCAAAGAACTTTACAACCGGCCGGTCAGCGTGGAAGTGGCCGACTTCATCGGACAGATGAACTTCATCAACGCGTCCGTCGTTGATCTACGCAACGGCGAAGCACTGCTCGATACCGCGGGGCTGGGGCAGTTGAGCGTACCGGCGCACGGCGACTTCGTGCGCAAGAGCGCCGACATCGTCATCGCCATTCGTCCGGAGCAGCTGCGCCTTTCGAGCGAAGCGGCCGGCGACGGCCGGCATGCGGTGCAGGGCGTGATGCAAGCCGCCGCCTTCCTCGGTGACAGGAGCCACTTCCACGTGGCGGTGGCCGGGCGCGACAAACCTCTCGCCGTGGCAGCTCCGGAAGTGGGTGGTACGTCCGACCATTCCATGGACAAGGATGCCGCCGTCTGGCTCTCGTGGGCCGACGGCGCATTGATCCTGCTACCGCGCCCCGAGTAGGGTATTGCGGGGACAGTATACCGATTGCAGGCTTCGATTCCGTCCGATGGTGACCCGCTGTCTGATGCCCTCCGATGCCACCGTCGACCGCTTGCCGGCGCGGGTCCGTGGTCCGGCACCCGGGGGAGTTCGAGACATGTCGCGGTAACGGGCAATCCGTTTCCGGATTCTGCGCAAGCGGTCACTCGTTCTCGTAGCGCTCGTTTTCCTCGCTTTCACCCCTGCCGCCGCCGCGATGGCAGGCAAGGCAATTGGAACGCGTCTTGACGCGCGGATCGGACCACGCCGAGCGGCGAACCTCGTTGTGCAGGCGAATCCATATCGGCGTATCCGTGATGCGCATCGGCGTCTCGTTGCCGGCGATGCCGCGCATGAAGGCTCGCCCGGTGCGCCCGCCCCCGATGTCCGCGGCATGGTCGTGCAGATAGCGGCTCACCTGCGCCATCGGGCCGGAGTCGAGGCTGGCGTCATCACCGAAATGATCGCCAAGCCCGCGCATGATGGCTTTCCACGAGCGTGCGGGCAGCATCTGCGGTGGAAAGGCCATGTGGCAGGCGCCGCATTCCTCCTTGAACTGAGTGGAGCCGCTTGCGGCCCCGGCAGCAGGCGCAATGACGGCCTGTAAGAGAATGAAGCCGAGCGGTATGCTCCAGCGGTTGATCATTTCGAGTCTCCTTCGTCGTTATGGTCACTGTGATTTGAAAAACGTGAGCAGGTCGCCTTTTTCCTGTGGGCTGCAGGTGCGACCGAGCGTCCACTTGCAGTTCCTGCGCAGCCATTTCGCTATCTTGCGGCTGTCGGTGAAGCGTTTGGGGTTAACAGACGGCGCCATGGGAGCGATACGCTTGCCGGTACGCAGGTGCTTGCCGGGAGCCGTGAGATCCCTGGTGTGACACTGTGTGCAGCTTCGCTTGCGGGGCTCTTTTGCGGCGCTGTGGGTCGCGGTGAACAGCTTCTGCCCCGCTCCCGAATCGAACGGTCCGGCACCGCCGCTTGCATATGCGGCGAGCAGATCGCCCATCCCGGCGGCAGTGGCCGCCGCGATCCCGGCCCAGATGAAAAGGCCGAGCGCCAGCGTTGCGCCCGCGAGCCTGGTGTGGTTGTGAGTCATGGTGTCGTCTCCAAGTGTCGATGAGTGATCCGTCAGGTGCCCACGCGCCGCGGCGCTTCGGGGATGTGCATGTAGCCGTCCTCGAAGGTGCCGCTCTGCGCGTCACGGTGGCACGCCGCGCAGTTCCCGCGCCCGCTGATGTCAGCGCGCTCCCACACGCGCTTGCTGATGCCGGCGTGCTTGCGCTTCCAGTACGGGGTGCGGGTGACGCGCAAGAGTGTGCGCCCGGCGGACAGGCTGGACTCGATCTTGCGAGCGGGCTCGGTCAGTCGTTTGTCGGCGGAGTTGGCCGCGGCAAAGCGCCACAGCGCGGCAAGGGTGTCCTCGTCCAGCCCCAGATCCTCGCCGAAATGATCGCTCTGACCGCGCAGCAGGCGATTCCAGGATCGGGCAGGCAGCAGGCTCGGGTGGTATGCCAGATGGCAGTCTGCGCACTCCTCCTGCCATGTCGGATCCTGCGCGAGTTGCGTGCCGATGAACGGCCGGAAACCCGCGGCGCCGGGAAACAGGAAGGCGCCGGTGGCATACCAGATCACCGCCACGCCGACGACGCCCGCCAGGATGATCGCGGTGCGCGCATGGGCGGCGCTCGCGGGAACGCGCTGCTCCGCAATGCGCTTTCGCCCGCTGAGCATCGCCGCAATCAGGTTCTCCCGGTGAAGCCGGCTTTCGACCAGCACGCCGGTCAGGTGCACGCCGACCAGCCCCACCATGAGCCAGCTCAGGGCGCGGTGGACGGCTTTTGCCAGGGTGTCCAGATCGTGGCCGAGCATGCCGGCCAGCGGCCCGTGGCCCTCGTCGCTCCCCATCACGGCGATGCCGCTCGCGCAAACCAGGCCGAGCAGGGCGAGCATCGCCACCACGGCCCACGCGCCCGCCGGATTGTGCCCCGGGAAGCGCTGCGCGCGATGGCGCACGAGCCGGCCGAGATATTGCGCGACCTCGGCAGCGGCGAAGCGCAAGCGGGCGAGACGCGCGTAATACCCGCCGCGCATGAGCCAGTAGATGCGAAACACCACGAGGGAGAGCGTCACGTAACCGGCGAACACGTGCAGATCGAGGAAACGATCGGCGCCGCGAGTCAGGAAACTCGCGGTGAACGCGAGCACGAGTAGCCAGTGGAAGACGCGTACGGGCAGGTCCCATATCAACACTCCGGCCGCGCCGCCGGCGCGCTCGCCGCGGGGCTCGTGATACGTGTAAGCGACGCTGTCCGTGGCGCCGCCGGGTGGCGTGGCACCCGGTGTGGCGCCAGTGTGCCGTCGCGCTGGCACACATGCCGCGGAAGGGTGACTTACGGTGCCGTTGGTATTCGTCAGTCCCATCCGGCGTTTCGAGCCCCCTGTCGCGCGCGGGTTGCCGGCCAACGTGGTGTGCCATGTGTTCATCCATATCGACTGTGACCGATGAACCTTAAGAGCGCCTTAATGCGGGGTTGCTCGTCTTTGTCGCAGCAGCAAGGGTTCTTGATCCAGGTCATTGCGGATGAGGCGCGAAACTGAGGAAACTAGCTGTCAGGAGATTGCCGGCGGCTGCGTACGAGCCAAGCCGGATCAGGCCCCGGATGCGAAGCGACAGCGAGGATACGATGCACGCCCACGCCAAGAGCGTTCTCTATGTCAGATTGCCCTGCTGGAAGATTTATCCCGGCGGTGTGGCTTACGTCGCCGACTACGTGCACAAGCACGCGCCGCACGTGCATCAGGAAATTCTCGATCTTGCACTGATCCCGAAGTCGCAACGCGGGTCGGTGCTGGCCGACCGCCTGCTTGCGAGCCGCCCCGATATCGTGGCGTTTTCCTGGCGCAACATGCAGGCCTTCGGTCCGCATCCAGAGGACGATGCCCTGGACATCGTCATGAAGTACGATTACTCGGAGCGCTGGCTGGATAAGGTGCTGGCGGCCCGCGATGCACTCTCGATCATCGGCGAGTACGCCACCAGCCGCGTGAACAATATCCGCTTTGTCAAGCAGGCGAGACGCTTGCTGCCGCAAAGCCGCGTGGTGGTGGGTGGTACCGCGGTGTCGGTCTTTGCGCGGTTCATCGCCGCGCGCTGCCCCAAGGACACTTTCGTGGTGGTAGGCGAGGGCGAGGACGCCATGCTCTCGCTGGTCGATGGCGCATCGGCTCCCGCCGGGGATTATCTGTACAAGGGCAAGGATGGTGAGGTGACCCGCGGGCGCCGCGCCGCGCCGTTCGACCTCAGCACCTCGAGTGCCGTGGATTTCTCCTACATCGCCTCCATCTTCCCCGAGTTCACCGAGTACCTCGACGGATACATCGGTGTGCAGACCAAGCGCGGCTGCCCCTACGCGTGCGATTTCTGCCTGTACAACCAGATAGAAGGGCGCGCCCAGCGCTACCGGGATCCGCTACAGGTGGCGCGCGAGATCGAGACACTGCGCATCGACTACGGGGTCAGAAAGATCTGGTTCACCGATGCGCAGTTTTTCTCCACCTTGCGCAGCACCCGGTATGCGGAACGAGTGCTCGACCAGTTGATCGAGAGGAAGGTCGGGGTCGAGTGGTCCGGATTCCTGCGGCTCAATCACCTGTCCGCGCCCTTCGCTCGTAAAATGTTCGCCTCGGGCCTGGGCAGCGTCGATACGACGTTCACGGGGTCGCAGGAAGTCGCCGACACCATGTCGCTCGGCTACTCGGTGGCGCAGCAGATGGACGCGCTCAGGACGCTGCGCGAGAACGGTCATACGATCCAGCCCGTCAAGCTCTATCTGCCGCTCAACGGCCCCGGCGAGACAGGGGGCACGCTCATCGAGACCATCGAGCACATTCATTCGCTTTATGGGCTGTTCGGGCGCGAGCATGTGCTGCCGTTCATCTTCTTCGTCGGGATCCAGCCGAACACCCCGGTCGAGAAACTCTTGATAAAGAAAGGCTATCTCGCCGCGGACTACAATCCGCTGACACTCAACCCGTTCCAGCTCAAACGCCTGCTCTACAACCCGCCGCCGCTCGGCCCGATGATCGGGAGGGCGTACCTGCGCGCCCTGGCGGCACTGGAATCGGGCAGCGCTCCCCTGGATTACGTAGGGCGTCTCACCATGGACAACATCGAAAAGGCCCTGCGCGAGCGTTCCCTTCCACGCGATGCGGGCGTGACCGTCGGCGCAGGTGCTCCAGCAGCCCAGTAATCGGCAGTGCCACTAATTTCCACAACACGGTGCCGCATCGGACGGACGCCAGATTGATGGCACCATCGTGAGGTAATCAGCGCGACATTGCGCGCTGTTGCCGCTCATGGAACACGAAGCCGATCGAATTCATCAAGAGCTGTGCAGCAAGAATTGACGTTGTGCCTGAAGGATCGTAGGGCGGCGAAACTTCTACCAGATCCATCCCAACAACGTCACCTTTCTTGCAAATGCCTTCAACTATTTCCAACACTTCGTAGTACAAGAATCCTCCGTGGCTCGGAGTCCCGGTTCCTGGAGCAATTGAGGGATCGAAACCATCAATATCGATAGTGAGGTAATAGGGTAATCCTTCCGGAATCCGGTCCAGAACCCCTTCCAGGCCAAGCCGCCGAACATCCCTGACGGAGAGTATATCCGAGCCCGCCTGGCGCGCCGCGTCGTAGTCCTTTCTATTCGAAGAGGATACATTTCGAATGCCTAGCTGCGTCATGCCTTTGACGTGGCGCATTTCCGAAGCACGGCGTAGCGGATTACCGTGTCCGTACCGTACCCCATGGCGTTCATCGACGAAATCCAAATGCGCATCAAAATGCACAATATGCAACTGACCAATTTGCTCAAACGCTTTCATGACGGGTGCATGAACCGAATGGTCCCCGCCTAGCACAATGGGCATGGCGTTCGCGCTGAGTATCTTACGCACGGCGAACTCGGTGTTCGCGTGGCTTTGCTGCATGTCAGTATGCACAATGTCAGCATCACCCATGTCGACAATGCGCACTTGTTCTCGTGTCATGTAGGTAGTGTCGCGTTCAAAATCATAGGCGCCACCATGACCAAACGAAAAGAGCGTAGACGCGTCACGAATACTGCGCGGGCCGAACCGCGCGCCGGGCCGCCATTGAGTGCCCATATCGTTTGGCACGCCCAGGATCGCGCAATCGGCGTCGATGTTGTCCCAATCAGTACAGACGGGACTCTTGGCGAACGTGCAATGACCGACGAACGGCAAATCGAGCCGGCCTTCTTCGTAATTAAACTCACTCATGGTTTCTAGACCTTGATTCA
>CAZSDY010000113.1:0-11833 GCA_964605765.1 uncultured Ectothiorhodospiraceae bacterium | reverse complement strand
TCAACGGCAAGCCGTCGCTCGAGGTCGACGAGAAGAAATGCATCTGCTGCGGCGCGTGCTATCCACCGTGCTCGCCGATGCAGATAAACGACCCCGAGCATTCCAAGCTCGCCATCTGGGTGGGCGGCAACCACTCCAACGCGAGGTCCAAGCCCTCGTTTCAGAAGCTGGTGGCGGCGGGCCTGCCCAACAACCCGCCGCGCTGGCCCGAGGTCGCGGCGGTGGTCAAGCGTATCCTGTACGCCTACAAGGACGACGCGAGGGACTGGGAGCGAATGAACGACTGGATCGATCGCATCGGCTGGCCGCGCTTCTTCGAGCTGACCGAGCTGCCGTTCACGAAGTTCCACATCGACAACTGGCGCGGCGCGCGGGCGAGCCTCAACGCGTCGAGCCACATCCGGTTCTAGGGTGCGCAGGAGACGGCGATGAAGTTCGGCGTGATGGTCAACGAGGGCCCGTATCAGCACCAGGCTTCCGATACGGCCTACCAGTTCGTCAAGGCGGCGCTCGCGAAGGGCCACGAGGTGTTCAGGGTGTTCTTCTATCACGACGGGGTGAACAACGGCACGCGCCTGACGACGCCGCCGCAGGACGACCGGCACCTGCAGAAGCGCTGGACCGAGCTTGCCGGGAGCCACGGAGTGGATCTCGTCGTGTGCGTGGCCGCCGCGCAGCGCCGCGGTGTCGTCGATGCCGACGAGATGAAGCGCCAGGGCAAGGACGCGCACAACATCGCTCCCGGCTTTCGCATCTCGGGACTGGGGCAGCTCATAGAGGCGGCCATCGAGTCCGATCGCCTGATGGTGTTCGGGGATTGAGGAGAGCGCGAGCGTGAGCGATGCGATGGAGGAGGAGGAGTACACGGGCGGCGTCATCAAGAAGCTCATGTACGTGAACAGGCGCGCACCCTACGGCAGCATCTACGCGCTCGAATCACTGGAGGTCGTGCTGATCGGGGCCGCATTCGACCAGGACGTCAGCATGGTGTTCATGGACGACGGCGTCTACCAGATCAAGAAGGGACAGGACACGGCCGCGGTGGGGATGAAGAACTTCTCGCCGGCCTACCGCGCGCTCGAGATGTACGACGTGGAGAAGCTCTACGTGGAGCGCGAGTCGTTGCAGGCGCGCGGCCTCGGCGAAGCCGACTTGATCGTGCCGGTCGAGGTCATATCGGCGCAGGCAATAGGCGAGCTCATGGCCGAGCAGGATGTGATCCTCGATTTCTAGGAAAGCGCATATGGCAACCTTGCACACGGTCAACAAATCGCCGTTCGAGAAGAGTTCCCTGCAGAGCTGCCTGCGTGTCATGCGCCCGGGCAGCGCCATGCTGCTCATCGAGGACGGCGTCTATGCCGCGCTCGCGGGCACCGCGACGCGGGCGGACATGGAGGCGGCGATGCGCGAGGCGAGGGTCTATTGCCTGGCGCCGGATCTGGCCGCACGCGGCTTTGGCCCGCCCGATTGCATCACGGGCGTGGAGCTCGTCGACTACGAGGGTTTTGTCGATCTGGCGGCGGCGCACGACAACGTGCAGGCGTGGCTCTGATCGACTCACTGCCACCATTTATCACGGAGCACATGCGATGAGTATAGAAGTCAACGGAAAGGTGCTGGAGACCGATGAGGAAGGCTATCTTGGCAACTTGAGCGACTGGTCGCCGGAGGTGGCCGAGCACATGGCCGCCAAGGACGAGTGCGAGCTTTCGCAGAATCACTGGGAGGTGATCAACTTCTTGCGCGAGTACTACGAGGAATACCAGATCGCGCCGGCGGTGCGGGTCCTCACCAAGGCAATCGGCAGGAAGCTCGGCAAGGACAAGGGCAACAGCAAGTACCTCTACCAGCTCTATCCTTACGGGCCCGCCAAGCAGGCTTGCAAGTATGCCGGGCTGCCCAAGCCCACGGGATGCGTGTAAGGGCCCGCGTCGTTCCCGGGCATTGCGGTAGCCGCGAGCGGCCTTCGCGGGTGCCCGTGCGCGGCGCCATGGCCGCCCGAGTTCTTGATCCGTGAGTTCCTGCACGACGGGGGACGCCAAGCCATTCGGGCTATTGACACGCGGTGGTATCGCAAAATGAGCAGGGCTCTCGCAAAGCCGCCAGGCACGCCAAGAAGATCGATCCGCCTCGATACGGCGTTTCACGCTGCCGGTAGAGCCTGCGTCATCAGGGCTTCCCGGAACCCGCTATTGCCTTTGTGTGCTCTGCGTCTTGGCGAGAGAATTATCCGGCGTGTGATTTGCCGCAACGCATCGATTGCTCGACGCCCTGTTTGGTTGCGGCTCGGCCGCGTCAGGGGTGAAGCAGACATGAGCCGGATGCAGCTATGAGCGTCGTACCAGCCCTGTTGCTCTACGCGGCCACGGCAGTCCTCGTTCTCGGGCTTGCCTGGAAGGTCGTGCGCTACACGACGGTGCCGGCGCCGCTCAAGATCCCGACCACGCCGGCGCCGCTGACGCGTACCGGGGTGGTGTGGCGGCTGTTCAAGGAGGTCGTTTTCTTCCAGAGCCTGTTCAAGGCGAGCCTGTGGACGTGGCTGTTCGGCTGGCTGTTCCATGCCGCCCTGCTCGTGGTGCTGCTCGGGCACCTGCGCTACTTCACCGATCCGGTATGGGGCTGGGTGGCGCTGGCGCAGGGCATCGGAAAGTACGCGGCACTCGGCCTGCTCGCCGGCCTCGCCGGCCTCTGGGCCAGGCGCTTGCTGGTTGACCGGGTGCGCTATATCTCCGCGCCTTCGGATCATCTCATGCTCGCGCTCATCGCGGCCATCGCGTTGAGCGGATGGCTGATGCGCACCACTGCCCACACCGATATCGTGGCGCTGAAGGCGTTCGTGCTGGGACTCATGCGCCTCGACTGGCAGCCGCTGCCGGCCGACGCCCTGCTGGCGGTGCACCTCACGCTGGTCGCGGTGCTGATGATCGTGTTCCCCTTCAGCAAGCTGCTGCACGCGCCGGGGATCTTTTTCAGCCCCACGCGCAACCAGGCGGACGACCCCCGCGAGAGGCGTCACCTGAGGGGCTGGGTGGCCGAGGCCGAGTCGCGCGCCGCCGCGCCCGGCGGGTGAGCGGGATGGCCGACTTCCAGACGCCGGAGCTCAAGGAATTTCCCGAGATTCCGGTGCTCGTCGAGGGCGCGATGGCGCACAGCAAGCCCTATCGCGCGGCGCCCGGGCACCAGGATGCGCTTGGCTTCCCGGGCGAGCTCGTCGATGACTGGCAGCGCGTGGCCATCGACAAGATGGGTGAGCTCACCGGCAAGTACCGCTCGTTGCAGGTGTTCCTCGATGCTTGCGTCAAGTGCGGCGCGTGCACCGACAAGTGCCACTACTACCTCGGCACCGGGGACCCCAAGAACATGCCGGTGGCGCGCCAGGATCTGTTCCGCAAGGTCTATAGGCGCTACTACACCTTCGCGGGCAAGCACTTTCCCCGGCTGGTGGGCGCCGAGGACTTTACGCGCGAGGTGCTCGATGACTGGTACAGCTATTTCCACCAGTGCTCGCAGTGCCGGCGCTGCTCGGTGTTCTGTCCCTACGGTATCGATACCGCGGAAATTTCCATGGCGGCACGCGAGGTGATGGACAGCATCGGCATGGGGCAGAAGTACTGCAACGAGGTCATCGGCAAGGTCCACAAGCTCGGCAACAACCTGGGGTTGCCGGGGCCGGCACTCCTCGACACGCTGCAGGGACTGGAGGAGGACGTCGAGGAAGAGACCGGCGTCACGGTGCGCTACCCGCTCGACGAGGCCGGCGCGGACGTGCTCCTGGTCACGCCCTCGGCCGATTTCTTCGCCGAGCCGCACGTCGACGGCCTGATTGGCTATGGCAAGGTGTTCCACCAGGCGGGCATGCGCTGGACCCTGAGCTCGCACGCTTCCGAGGCAGCGAACTTCGGCCTGTTCATCGGCAGCCATGAGAACATGCGCAAGGTGGCGCTCAGGATCCGCGAGGCCGCGCTGGAGCTGGGTGTGAAGCGCCTCGTTTTCGGCGAGTGCGGTCATGCGTGGCGCGTCGCCTACAGCTTTCTGAACACGCTGGCCGGCCCCTTCGATTTCCTGGATCCGCGCTATCCCGTGCCGCAGCACATCGTCGAGGTGACACATGATCTGATCTCGCGCGGGGCTCTGAGGCTGGACAGGTCCGCCAACGACGAGCGCCGCGTCACCTTTCATGATTCGTGCAACATCGCGCGCGCCTCGCGCATGGGCCCGGTGCCGGGCGGGCAGTTCACGATGCCGCGCGATGTCATCCGAGCGGCATGCAACCATTTCTTCGACATGGCCCCCGAAACGACCTGCGAGAGCACATTTTGCTGCGGCGGCGGCGGCGGGTTGCTGACCGACGACCTGGTGGAGCTGCGCGTCAAGGGTGCGATGCCGCGCATGCAGGCACTGCAGGCCGTCGTGAAGGCGCACGGTGTCACGCACATGGCCGCCATTTGCGCGATCTGCAAGAGCCAGTTCGCCAAGGTGTTGCCCTACTACGGTTTCGAGATGGACCAGATCCTGAGCGTGCATCAGCTCGTTGGCGACGCCATCGTGCTGGGGAGCGTCGAGTAAGGCCTGGGGGACGCTGGCGGGAATGTCTCAGAGGGCAGCGCCGCCGCAATTTCGAGGAGAGTGATCACGTGACGACACCGTGGAGCAAGACTTTCAAGGGCGAGGGCCACACGTTCAGGAAGTTCCGCGAGGGTGAGCAGGCGTGGAAACGCTGGGAAGAGATGGTCTTCGATGCCGATCATTCCCATCGTTGTCCGACCTACGTGCACCGCACGCCGCCGTGCCAGGGCGGCTGCCCCGCGGGCGAGGACATCCGCGGCTGGCTGCAGATAGTGCGCGGCATAGAGCGTCCGCCCGCGGACATGAGCTGGCAGGAGTACGCGTTTCGCCGCGCGACCGATGCCAACCCGTTCCCCTCGCAGATGGGCCGCGTGTGCCCCGCGCCGTGTGAGGACGGTTGCAACCGCAACGAGGTGGAGGACTTCGTCGGTATCAATGCCGTCGAGCAGTTCATCGGCGATTCCGCCATCGAGAAAGGCTTCGCCTTCCCTGCGCCCGTCGCGCTCACCGGCAGGCGGGTCGCCATCGTGGGCGGCGGGCCCGCCGGCCTCACCGCGGCCTACCAGCTTCGCCGACTGGGCCATGCCTCGACCGTGTTCGACGATCACCCCGCGCCCGGCGGCATGATGCGCTACGGCATCCCCGGCTACCGCACGCCGCGCGAGCACCTGGACCACGAGATCGAGCGCATTCTCGCGCTCGGCGATATCGAGCTGCGCCTCGGCACCCGTGTCGGCCGCGACATCACCATCGAGGAGCTCGAGCGCGAGTTCGACGCGGTGCTGTGGACCATCGGGTGCCAGTCAGGCAAGCCGCTGCCGGTGCCCGGTGCAGGCGCGCCGAACTGCGTGAGCGGTGTGGAGTTCCTCGATGCCTTCAACACCGGACGCTTGCAGGTGAGCGCCGAGAAAGTGGTGTGCGTGGGCGGCGGCGACACCTCCATCGACGTCGTATCGGTGGCGCGGCGCCTGGGGCGCATCCGCTCGAGCAACCCCAAGGAACGCCCCGAGCTCGTGGTGCGCGGCTTCGTCGCGCACGATGCCGCCATGGCGGCGGCGAGAACCGGCGCCAGCGTGACGCTGACTTCCCTGCTGCCGCGCTCGGGCATGACGGCGGCGGACCATGAGGTCGACGACGCGCTCGCCGAGGGCGTGTCGATCCGCACCGCCGTGATGCCGCTCGAGATCCTGCTCGGCGACGACGGGCGCGCGCTTGGGTTGCGCATGGCCGAGTGCGAGATGCGAGGCGACACGCCGGTCGCGAAACCCGGCACGGAGTTCGAGCTCGAGGCCGACCTCGTCGTGTCCGCCATCGGCCAGGGGGGGAACCTGGAAGGGCTGGAGACGCTGGGCAACGCGCACGGCCTCATCGACGCCGACCGGGGCTACGCGGTACCCGGCCGCGAGGGACACTTCGTGGCCGGCGACATCATTCGCCCGCACCTGCTCACCACGGCCATTGGCCAGGCTTCCATCGCGGCCGCCTGCATGGACCGGTATCTGCGCGGCGATGAGCCGCAGATCCGGCCCAAGATCGACGTCCACCATTTCGATCTGCTGGAAAAGCTTCGCGAGACCGATCACGCACCCGGCGAGTACGATCACTCGCAGGCGTGGGGCACGTGCACCGCCAATTTCGCCATTCACAACTTCGAGAATCGCTCGGCCCGGGAGGTCGTGGCCGCCGACGAGCTGTATCTCGCCCATTTTGCCCCCACGCCGCGCAACGCTCGCGAGGACCGCGTACCCAGAGGTGATGAGGTGCTGAGCCACTTCGCGGAGCGCATTGTGGGCCTCAGCGAAGCGCAGGCCGTCGACGAAGCGAAGCGTTGCATGAGCTGCGGGATGTGCTTCGAGTGTGACAACTGCGTGATATTCTGCCCGCAGGACGCCGTGTTCAGGGTCAAGAAGGACGAGCGGACGCTGGGCCGGTACGTGGACACCGACTATACGCGCTGCATCGGTTGCCATATCTGTGCGGACGTGTGTCCCAGCGGTTACATCGATATGGGTATGGGCGGATAGCGCGATGGACCGGGGCCCGTCCTCCAGCGCGGCCGTTCCAGGGTCACACGGCCCGGGGTTTCGCGCCGGGGCGTGGAACGGCGCAATCGTCCCGATGCTGTGCTGCACCCTCGCATGGGCGATGGCCGGCGCCGTCCTCATGCTGGCGCCAGGCGCGGGCGCCGGGACCATCGGTCCCGAGATCCGTATTCCCGCCTCGGCCGGGAAGCAGTGCGTGGCACCCGTACCCGTGATGCGGCGCGACCACATGCGGTTTCTGCTGCACCAGCGCGACGCCACCGTGCATGAGGGCATTCGGAGCCGGCGCTTCAGCCTGAACAACTGCATCGACTGCCACGCCAACCACAATGCAGCCGGTGATGCCATCTCGGTCAACGCACCGGGCGAGTTCTGCGAGAGCTGCCACCGTTTCGCGGGCGTGCGAATGGACTGTTTCGGTTGCCATGCAACCACACCGGGGCAGCAGCGGCGCGCAGCGGAGTAAGCCATTATGCGGAATCACAAATCACGTTTCCCGGGCGGAGTTGTCACCGGGCGAGCGGTCCAACGCCTCGCTGGCAGCTCCGGGGGACGGACTTCTCCACCCTTTGCCCACCGCTCCGCCAGTGTGAGAGGCAGGCGGGTCGTGGACAAAGTGTGGGGAAGTCCGCCCGCGGTGGATTCCAAATAACGTACATGAGCAATGATCTGAGCAATCGGAGCCGGCGGCGTTTTCTCGCCAGGCTGGGCATTGCGGGCGGTATGGCGGCGCTCGGAACGGGCCTGCGCGTGATCGAGCTTGCCGAGGCGCGCACGCCGGACGAGCCGGTGACCGGCGCGCAGCGCTGGGGGATGCTGGTCGACACGGCCAAGTGCACGGAGGGGTGCGATGCCTGCGTGCAGGCCTGCAATGATGAGCACGGACTCACGGGTTTTGGCCGCCCGACAACCGACGCGCAATGGATTCGCGCCGTCACGCTGCGTGAGGAGCGCACGGGGCGCACCCTCACGCTGCCGCTCATGTGCCAGCACTGCGAGCATCCCCCGTGCGTGGACGTTTGCCCCACCGGCGCCTCGTTCAGGCGTGCCGACGGGATCGTGCTGGTCGACAAGCACATCTGCATCGGCTGCCGCTACTGCATGATGGCCTGCCCGTACAAGGCACGGTCCTTCGTGCACGAGGATCTCTCGAACCAGAAACCCTACTCTCCGCGAGGCAAGGGCACCGTCGAGAGCTGCACCTTTTGCGTGCATCGGGTGGACGCCGAGCCGCGCCGCGAGCCCGCCTGCGTGGAGGCGTGCGGCACGCGCGGAAACAATGCGCTGATGTTCGGCGATCTGAACGACCCGGGGAGCCCCATAGCGGGCGCGCTCACCGCGCGCCAGAGCAGCGCGGTACGCGCCGATCTGGGGCTCGGCACGGGCGTGCGTTACACGGGGCTCTAGCCCTGCGATGACGATGCCGCTCACCGAATACCGTGAGATCGAGGGCCGCAGCGCCCGCTATGCGGCGCTCGTCGGCCTGCTCGTCGCGCTGGTGGCGCTCGGCGCGCTTGCCGCCTACAGCATGGAGCACGGCGGGCACCAGGTGACCGGCATGTCCAACCAGATCGTGTGGGGCGTCCCGCACGTCGTCGCCGTGTTCTTGATCGTGAGCGCTTCGGGCGCGCTCAACGTCGCGTCCGTCGCCTCGGTGTTCGGGCGCGATCTCTACAAGCCGCTGGCGCGGCTGTCGGCCCTACTCTCCGTCGCTCTGCTGGCAGGCGGGCTTTGCATACTGGTGCTCGACCTGGGGCGGCCCGAGCGGATCATCGTCGCCATGACGCACTACAATTTCAAATCCATTTTCGCCTGGAACATCTTTCTCTACACGGGATTCGTGGCGGTCGTTGCCGTCTACCTGTGGATGATGATGGAGCGGCGCTTCAACCGCTACGTGACCGCAGCCGGTAGTGTGGCGTTCGTGTGGCGGATCGTGCTGACCACGGGCACGGGCAGCATCTTCGGATTCCTGGTGGCGCGCCAGGCCTATGACGCGGCCATCATGGCGCCACTGTTCGTCGCCATGTCGCTGTCCTTCGGTCTCGCGGTGTTCGTGCTCATTGCGGCCGCGGCGCTGCGCTGGAGCGGCCGGCTCGCGGACCCGGCGTTGCTCGAGCGCCTGCGTCGTCTGCTCGGCCTGTTCGTCGTCGCGGTGCTCTATTTCGTGGCGGCGCAGCATCTGACGAATCTCTATGCTACCGAGCACCACGGCATCGAGCGTTTCATCCTGGTCGACGGCGGCGTGTACACCTGGGTGTTCTGGGCCGGTCAAATCGGCATCGGCTCGGCATTACCGTTGGTGCTCGTGTTCCACCCGCGTTTCGCGGGTGCCAGCGGCTGGTTGCTCGGTGCCGCGGGTCTGGTGGTGGCGGGGGGGATTGCACAGATCTACGTGCTCATCATCGGTGCGCAGGCCTATCCGCTGCTGCTGTTCCCTGGGATGGAGATAGTCCAGAGCAGCTTCTTCGACGGGCAGATAGCCGCTTACCGCCCGAGCCTGCCGGAGCTTGCGCTCGGTCTTGGCGGCGTGTCCATCGCGCTCCTGATCGTGACGCTCGGCCTCAAGGTGCTGCGCTTCCTGCCCGCGGACGCCGTACCCTCGCCGCCCACTGGCACGCATACTCCGGACTGAGCGCCCGCGTCTGCCCGCCGCCCGCCCATGGCGCACCTCTACCTCTCCGCGGCCCACAGGTCTTCCGGGAAGACCACCATTGCCATCGGCATCTGCGCCGCGTTGAAGTGCCGCGCGCTCAGCGTGCAGTCCTTCAAGAAAGGACCCGATTACATCGACCCGATCTGGCTCAGCCAGGCCACGGAGCGCGACTGCCACAACCTCGATTTCCATACCATGAGTGAGGCCGAGCTGCTCGAGACCTTCGCCCGGCACGCGACCGATGCCGATATCAGCATAATCGAGGGCAACAAGGGCCTGCACGATTCCGTGGACCCGCTGGGAGAGCAAAGCAACGCGGCGCTCGCGAAGCTGCTGGGCGCGCCGGTGGTGCTGGTCATCGACACGCGTGGCATGACCAGGGGTATCGCCGCCTTGCTGCAGGGATTCCAGGGTTTCGACCGGGATGTGAACGTGGCCGGCGTGATTCTCAACCAGGTCGGTGGCGAGCGCCACGAATCGAAGCTGCGCGCGGCGGTGGAGCGCTACACCGATATCCCGGTGCTCGGTGCGCTGGGGCGTGAGCCGCGTTGCGTCATCGAGTCCCGGCACCTGGGTCTCGTGCCCGCCAACGAGGTGGGGGACGCGGCGTCGACCGTGCGACGCATTGGCGATACTGTTGCCACACACGTCGATCTCGACCGCGTGGTGTCGGTGGCGGGCGAGGCACACGCACCGCGGGCGCGGTTCGCTACACAGTCACGCGGCAGCGCACCCGTTGTGCGGATCGGCATCGCGCGCGACGCGGCTTTCGGGTTCTACTATCCTGGGGATCTGGCGGCGTTCGGCGCCTGCGGCGCCGAGCTGGTCCCTATCGATACGCTTCGCGACAGCGCCCTGCCCGCCGTAGACGGCTTGTTCCTCGGAGGCGGATTCCCGGAACGGCACATGGAGGCACTGGAGGCGAACCGTGCGTTGCGCTCGGCACTGCGTGCGGCCATCGAGCAGGGGTTGCCGGTCTACGCGGAGTGTGGCGGCCTCATGTATCTTGCGACGCGCCTGGTGTGCGGCGATCGGCGCCGTGACATGGTCGGGGCGATCGATGCCGAGGTCGTTATGTGCGAGCGCCCGCAGGGCAGAGGCTACGTGCGCCTGCGCGAGACCACGAATTTTCCCTGGCCCGCAGCCGGCACACCGAACCCTGCCCGCGATCTGCCGGCGCACGAGTTTCACCATTCCCGGCTACGCCGCCGCGGGCCAGAACTGGTGTTTGCCTACGAGGTGCTGCGCGGGCATGGTCTCGACGGGCGCCATGACGGCATCGTGACGCGCAATGTGCTCGCAAGCTACGCGCACCTTCGCGACACCGGCTGCAACCACTGGACGCAGCGCTTCGTCGCCCACGTGCGCGCCTGCAGGCGTCGCGCGAGTGCCGGATGAGACCCGTGCGCTACGCCTCGTTCGCTGACCGCCCAACGCCTCGCCTGCCGGCCATCCGTGGGCTCGATGAGGCAGCCGCGAATTCTTATCCCTTGGCCGCTCAATCTTCCTTGGCGCGGCGGGTCCGGATCCGCGTCTCGTCCACGATGGCGAGTCCACCGTGGAGTTCCTCGAGAACACCCAGATCCAAAAGCATTCTCACTGGCTCTTTCAGTACTGACCATCGTTGGTCAGATAATCGGAACACGACAATGCCGGCGTGGCTTCCGAGCGGATAAGTCCGGATGTCAGCGAAGTCCGTATCGAATGTCATGAGAAGCCGGTGCTCGAATGCAGCCGCGTCGAGCACATTTGGATCGTCGGCCCCAGATAACCCCTCTTCGGGCACAGTCGAAGTCTCATGGCCCGCCGATCGGAGTAACTCGGCAAGGGCAACCGGCATGTTCTCGTCCAGCTTGACCCTCATTCACCAGGCACTGTATGCAGCGGCTGGAGTTCTTCTTCGTGTGCGAGCCATGCCGCATAGGCAATCGCCGATTGAATGTCCTGTTTGTGAAGCGTTGGGTACTCACGGAGAATGTCGTCGTAGGACTCTCCCGCCTTGAGGTAATCAAGAATCACGGACACCATGATGCGCGTCCCCTTGACGCATGGCTTTCCGTGGCAGACGCGGGGTTGGATTGATATCCGTTCCTCCCAGTCCACTTTGCCCATCGCCTTGCTCCCGATTTGCGATAACAGGTCTCATCCGAAGGCAGGTAGCGTACTGCAAATGGAACGCTCACGGTACAGGGCCGGGATTCGACGATACGCGCCAGTTTTTCGAGAAACTGAGGAGCTTGAAGCGGTCAAGACCAAGCTGAGTAACTGTTGTCCCGACTGATCGGTGAACGGATACGCAACCAGGACGATGTCGCCGAACTCAGAGCCTGTCGTATTCGGCATCGTCGGGATTGTTCCACCTTTGCCTGATTTCGGCTCACCCTCAAGCACCTAGATTCATCCGCCATGCCCCCCACCTCTGCACGACGCAGATCCCGACTCTGCCCACACGCGATCACCTTGACAGTACCCTGCGACTGACTGCTTCGGGTATCGACACGCGACTGATCACTCCTGGGTGTATGGCGTGTCGTACCCGGCGAACTGTGGCAGACCGTCGGTGATTTCG
>CAZSDY010000112.1:0-11904 GCA_964605765.1 uncultured Ectothiorhodospiraceae bacterium | reverse complement strand
CGCCGAATCACACGTCCGATAATGCACGCCCGAGACGCCAAGCACGCAAAGGGGGCGCGGAAAACTCTGATGACGGGGGTATCCCCGGTAGTGTCGAGCGCCATATCGAGGCAGATCGATCTTCCCTGCGTGCTTGGCGGCTCTGCGAGCGTCATCATCATCGTGCGCTATCCACCGTCTCCCGAACAGCCCTCGCCCTTGTCGTTTTGCAAGACCTCACGGGTAAGGGACCAAATCACATCGTAGCGTCACACTCAGCGCCGGGTGCTCGAGAGGTACAAGCGCGCCCTCACGGCCGGGTCGTCGGGACGGAAGCGGGCGCGGTCGTGCAGGGCATCGAGGTGTTTCTTACGCACCTCGGCAATGTTCGCCAGCAACTCGTCGTAACCGGGCTCGGTAGCGGCGGCGGGACGTCGTCGGTCGATGACGCGTTGCAGGCGACGACGCCAGGACTCGGGCAGCGCCACCTTGCGCACCATGATCTCCAGCAACAGGAGCACCAAGGCGGTGAGGAGGGCGGGCCACCAGATTCGAGCTTGATGGCTCACCGCGGTGCTCTCCGGTGACATCACCATGGGCAGAGACTGACTCGACAGCGCCAGAACCTGGCCACCCGTGGTATTGGCGATGTCTTCCAGTAGTTCGTGGTCCGCCTCCAGATCCAGATACTCGGACGAATACGGTATCGCCAGACCGAAGGTTTTTGGCCCAACCCGCAGACCGGCGGCGGTGCCGCTCAGATTGAGGTAGTAGCGCCCCGCCTTCGGTGCCGCAAAGTCGCCCCGGTAACGACCGGGCGCAATTTGCTCGAAAAAAACGTGATGGGTTTGGGAGTCTGGGTCGATGATGCTCGCGCGCATATCGAGGCCGTTGATGAACAGATCGTTCCGGTCCAGCGCGTCGACCAGGATCTCGCCGCGCATTCCGTGCCAGCTGAACTCAGGTATTAGCTTTTCGGCTCCCTCGCGGCGCATGGTCCACCTCGCCATCTGCGCAACGAAGCGCGGGAAGTCCGGCCACTCAACCCATTCCTTTCCCCATCGCCCGGCAAGGTCTGAGGTGAACGCGACCGACTTGCCCAGACCGTAGCGCCAAGAGACCAGCAGCGGATCGTCTTCGCCGGCGCTCAGCAACACCTGGGCGGCAGGCTTCGCGAAAATACGCTGATAACCGCTTAAACGCGGAAACTCGTCGGGTGCGAAGCCATCGATCATCTCGCCGGGGTAGACGATTCTCGGTGTCGTGTCCTCCTCCACCAGCAGGTCCCGGCTCACCACCAGCGTTTCGCTGGTGAAAATGCGCGGGATGTTCCTGGGGTTGTCGGTGTAGTAATGGCGCCCGCGTCCCAGTGCGGCGATGCGCTCCATCAATACCCGGTCGGCGTCGGCACCAAGGGCGACGGTGGAGACGGTGATGCCGGCGCCACGCATGCGTTCAACGAGTCCTTTGAAGTCCTCTTCAGTCTCGGTCCGTCCGTCCGACAAAACGATGATGTGTTTCACTCGGGCCCGTTGCTCGACCATGACCCGCTCGGCCTCTTCTAGCGCGAGGAACAGATCCGTCCCGCCCCCCGATGCGACCGTGCGCAGCTGCTCGGCAATCGCCCGGCGGTTGCCTACTTCGCGCGGCGGCACGCTCCACTCCGGCCGATCGTCGAATGCGAGCACCGCAACCTGATCCACAGGATTCAACACCTCGACAGCCGCCATGGCCGCCGCCTTGGCGATGGCGAGCTTGCCTTGGTAGAACATGCTGCCCGAGCGATCGATGACAATGGTGACCGCCAGCGTCGGGATCTTCGCTTCGGTTTTGATGTCCATGGTCACCGGCAGCGCGCGTTCCACCGGCGTGCCGTAGTAGCCGCCCGCGCTGTAGCTCTTGTCTCCGCCGAGACTGATTAACCCGCCGCCCGCGTCACGAACGTAGTCTTCGAGCAGTTCCATCTTCGTCAGGGAGACATCAAACCCGGAAACGTTGTTGAGAATCACCAGATCGTAATCGGTAAGCTCGTGAAGATTCGTGGGCAGCGCCGTGCCCGGAATCTCATCCACCGTCACCCCCTGGACACGCAACGCCTCAGTCACGTGGCGACCCCACCCGGGTTCTCCAATGGCGTGCAGCACCCGCGGTCGGCCGCGCACCTGCACGAAGACCTGATACCGGTTGTTTTCCTGGATCCCGTCCTGCTCGCTGTTGATGACTGCCTCGTATTCGTAGAGGCCCGGCTCCGACACCTGCTCCACAAGCGAAAACACATTGGACCCCGGCTCGAGGTTGAGCGAGGTCTCGCCGGCCGGTATGGCGTTGCGGGTGACTATGAGATGTGCACGATTGGTCGTGGTGGCATGTACGTCGACTTCCAGGTCGAACGGCTCATGCACTCGAGCCCACGCAGGGGCAACGACGTGACGCACGAGTACCTCGGCCAACGCAGCTTCTCTTTGCAGCGCGATGGTGGAGATTTCCACCCCGATTGAGCGTGCCACCGCGGCTGCTGCACGGGCTTGCCCGGCGTTCTCGCGTCCGTCGCTCAGCAGCACCACCCGACGCTGCGCATCCGTGTGAAATGAGCTCATGGCGACTTGGAGCGCGCGACTGATGTCGGTGCCACCCCGGCGTACGTCGGCCGAGAGCTCGCTGACGGGCTCCGCTGACGCCCGCAACGCAATCTCGGCTGCCGCGTCGCTCCCGAAAACCACTAGACCCATGCGTGCGGCCGGGTCCTTCTCAGTCAACGCCCGATTGATGAAATTCATTGCCTCGCCGGCTGTCTCGCGGTCGATGCTCCTCGAGACGTCGAGCGCAAACACCACGTCGGTTTGCTGCGAGTCAGAACCCTCGAGCGGGCCGGCGAGCGCGACAATGAGAGCGACCAGCGCCAGGCAACGCAGACTCGTGCCCATGGCCCGCTTGAGCCGGCTCTCCGGAAGATCCGCCTCGAGTCGTAGCCAGACGATCGCCGGCAGCACCAGCAACAGGCTCAGCCGCCCAGGCTCGGCAAACTCAGGCACGACCGGGTCTCCAGCACCACACGCCCCATTCCAGCGCCAGCACGACGAGCGCGAGCCCCATCAGGTAAGGCCACAAGGTAATCGTCAGTTGACTGTCGGCGTCGGTTTCAACGGGTCCATCGTGCTTTTCCGGGAGGTACGCTCTCGGCCTGATGTCTGACTCGTGCTCTTCGGTGAGGTTAACCGCGAAATACCGGGGCACGCCGGCGTGCCGGTACTGGTAAATGCCCGATTCCGAGGTCGCGTTAAAGAGCACCCGGCCCTGCTTGGCCTCGTAAATCAGGCCCTCGCCCGACGGAGTGCGAACGATGAGATCGGGTTGCTGGACCGGCAGGTCGATGACAAAGGTTTCTCCCGCTCTGGTTTGAGTGCGCTTGTGGCGGTTCTCTCGTGGACGAAGCCAGGCGAGACTTTCGCTCAGGAACAGGGGAAACGCGGTTTGCAGAGGAAAGTTCGTGTCGAATAGGTTGAACCCCACGAACACCAGCCTCGTGTCGTGTTGCAACAATGCGAGCGCGAGATCGGTTTCGTTCGACCAGAACAACCGTTGCAGCCCGGGTGCTCGAGACTCCACCACGACCCGTTTGGCCTTGTCGATCTTGAGCCCGCTCAAGTCCAGCTGACGGACCAAAGCGCTCTCTCCCCGGCCGACAATCGAGGGCTGCAACACGGTGCCGACCTCCGACAACGGCATATCCGGTGCAATCGCGTCGATCAGCAAGAAGCTTCCCGCACCGAGCCTCGGCGGCGCGATGCCGTCAAAAACCACGATGTCGTTAAGTCGTGCGTGGTCGGGATATTCGTCGGCCTGAAGTGCGTCCAAGCGAGTCACGCTGACATTGGGCATTGCCTCGAAGACACTCTCCAGATAGAAATTTCCCTTGCTGAATAGCAGCACGCGAAGCCGCTCGTCGGTGGCGATGACTGCGAACGCTTCATTGTCGCCCTCCAGATCATCATCGACGTCGATTCTCGCGTGGGCTCGACCTGCCGCCAGTCCTCGAAAAGGCATCACCAGGGTCTTCTTCTCCTCGAGCGCAAGCTCCACCGTCTGCTCCATCAGGCGGGTGCCGTCCAGTGTCACGGTCACCGGCACATTCAGCGTCTCCTCGGTGTAGTTGCGCAATGTGAGCAGCATTTGAAACCGGTCTTCAGCGCCGACCTCCGGACGAAAATCAAAACGGGTGATGGCGACGTTGCGACTGGGTCCCCCGATGAGCCGATATTCGATTTGCGGGGTTTTGAAATCCACGCTCTCATCAAATGCGCCATCGGTCAGGAAGTAGACCCGTCCCTGCTCTCGATTTCGAAGTAAGGCGAGCGCCAGCTCCAGCGCCGAGCGGGGTTGGCCGGATTCATCGGTGGGCCGCACTGCTTCGAGTTGCCGGTGCAAACGTTGACGGTCGGTTTCAAATCCCGAGCGTAAAACCGGCGCGCGCCCACTGGTCATGATGAGCAGTCGACCGTCCTCGGGCAGCGTGTCTATGATCCGGGCCGCCTGCCGTTTGGCCGCGGCGAACCGCGAGCCGGTGGTGAGACCGGAGTCGCTGCGTGCCTTCATGCTTGCGCTGACGTCGAGGACCAGCACCACGTCGCTGCGCTCGGTAGTGCGGGTCAACCAGCGGGGATCGGCAAGCCCGATAGAAGTTAGCAGCGCGAACAACAACAGCAGCAACAGACTCAGGTCTTTGAGCAGCTTTTGCAGCCCTAGACCCCGTTGACGTTCGCGCAACGCTTCACGCCACATCGAGGTCGTGGAGAGCACGACCTTAGGTCGGCGCGGACGCAGACTGTGCAGGACCAGGATGGTCGGAATGGACGCCAGCGCAAGCAGCGCCCATGGGTGGGCCAAATGAATCACCGCCAGACCCTTCCCTGGCGCAGGTATTTGAGCACGACGTCCTCGAACGGGATCGCGGTGCTTGCCCGCAGATACTCCACACCCGATCGCCGGAAGTAGCTCTCCACTTCGGCCAAGGAGGTTTGCAACCGCACTTGGTAGAGTCGCCGCAGCTCCGCGTCTACGGTCACCTTGAGCTCGGTACCGTCCTCCGCGTCTACCAGGCTCAGGGCACCGGCTAGAGGCGGTTCAATTTCCTCTTCGGCCAGCAGCTGCACGACCATCAGCTCGTGTCCGCCGAATCGCAGCGCGTCGAGACCCGACTGGGCGTTACTGCCACCCAGAAGATCGGTGATCACAACGACCAGTCCCGGGTTTTGGTTGCGCGCCGCAAATTCTCGCAGTGAGCGGGCGAAGTCGGTACCGCCGCCGCTCGGCGTTTCGACCAGAAATTCGAGAACGGCGGACATGTGATGCTTGGTTTTCAGCGCCGGCAACTTCGCGCCCAGATTGTCCGCGAATACGCTCAGCCCCACCCGATCCAGGTTGCTGAGCCCTATGTAGGCCAGCGCCGCCGCGAGCTTGCGGGCGTAGTCGAACTTGGGTGGGTCACCGAAGTCCATGCTGGCGCTCGAATCGAGCAGCAGATGCAACGTCAGATCTTCTTCCGAGGTATAGAGCTTTAGAAACAATCGGTCGAGGCGCGCGAATATGTTCCAGTCGATGTAGCGCAGATCATCACCGGGCCGATAGCGCCGAAAATCGGAGAACTCGAGCCCCCGCCCGCGACGCGGCGTGGAGTGCTCACCGCGGATCAACCCGCGGAATATCTTCTTCGCGAGCAACTCGAGCCGCTCGAGCTTGCGTAGAAACTCGGCGTCGAAGACCAGCTGGGTATCGACCATCGCATCGGACGCCATCTGCCTCACCGGCCGGTTACCGGGGTCTCGCGAATGATCTCGTCAATCAGCGCATCCACCTCGACACCCTCCGCTTCGCCCTCGAAGTTGAGCAGGACGCGGTGTCTTAATGCCGGCACTGCCGCGGACCCGAGATCGTCGAAGCTGACATTCAAACGGCCGTCGAACAGGGCAAACGCTTTTGCGATCAGGATCATGCTCTGGACACCCCGTGGGCTTGCCCCGTAGCGTGCGTAGCGTTGGGTAAGGGGTGGCGCCGCCGGGTTGTCGGCATGGGTTGCCAGCACGATCTGCACCGCGTAGTCCTTGACATGCTCCGCGATGACGATCGAGCGGGTCAACGCCCGGAGTGCGTTCAGCTCATCCCGGGTCATGATCGGGTGAATCTCGGGTTTGTTCTCTCCAGTCGTTCGGTCGATGATCTTCGATAGCTCCTGCGCACTCGGGTACTCGGCGGTCAGCTTGAGCAGAAACCGGTCCAGCTGCGCTTCGGGCAGCGGATAGGTACCCTCCATCTCTATCGGGTTCTGAGTCGCCAGCACCATGAACGGCTCATCCAGCGCGTGGCCGTTGCGCCCTACCGTAACCTTGTTTTCCTCCATCGCCTCGAGCAGGGCCGACTGGGTCTTTGGTGTCGCCCGGTTGATCTCGTCGGCCAGTAACAGCTGGGTGAACACCGGCCCGCGTTGAAACTGGAAATGCCGCTTGCCGTCCTCATCCTGGGCGACGATCTGGGTGCCTATGATGTCCGCCGGCATCAGGTCGGGCGTGAACTGGATACGGGCGAATTCCAGATCGAGGGCGTCGCTCAGGGTCTTGACGATCAGCGTCTTGCCTAGACCCGGCACCCCCTCCAGCAACACATGGCCGGAGGCGAGCAGACAGGCGAGAATGCCTTGCACCAGATCGTGATGACCGACAATACGTTTGCCGATCTCACGCTTCAGCTCAGCCAGGCGCTTGCGTGCTCCGGCGACATCGTACTCCTCGGTCATGGGGGCTCCTTGCTGGCGCTGGCTTCGTTCGCTACTCCCTGACTCAGCGCCAGGAAGTATCTGCGAATGAAGTCTTTGTGGTGCAAGGGGTATTGTTCCTTGGAAAGCACTTCCTCCATCTGAACGGCAAATCGTACGTCGAGCTGCGCCGCTTCGACGTTCGGTCGCCCTGCGCGTGGCAGCACTCTGGTCTCGGCAGTGAACCCCGCACCCTCACGAAACTCGCTCCGCGGTTTCAGGACGATGTTTTCGCGCTCGGATTCGGGATCCAGGGTCTGTGCGCGCTCACGCGGGCTCGACCCCGATCCGTAATCCGAGAGACGCTCCTGCACCATGGCGCCATATTCTTCACCAGCGTCCTGGCGCAATACACCACCTTCAGCGTGCGGGTCGCCGTCGTCTCGACCGGCCTCGGCCGTCTGCACGGGTTGGGCCAACTCCTTCGGGCGCACAATGAGGTCCCCGAGGTTTTCTCGCACCTGCTCCACCCGCTCCAGCGCTCTGCCGAGCTCTCGAGCATCTTCCAACGCAAGCTCCTTTCGCGACAGCTCTTCGACCATCTGTTGAAGGCTTAGTGGCTCTCCGGCCGCGAAGTTCTCGCGCGCCTCACGCAGTTCCTGCGCGGTGATCCCCATGCGAGTAAGGGCTTCGGACTCCCGGCCCAGCGACTCGATCTCATCGGGTGCCAGTCGACCCTGCAGCAGTTGCTCCAGCATGTCCCGCAGACGCGAGGCATCCGCGTCGCTGGAACCGATTCGAGCGAACGTGTCGGTTGGGCCCGCGTCGCCGGCGCCCGCTTCGGTCAAGGCAGCCTGGCGTTGACTCGCCAACGCCTCTCCCAGCTTCTGTAGTCGGTTCAATGCCTGCCCCCGGGAGAGAGAACCGCTTTCCATGCGGGCGCCGAGACGACGGATGTTCTCGGACTCGGAGGTGGCGCGGGGCAAGCCCTCGCGTGCGGCCCGACTTTGCATTTGGCGCGCGAACTCGCGAAGCCGCACTCCCTCCTCGACGACCACGTCGTCGATGACCGGCGGCGCCGGTCCGGGGAGTCGCTCGAGATCGACAACGCTGACCAGAATGAGCGCCAGTGCCGCGACCGGCACCAGCGCCCCCCAGGTGTTGATGCGCAGAGGAAAAACCGCTTGCGACTGTGAGGGATATCGTTGCTTGACGGCCTGTACCGCGAGGCGCTGCACCAACGCCGGGTCGCCATCCCGAGTTGCAAATTCCCAGGCCGTGCTCAAACACTGTTTGAGCTTCAGCTCGACATCGGCAAGTATCGCGACCTGTAACTCATCGGGGCGATCCATCCAGGCCTTGCACGCCGCCGCGGCCAGCGCGAGACCGATGATTGATGCGACCACTGTCGGGCTCAGGTATCCCGGTGCGGCCAGCTTCAAAGTCAGCACCACGAGCGTCGAAACCGCGACTCCCCAGAACAGACCCAGCCAGCCATGCTCGACCAGCAACTGACGCCGCTTCTGACCGGTCAGCGTCGAAACGATGCCGCCGAGCGTCTCTCTTGCACGTCGCTCATCAACCCCGAGTATCGTCCACGCCCTAATGTAGGCCATGCTTCACACTGGGAATCCCGGTGGGAAATGTCAACCTCTAACGTCGCACGGTGGTATCGGTCGTGTCCCGCATTGCGGATCTTCGCCGGTAATGCCACAACTGCGCGTAGAGCCTGATGACGAGTATCGCGATCAACCCCGCGTAGACCAGCAGGAACATGCGGTGGCCGGGCGCTGTGGGGGTGGAGACCTCGTTGTCCAACAGCTCAATCGAGACCATCAGTTGACTGACGGCCGGCGCCAAGGCCGCGGTAGACAAATAGCCGGCCACCACGATGGCCCGCAGGGTGACGAAGGTCGTTTGACCGTGCTGTCCCATGGCGATGTAGACCACCGCGCCTACCAGCCAATAGAGGGTGGCTTGAAACACGACCGTGGCAAGACTCCAGGCAAGTGTGTCCCACTCGCCGCCGCCCACCGAGTAGGCGAGGCAGAGCAACGGGGCCGAGAGCACCAGCAGGTGCAGCGTCTGGAGCAGGTGGCCGAGCAAACTGCCGCTCAGAATGCGTCTGATCGACAGGGGGGTTCCCACCACCCATTCCCGCAAAGACTGCTGGCCGCTGAGCAGGAACTCTTCGGCACCGGCACGGATGCTGTAGTACGCCACGCTCAGACCCAGCGCGCCGACCGTCGCGATCAGCGGTTGCGGTCCCTGTTCCTTGGCGAGAGCCAGCGCCAGGTTGCTGTTCGGCCACCAGATGACCAGCGCCGTCGCCTGCAGCATCAAGCAGTTCAAATAGGCGAGCTGGGCGGCACCGGGCTGAAACAGCCCGCGCGCGATTCCCGTGAACACTGGATTAGTCTGAAACATCATGCGCCTGACGCAGTGGCAACCTCGATGCGAAACATCACCAGAGCCAGCTCTTCACGCTGCCACGAAGCGCTGGCCTGCGCGAGGTGTATCGGACTCGGTACTACGGCCACGAGCAGCGCCTCATCGGGGTTCAGCGGGCCCGACTCCAGTTGCTTGCTGAGGGCGCGTTCCAGCAAGATCTGGACCATGTGCTGCTCGAACTCTCCCAAGCCTGTCGAGTCGCGGAATGCGCCGGGCGTCAAATCGCCCTCGAGCTCAGAGTGGATAGTGTTCGCATGGAGGGTGAACTGCGAACCGTCGTTGTGGGCGATTTCGCCGAGCCGGTAAATGCTCTGCCCGAACACCAACCACGCCTCGGGCCATGACTGACCGGTGTTGTTGCGCAGCGTGAGTCGAATCCCGGAGTCGGTTCGAGCGGCCGAGGCATTGATGTCGTAGGCGATAACATCCTCTCCTTGCATCAGATGCAGCACGTAAGGTCGATCGTTATCTATCTCAACAGAACCTCCCGAATCTTCGTCAATACCGAAGCTAACGGTTTTGCCCCATCGCTCTTCCCGGCGGCTCGCGATGAAAATCGGCTCCGCGCGTTCGATCTCGAACCGGAGCCTTTGTCTACGATTGGAGAACATGCCTGCGTCGAGGCTCAGTCGGGCGTAAGGGCTGTGGGGAAGTGGTTCGATGATCGAGGTGATGACCACGGTGGCCCCCACCCGGAACAGCAGCGAGCCGAACAGGTAGTAGGCGGCCGGGGCGAATAGCAGCGGACAGGCCAGAATCAGACCCGGCAGGAGGCTTCGGCCGACTCGACTGACCGGCTTGAGCCGGTAAACGGTAGCCAGGATGCCGAGGTAGAGCACCAGGAACACGATCACGGTGATGTGATCGGGGAATCCACCCTTTCGATTCACGATGGAGGGGATTACGCTTTCTGCCCGGAGCTCCCGGCGCTCGAACGAGTGGCGTTCGAGCGGCGAGATCCGCAAAATGGCGAACCAAAGGTCTTTCATACCGGTCCAGCGCTTGAACGGGTAGCCGGAGACGTCGAAGCTGAAATACGATACGCTCCCGCGACCGTTGGATGCCTCCACGACCAGGGGTAAATCGCCGGCGCGATAGAGCACATGACCGCGAGTGACGACCAGGCGATGAATGTAAAACGGCGTTTTCGCCTCCAGCGGTTCGCCGAAAGCCAGACTCAACGCGGAAGCGTCTGAAATCCTTACCAGCCCGGTCGGGCTGGCAGGGAGCAGCTCCGCCAGTCGTGGTGTGCGCAGCAACGAGAAGTCCGGCCCGCCTGCAACGGCCAGCTTGCCGCCTTGGGCAATCCACTTTTTCAGGGCGTCGAATTGCCTGGCACTGAGATTCTCGAGCGAAATGCCGTGGATGACGACCGCCGATACGCCGTCGTATCCCCGCCAGTGACGGGGCAGCAGCTCCGGATGCGGATAAAGCACCCGTAAGCTCTCCCCCACCGGGTCGTTGAGGTAGTCCAGGTTGGCGTCGCGGCTCAGCACCAGGATGAGACGGCCCTCGGTGAACTTTCGCCTCAAGTCGATGCGGTGACGGGCCAGCTCGCGGCCGCCGGAGGAAATCCGAATCACCAGCGGATGGGCGAATGTCTCCAGAAAAACGGTGAACCGAAATCGTTTACGCGAGCCCCTCGACAAGTCGAGACTTCGCCGGTGCGTCTTCGTAAAGACATCGCCGGCGAGTTCCTCGCCGTAGGTCAGCTCGACATCCAGCTCTCCCAGCAGATCAGCACCGTTGTTGCTCACGGTCACCGTGAGCGGCGCCCAGTAGCCGAGCCGGAACGTCCCGGCGAAGCCCAGCGTGGCCTGGATGTCGAGCTTAGTGGCTGAGTCGGCCGCTGTTATCCCGGGCGGCAGCAGCAGCAAAAGGCAAAGAGCGTGGAGCCAAGATCGAGTCACTGGAATCAGCCATACGGACATAGTGATCAGAGGTGCTGGAGAGGGTGTTGTTGAAATGCGCGCCGAGTGACCCACTCTTGCATTTACCTGTGGCCCACACGCCGAGCGTAACTCCCTAGACCCCGAATGTTTTTCGTTCTGAGCGGGTCGGTCCACGATACAAAAGTGGATCAATCGAATGCGCAAATCAACAGACACGACGCTGTGGCGAACCTACATTGGCACAGAGGGCTCTGGGGTCCGCCACGAACGCCCGGGCGACGCTCTAACCCAGCACGGAGAAGCTCGACTCCTCTTCATCGGCCGGCGCCTCGCGCCCGGAGAAACCGAGGAGATAGCTCGGGAGCCGCTTCAATCGTTCCGCCATCGGCTCACTCGGCTCCGAGGAATTGTATCCGATCTGCATGAAGTAGAGGATGCATGCCCGCGTCTCCGCCTCGATCGCAGGATAGTTGTAGCGCAGGAACACGCTCGTCAAGGCGTCGATGCGCGCCTGGTCCGACTGGTCGAGGATGCACACTTCCCGCTTGCCCCAGTGCCCGAGCCGGCGGTGGCATGACGATGCACGACGCAAGTCGTTCACCCAAGGGCCGGACTTATCCCCCCCCCTTGCCCACCGCTCGGCCAGTGTTAGAGGCCCGCGGCTCCGTGGACAAGGCGGGGATGAGTTCGGCTGTGGCTACGACAGGACTCTCACAAAACGACGTTGGGCGTGTCCACGTGATATCGGAGCCAAGACAAGGGGTATCGCGCAATGATCTTGGATCTCGCAAAGGCGCCAAGCACGCAAAGAAGATCGATCTGGCTCATCGATCTGCC
>CAZSDY010000111.1:0-11988 GCA_964605765.1 uncultured Ectothiorhodospiraceae bacterium | reverse complement strand
TGCACTCGGCCACCAAGTTCATCGGCGGGCACGGCACCTCTCTCGGCGGCGTGCTCGTCGAGTCCGGCAGCTTCCCGTGGGACAACGGCCACTTCCCCGGCATGACGGAGCCCTCACAGGGCTACCACGGTGTGCGCTTCTACGAGACCTTCGGCGATTTCGGGTTCACCATGAAGGCACGCTGTGAGACCCTGAGGACCTTCGGCCCGGCGATGAGCCCGTTCAACGGATTCCTGTTCCTGCAGGGACTGGAAACCCTGCACGTGCGCATGGAGCGCCATTGCGACAACACCTTGCGCGTCGCGCAGTTCCTGAACGAGCACGCGGCGGTTTCATGGGTGAAGTACCCGGATCTGCCGGGGAGTCCCTATCGGGCGCTGGCGCGCAAATACTGCCCGCGCGGGTCCAGCGCGATACTCACTTTCGGGGTCAAGGGGGGCGAGTCCGCGGGGGTGCGCTTCATAGAAAGCGCGCAGTTCATGAGCCATCTCGCCAACGTGGGCGACGCCAAGACATTGATCATCCACCCGGCCTCGACCACACACCGCCAGCTCGACGAGGCCGAACAGTTGTCGGCCGGCATCACGCCTGACATGATTCGCATGTCGGTCGGGCTGGAAAGCATAGACGATATCCTGTGGGATATAGACCAAGCGCTTCACGCATCACAACTTCCCAGGTGAGATCATGAACGACGAGCGTGTTTCCAGTATCTACGATCTGGCACTCGAGCGGGTGCAGGCGAACTACACGCCGCTGACACCCATCAGCTTTCTGGAACGGTCCGCGGCCGTGTATCCGGAAAAGACCGCCGTCATTCACGGCGACAGAAATTACTCGTACCGCGAGTTCCACGAGCGCTGCGTGCGCCTCGCCTCGGCGCTCGCGGCGCGCGGCATCGGCCTCGGGGACACGGTATCGGTGATGGCGCCGAACGTCCCCGCCATGCTGGAAGCGCATTACGGCGTGCCCATGTGCGGGGCGGTGCTCAACGCGCTCAACTTCCGGCTCGACGCCGACTCGATACGCTTCATACTCGAGCACGCGGAGGCCAAGGTGCTCATCACCGACCGCGAGTTCTCGGCCACCATCGCCAAGGCGCTCGGCGCCATGGGCTCGCGAGTGCTGGTCATCGACATCGACGATCCGCTCCACGAGGGCGGCGAGCTGATCGGCGAGACCACCTACGAGGATTTTCTCGCCGGCGGTGACCCTGACTTCGACTACCCCCACCCGGCAGACGAATGGCAGGCCATCGCGCTCAATTACACTTCCGGCACGACCGGCAATCCCAAGGGCGTCGCCTACCATCACCGCGGCGCTTACCTCAACGCGGTGGGCCAGTTGCTGGTGTTCGGCGTCAAAGCGAGCAGCAGGTACCTCTGGACCCTGCCCATGTTCCACTGCAACGGCTGGACCTACACCTGGGGCGTGACCGCGGCCGCGGGTACCCATGTGTGTCTGAGAACGGTCGACCCCGCGCAGATCTTCCCCATGATCAAGGCCCACGGCATCACCCACATGTGCGGTGCACCCATCGTGCTCACCATGCTGATTCACGCGCCCGACGAGGTGAAGGTGAGCTTCGAGCACACGGTGGAGGTCGCCACCGGCGGCGCCGCACCGCCGAGCCAGGTGATTCGGGACATGGAGGAGATGGGGTTCAGGGTCACCCACCTCTACGGACTCACCGAGACCTATGGACCGGCAACCGTGTGTGCGTGGCAGACGGACTGGGAGCGCCTCGACACCGCCGCGCGTACCGCGAAGATGGCGCGCCAGGGCGTGTGGTATCACACGCTGGAAGACATCATGATTGCAGACTCCGAGACCATGGAGCCGATGCCGAGCGACGGCCAGAGCATGGGCGAGCTCATGATTCGCGGCAATACGGTCATGAAGGGCTACCTCAAGAACCCGACGGCGTCGCGCGAGGCGTTTCGCGGCGGCTGGTTTCACACGGGCGATCTGGGCGTGCGTCACCCCGACGGCTACGTCGAGATCAAGGACCGCGCGAAGGACGTGATCATCAGCGGCGGAGAGAACATATCGAGCCTGGAAATCGAAGAAACGCTATACAAGCACCCGGACATCATGGAGGCCGCGGTGGTCGCCAGACCGGACGAGAAATGGGGCGAGACGCCTTGCGCATTCGTCACGCTCAAACCCGGCGCGGGCGAGGTGAGCGAGGAGTCGATGATGGCGTGGTGCCGCGAGCGCATGGCCGGGTTCAAGATTCCAAGAACCGTGGTGTTCGGCGATCTGCCGAAGACCTCCACGGGTAAGATTCAGAAGTTCGCGCTGCGCGAGCGCGCCAAGGCTCTTCAGGATTCAGGTGAGGGATAGACCATGAAACTCAACGACTCTACTTTGTTTCGCCAGCAGTGTTTTGTGAACGGCGCATGGCTGGATGCGACCGACGGCGCCACCATGGGTGTCTCCAACCCGGCCGACGCGAGCGCCATCGGCGCGGTGCCCGCAATGGGGGCCGGGCAGACCCGCGAGGCCATCGAGGCGGCGGACGCCGCCTGGCCGGCGTGGCGCGCCAAGACCGGCAAGGAGCGCGCCAACATCCTGCGCCGGTGGTTCGATCTGATGATGGAGAACCAGGAGGATCTCGCTGTCATCATGACGACCGAGCAGGGCAAGCCGCTCACCGAGTCCCGCGGCGAGATCGCCTACGCGGCCTCCTTCATCGAGTGGTTCGCGGAGGAAGCCAAGCGCGTGTACGGCGATGTGATGGGCCATCCCCTGCCGGGCAGGCGCATCGTCGTGCTCAAGCAGCCGATCGGCGTGGTCGCGGCAATCACCCCGTGGAACTTCCCCTCGGCAATGATCACGCGCAAGTGTTCGCCGGCGCTGGCCGCCGGCTGCCCGGTCGTCATTCGGCCCGCCTCGCAGACGCCTTTCTCGGCGCTCGCGCTCGCCGAGCTCGCACAGCGTGCCGGCATTCCGGCGGGAGTTCTCAACGTCATCACCGGCCCGTCTGCTGCGATGGGTGCCGAGCTGACGGGCAATCCGACGGTGCGCAAGCTGAGCTTCACCGGCTCCACGGAAGTCGGCAAAAAACTGATGGCGCAATGCGCAAGCAACGTCAAGAAGGTCTCGCTCGAGCTCGGCGGCAACGCCCCGTTCATCGTCTTCGACGATGCCGATCTGGACGCCGCCGTTGCCGGTGCCATGGGGTGCAAGTACCGTAATGCGGGGCAAACCTGCGTCTGCGCGAATCGCCTGCTGGTCCAGGATGGCGTGCACGACGAGTTCGCTGCCCGGCTCGCCGAGGCGGCCAAGGCGCTCAAGGTCGGCAACGGACTCGAGGAGGGCGTGCAGCAAGGCCCGCTGATCGACGTGCGTGCCATCGAGAAGGTGGAGTTTCACATCGCCGATGCGACCGGGCACGGTGCGAGCGTCGTGGCGGGCGGCTCCCGCCATGCGCTCGGCGGCACCTTCTTCCAGCCAACCGTGCTCTCCAACGTGACGACGGCGATGGCCATCAGCCGCGAGGAGACGTTCGGCCCCGTGGCGCCGCTGTTTCGTTTCAAGGATGAGACGCAAGCGATTGCGCTCGCCAACGATACCGAGTTCGGGCTCGCTGCCTATTTCTACAGCCGCGATCTGGGACGCGTGTGGCGCGTTGCCGAAGCGCTGGAATACGGCCTCGTCGGCATCAACGAGGGCATCATCTCCAACGAGATCGCGCCGTTCGGCGGTGTCAAGGAATCGGGCATCGGCCGCGAGGGGTCCAAATACGGCATGGACGACTTCCTGGAGATCAAGTACCTCTGCATCGGCGGGATATAGGAACGGGGTCAGTATTTAGAGTCCCGAGAACGGGGCGTGGAGTATACGGTTTTTATGTCGGGACTCTAAATACTAGACCTGACCCCATTTTCCTTAGCCTCAGTGGTGCAGAATCTGGCTGAGGAACAGCTTGGTGCGGTCGTGCTGCGGGTTCTCGAAGAACGCATACGGTTCGTTTTCCTCGATGATCTCCCCGAAGTCCATGAAGATGACGCGGTTGGCCACGGTCTTGGCGAATCCCATCTCGTGGGTCACGCAAAGCATCGTCATGCCATCCTCGGCGAGGCCTACCATGACGTCGAGCACTTCCTTGATCATCTCGGGGTCGAGCGCGGAGGTCGGCTCGTCGAACAGCATGATCTTGGGGTTCATGCAAAGTCCGCGTGCAATCGCCACGCGCTGCTGCTGTCCGCCCGATAGCTGGTCCGGGTACTTCTTAGCCTGCTCGGGGATCTTGACCCGCTCCAGATACCGCATCGCCGACTCCTCGGCCTCCGCTCGGCGGATCTTGCGCACCCATATGGGACCGAGAGTGAGGTTGTCGAGAACGGTGAGGTGGGGAAACAGGTTGAAGTGCTGGAACACCATGCCGATTTCCCGGCGTACGCGCTCGATGTTCTTCAGATCGGTGGACAACTCCGTCCCCTCGACCAGGATCTGGCCCTTCTGATGCTCCTCGAGGCGGTTGAGGCAGCGAATCAACGTCGACTTGCCGGAGCCTGAGGGGCCGCAGATCACGATACGCTCGCCCTTCTTGACGGTCAGGTTGATGGCCTTCAATACTTGGAAAGTCCCATACCACTTGTGGACATCGATCATCTGCACCATGATCTCTTCGGAGACGTTCATGGCCTTCGTGGGCGTCTCCAATGCCGCTGATTCCTCCATCGCACCGCCCCTCTTGATACCTAAGCTGACTGATTTCCGCTTCTTTATACACTGTTCGGGCTCGCGAAAGAACAACTTCGTGTCCTGGATCGCCGCACCTGCCTGGCAGGGCGCGAGAAGCACGCATAGCTGTTCCATGTAAGCGAACGAGCAACGCCGCCAGGCGCGATGGGCCGGCAACCCGAAATCGGGAGTTACCCTTTCGAGAGCCCTTCGATCAGTCCTCTCCGGCCTCGAGCTGTGCCGCGACATCCCCTAGCAGGCTCTGCGCATGGTCCTGCGCCTCGCGCTTGGCTTGCGCCGCGCGCGCCCTGATCCGAGCCATCTGGTCTTTGCCGAGCAACAGGTCACGGGACTGCGATTCGTGCTCCTGCGCATCCTGCTCCTTGCGCCACTCCTGCGCCTCGCGCTCGAGCTGGCGGCGAAGCTCCTCCTCGGCGCCACGCTGGCGGGCCATCTCGCCCTCGTTCGCCTGCCGCGCCGCCTGCGCTGCGTCGTGCGCGGCCTCGGCCACGTGCAGTTGCTGCAGGGCATCGTTGACCTCCACGTCGATCGCTTCCATGCGAGCATTCAGCTCCGATGCCTCCTCCACCGACACCGTTGCGCGTGATGCCGATTCCGCATCCACCGCCTGCAAAGCAGCCATGCGCTCCTCGACCTGCTTGCGTGTCGCCTCCGCCTCACGCTTGGCCGCCAGCGCCTGGTCCAGCTCCGCCTTGATACGCCGGGACTCCTGCTCCACGCGCTCGCGTTCAGCGCGCAGCTTCGCCTCCTGCTCCGCGGTCGTCCTGGCATGGGCTTCCTTGTATTCCGCCACGATGCGCGCCGCTTCTTCCTCGGCCGCACGCCGTGCCGCGGTCGCCGCATTTCTCTCACGCTGCAGGTCTTCCATCTCGTGGGCGTGACGGGCGAATTCGGTCTCGAGCTTGCGCCGCTCTTCCTGGATCTTCTTGTTCACATCCCCGCGCAGCTTCTCCTCGAGGGCCTCCTGCACCTTGCGCTTGCGCTCGGCCTCCTTTTCCGCCGCGCGGCGTGCGGCCTGCGTCTCCTTCTTGATCCTCTTTGCCTCTTCGAGCTTTGCTTGCGCGTCGGCCACCTCCGCCTCCATCCTGGCGCGCTCTTCACCCAGCTTCGCCTCGGCCGCCTCGCGCTCCTGCTGCATGCGCGCGATTTCCTCGGCGTTGCGCGCGTACTCCGACTCCAGACGTGCCGACTCGTCGCGCAGGCGCTGCTCGGCCGCCTCCTTGAGCGCCGCGAGCCTGTCTTCCTCCTCCTTGCGCTTGTGCTCGGCCTCAGCCTGCGCCGCGTGCCGGGCAGCCTCGATCTCGAGTTTCAGATGCTGCGCCTCGGCCAACGCGGTGCTTGCCTGCGCCGCCTTGGCGCGTGCCTTCTCCTGTGCCTCTGCGATGGATTTCTGGGCAAGCTCATCGGCGTTGCGCTTCGCCGCCTCGGCCTCCTCGCGCAATCGTTGCGCCTCGGCCTCGAGCTTCTGGCGCTCCTGCGCCACCTTGGTCTTGGCCGCGCGTGCCAGCGCGCGCTTGGCTTCGGCAGCCTCGCTCCTGAGCTTCTCGACTTGCGCGTGGAGCTTGCCCTTCTCGGCCGCCACGTCGTCTCTCGCCTGCGCCTCGATAGACTCGCGTGCACGCTCCGCCTCGCTCTTCTGGCGCAGCGCATCCTCGAGCTCCAGGTTGGCCCTGACGAGCTCCGCATCGAGCGCCGTCGCCCGGATGTCGGCATCCAGCGACCCTTCGGATGTCGATTCCGGCGCCTCCACTACGGCCGGCTCATCATCGCCCACGCTGCGCGAGTCGCGCACATCGGCCCGCGTCACAGCGGTCGCAGGCGCCCTCACCGCTGCACCATCCCCCGCGTCCGCGGATACCGTTTCTGGTTCGCCGCCCATCGGGCTATTGATGAGCCCGCCCTTGAGACAGCAGACATCGAACCCTTCCTGCGTGAGCAGGAAGGCCGCCACCGAGCTTCTTCCGCCCGTGTCGCAACAGATGACATAAGCGGTCTGCGTATCGAGCGTCACCATCTTGCCGCGAAACGTGTTGAACGGGATGTTCAGGCTACCCGGGATGGCGCCCTGCCGGCACTCGTCCTCGAATCGCACATCCAGCCACCTGGCACCGTCGGCCACCAGGGCCTGCGCCCGGGCGTAGTCCACCTCACGCAACACCGGCTTCTTGATCAGGTCCGTGAAATCCTGCTTCGTGAGGCGCATCAGATCACCGTCGGTGAGCATGATCACCGACGCGTTGCGGGTCGCGTTGGAGACCAGCGCCTCTTCCCCGAAGCAATCCCCCTCGCCCAGCTCGGCCAGTTTCACCGCGGTGGCGTCCGCATCGGTCCTTCGCGAAACCTCGCAGCGTCCCGTCTGAATGAAATAGTAGAAATCGCCGGGCTGTCCCTGCTCCACGACCACGTCGCCCGCGCTGAACCGCACAGACTCCATGATGGAGAATATGCGCTGGATATTTGCCGCCGGAATCTTGGCAAACAACTCCAGCTGCAACAACTTCGTCATCCAGTCGCCGGACTCCTCGGCATCTATGTCGCTGACCGTGACCTCACCGGCCGCGTCACCCTGCTCTTCGAGCGTGAGCAGGCGGTCGAGCAGCGCACGGTCCACGCGCAGCACCGTGATCGCGGTGCTCGCCCTGGCGGAGAGCTGGCGCGGCTGGAGCTGCGCCAACGCATAGAGGGAGGAGCTATCACCGCCGGTAACGTGCTTGACGAGCTGGCCCTGTGAAGTCATCTCCAGCTCGCCATCGAGCAGGTAGTACGAGTAGTCGTCGGTATCGCCTTCCTTGAAAACGAACTGCCGCTTCTTGAACGTGAGGACCTCAGACTGGTTGATGATCTCGTTCTGGTACTGCGGTATCAGTCCGTTGATCGGCACCAGCTCGCGCGTGGCGGATTGAAACTGCTCGTTGTGTTCAGTCACGGTATCTGTCCGTAAGTGCGGTGAAGAGCCGACGCGCCCACCCCGGCCGCCTCGGCACCTCGCTCGAATGCTCGGCCCACGAGGCATACATTGTCGCTGCCTCTCTTGGTGTAGTCACTGATTCTGGTTCGTGCCCATGCAGAAATGTCAAAATGCCCCTCGCAAAGGCGCAGAGATGCCAGGTCAGCGTGAATTGCATCACAGTCACTCATCGCGTCGCGATCTTTGTGTCTTGGCGAGAGTCATTCTTGCTGGACAGAGACTGCTTAGCGCATTCTCCCCTCGTGGACCGGGCAACGCATCACAAAACCGCGTACCGCTCAATCGCGACCCGGCGGCGCCCTTGCAACGGAATCGTCCGCCACCAGCACGATCTTGCCTATATGCCCGCTTCGATCCATCAGATCGTGGGCGTCGCAGGCCCGCGCCAGCGCGAAGTGCGCATGCACCACGGGCTTCACGGCACCGGCGGCCACGTGCGGCCACACGTGGCGAACGAGCGCGTCGGCGATGGCGCCTTTTTCCTCCACGCTGCGGGGACGCAGCGTGGAACCGGTCAACGTCAAGCGCTTCAACATGATGGGAAGAAGGTTGATCTCGGTTTTCGGGCCACGTTGCAAGGCGATCTGCACGAGGCGCCCGCCCTCGGCGAGGCAACGCAGGTTGCGTGCAAGATAATCCCCGCCCACCATGTCGAGGATCACGTCGACCCCTGTCCCCCCCGTGAACCCGGCCACGCGCTCCACGAAATCCTCCTGCCGGTAGTTGACGGCAAGTGCCGCACCGAGCGCCATGCACGCGCGGCACTTCTCCTCGCTGCCGGCCGTCGTTACCACGTTTGCGCCGAAGGCGACGGCGAGTTGGATGGCCGTGGTGCCGATGCCACTCGCTCCCCCGTGGACGAGCAAGGTCTCTCCCGCGCGCAACGCGCCGCGCTCGAATACGTTGCTCCACACCGTGAAGAACGTCTCGGGCAACGCCGCCGCCTCCCTCACACCGATGCCGGGCGGCGGCGCCAGGCAAAGGCGCGCCGGCGCCACGCAGTACTCGGCGTACCCGCCGCCGGTGACGAGCGCGCAGACGCGATCTCCCACGGCGGGCGATTCCACGCCCTCGCCCGCGGCCGCCACGACCCCGGCTACCTCCAGACCGGGAATATCCGAAGCCCCCGGTGGTGGCGGATACATGCCCAGACGCTGCATGACGTCCGGCCGGTTGACGCCGGCGGCGCCGACCCTGATGAGCACTTCGCCGGCGCCCGGGGCCGGCACTGGGCGCTCGACCGGCCTCAGCACGGACGGATCCCCCGGCTCGCTGATCTCGATCACCGTCATGGTACCTGGCAGATCCGGCGTCGTGGCGCTCATGGTGGTGCCTCTGGCATCGATGCACGCTCCCAATCGGGGCACTGGCCAAGTCGTGTGGATCGCGGCGAGAAGCAACATTGCCAGCCGGCGTCCCTACATTCGCATGCACCGGCAGGCGTTTGACCCCTAGCAGTCGCGGAGGGCAACCGGCGCCGGGCAGGCATGCGGCCAGTCTATCGAACACGCCCCGATGACGCTATCCTATGCGTCGCGCGGCCTGATAAACCATCAGGGCTTGCCTCAACATGCTCGATTCCAACACCACGCACATCACGCCGGCCGGGGAACCGCTTTCCTCGGATGAAGCAGCGCCCTTCGAGGTAGTCAACGCCGGGGTGATGGCACCTCTCCTTATTGTCTGTGACCACGCCAGCGCGCGCATCCCGGTGCCGTACGGCGACCTGGGGCTGCGCCCCTTCGATCTGACGCAGCACGTGGCCTCCGACATCGGCGCGGCAAGCCTCGCGCGCGGCATGGCCGAGCGGCTTCGCGCGCCCTGCGTGCTGTCGAACTTCTCGCGCCTGCTGATCGACCCCAACCGCCCACCCGGGCATGCACAGTCCGTTCTGGCGCACAGTGATGGCGTGGACATCCCGGGTAACCGGGACGTCACGGCGGCGCAGGCGGCGTTGCGTGCGAAGACGTTCTTCTGGCCTTATCATCGGGCCGTGTCGCAGGCGATAGAGCGGTTGCTCGAGCGCGACATTTCCCCGACTCTCGTCTCCCTGCACACGTTCACCCCACTGCTCGGATGTCGATCCCGGCCCTGGCACGCCGCTGTGCTGTGGAACCGGGAGAGAGCCTTGGCCCACGCCATGCTCGGCGCCCTGCGCCGCGAGCCGGCCCTGCTGATCGGCGACAACGAGCCTTACGACGGAAGGAGCCCGCTCGGCTTCAGCATGCGCCACCACGGCGACACCCGCGCGCTCGCCAACATCACGCTGGAAATTCGCCAGGATCTGGTGTCCACGAACGAGGGTGCCGCGCACTGGGCGGAGCGATTGGCGCGCGCAATCGGCGATGTCTTATTCTCACGCGTCAGCGCATCCACGGAGTAAGCGCCCCATGGTCAAGGAGCCGAGCTTCACGGTAGGCATCGAGGAGGAGTACCTGCTCGTCGACCGCGCCTCGCGCAATCTCATCTCCGAGGCCCCACCGGCTATGCTGCCGGCGTGCGAGGAACGCCTCGAGGGCCAGGTGACCCCGGAATTCCTGCAGTCGCAGATAGAGGTCGGCACACGGGTTTGCGCGAACATAAGCGAGGCACGGGCGGATCTGGCGAACCTGCGCCGCACGGTTTCCGAGGTGGCTGACGATCACGGGCTCGCCATCATCGCGGCCTCCACGCACCCATTCGCCACGCCGGACAGCCAGAGGACGACGCCCAAGGCGCGTTACCAGACACTCGCCGCCGATCTCCAGGGCGTCGTGCGCCGCCTGATGATCAGCGGCATGCACGTGCATGTCGGTATCGACGACGATGATTTGCGCATGGATCTGCTCGGCCAGGTGAGCTACGTCACGCCGCACTTCCTCGCGCTCAGCACCTCGTCGCCGTTCTGGCAGGGCGAGCACACGGGGCTGCGATCCTACCGCCTCGCGGTATGGGACGAGCTTCCGCGCACCGGCGTCGCCGAGCGATTCGCGAGCTACGGCGAGTACCAGCGCCACGTCGACGTGCTGGTCAAGACCGGCGTCATAGAGGATGCCACCAAGGTCTGGTGGGACGTGCGCCCGAGCGCCAAGTTTTCCACGCTGGAGATGCGCATCTGCGATATCTGCACGCGCATGGATGACACCCTGGCCATCGCGGCGCTGTACTCGTGCTGGCTGCGCATGCTTTACAGGCTGCGCAAGCGCAATCAGCGCTGGCGTACCTATGCGCCGCTGCTGCTCGGCGAGAACCGCTGGCGCGCGCAGCGCTACGGCATAGACCAGGGTCTCATCGATTTCGGCAAGGGAGAGATCGTCAGCTACCCGGACCTCCTGGCGGAAATGCTGGAACTCATCGCCGAGGACGCCGATGCGCTCGACTGCCGGCGCGACGTCGAGCATGCCAGGAATATCCTGGAACACGGCACCAGCGCGCACATGCAGGTGCGTGTATACGACCAAGCCAAGGCGAACGGCGCCGATGACGCCGCGGCGCTACGCGCCGTCGTCGATGCGCTTATCGAGGAAACCCAGCACGGGCTGTGACGAAGCACGGCGCCCGCGTGCATGCGTTACCCGACTCGTTGCTGCGCAGGATAACGATGCCGCGAGCACCTGAGCGAGCACCCGACGAATGCTACACGGCGAGAACCGACCCCCGGATCCGCTTTTCGAGTGGAGTATCACTACCGCTATGAAGATGGCCACCGGAAAAGTGATCGAGGGCAAGGTTGTGCTCGACGGCGTGGCCTTGGAGGAAGGTAGTTCTGTCACGGTGCTCGCCAGGGACGAGGATGGCGGTCTTACGTTAACGCCCGAGGAGGAAGCTGAGCTTCTTCTTGCGATCGCCGAGGCCGACCGCGGCGAAACGATTTCAGCGGAGGAAGTGCTCGCCCAGCTCGCGCCGCGCCATGGCTGACTAAGCCGTGAGGGTCCGCGTCACCAAGCGGGCACAGGCGCAAATTGAGCGTGCCGCTCTCTGGTGAGATGAAAATCGCCCCCTGGCGCCGGAAGCTTTCGGCCGAGAGCTCGCGGAGACTTTTTCGCTATTGGGCGTCGAGCCTGGTATCGGAGCACCAGTGTCGAACACCCGCGCGCGAATGGTACAGCGTTTGCATCTGGCTCGGATTCACTACTTTCTCTACTACCGCACGCGCGGCGAAACGGTTCACGTGCTAGCGCTTTGGCACACGAGTCGAGGCACTGGTCCCAATCTGTAGGTGGCAGTCACGAGCCCGAACAACCCCATGCAGCGGACCGTTCAACGGCGTCGTCTTGTGCCGCTGTCTCCCGGTCGCTGATGGGGGTGTCTTCCCGGCTCGCCCATTC